>NZ_SMKF01000261.1 GCF_004348325.1 Micromonospora sp. KC213 | reverse complement strand
GGTGGGACGCACCCGCCACCGGACCGGCCGCCGTACCTGCGGGCGGCGCCGCACCGCCGCCGCCCGGGCACCCGTTTCCACCGCCGCCGTCCGGCGGGGCCGGCTTCACCTCCCGGTACGGTTTCGTTCGCCCCCGGGAGGGCCGGTATCTGGCCGGGGTCTGCGCCGCCGTCGGCCGGGCCACCAACACCGACCCGGTGCTCTGGCGGGTGATCCTCGCCGTGCTCGGCTTCTTCGGCGGCGTCGGCATCCTGGTCTACGTCGCCGCCTGGCTGATCATCCCGGGCGAGGGCGACAGCGCCTCTCCGGTGGAGTCGATGCTGGGCCGCGGCCGGTCGAGCATGTCCCCGGTCACGGTCATCGTGCTCGCCGTTCTGGTCGCCGTGGGCTTCGGCTACATCGTCACCGACCCGTTTCGGGCGGTGCTGCTCGGCGCGGCGATCCTGATCGGGGGCGCACTGCTGCTCAACCGGGACGGCCACCCGCCGCGCCCGGCCCCGGTGCCCGACGCAGAGCGTGCACCGGCACCGCCCGCCACGCCACCGGGTCCGGTGCCGCCCGTCAGTTTCCCCGCGCCCGGTCTGTTCACCCCGCCGCCGTCCGCGCCGACCGAACCGGCCCTGTCGCCGGGGGGGCCGGTGCCGTCGTACGGGCCGGTCCCGCCGGGGTCGGCGTCGCAGGAGCGTACCGCCGAACTCCCCGCCTGGCCGTCGGTCGCCGCCGGGGCGGGTTTCCCCGGTGGTGTGTCGTCGGCCTCGGCACCGTCCGCGCCCGGCGTGACCGCCGCACTGCCGCCCGGCTACCGGCCGCCCTTCGCCCCGCACGGCCCGTACGCCGGACCGCCCGCGCCACCGGCCCCGTCGGTACCGCCCCCGAAGCCGCCGAAACGACCCCGGGAACGGTCCCCGCTGGGCGGCATCACCTTCTCGTTGATCTTCCTGGTCCTGGGCGTGGTGGCGATCCTCGACCTGCTCGGTGCCTTTCCCATCGGCGCCGCCGCGTACTTCGCCGCCGCGCTGGCCACCATCGGCTTCGGGCTGCTGGTCGGCACCTGGTTCGGCCGGGCCCGCTGGTTGATCGCGCTGGGGCTGGTCACGGCGGCGGCGCTCGGCGTGGCGACGGTGGCCGAATCGTACGACCGGGTCCGCGGCGTCGACGGCAACGTCACCTGGGCCCCGACCGACCGGCGTGACCTCGCCGACCGGTACGAGAACAACTTCGGTGACGCCACCCTCGACCTGCGCGGGGTGGACCTCGACGGGCAGGACGTCCAGGTCACCGTGGCGGTCAACTTCGGTCAGGCCACGATCGTGGTGCCACCGAACGTCGACGTCACCACGGTCGCCGACGTCAACGCCGGGGAGGCCAGCGTCTTCGGCCGACAGTCGACGGGGGTCAACGGCCGGCTCCGCGAGGCGGTCGACCTGGGGCCGGACGGCACGGGCGGCGGCAAGCTGCGGCTCTACGTCCACGTCAACGGCGGCAACCTGGAGGTGACCCGATGAGGGCGCACCGCACCGACCTCGTCTCGCTCCTGTTCGGGCTGCTCTTCGTCGGATTCTCGCTCTGGTGGCTGCTCGCACAGATCCTCGGGCTCGCCCTGCCGCCGATCGGCTGGTTCCTCGCCGGTGCGCTGCTGTTGATCGGGCTGCTCGGCCTGGTGGGGGCGCTGCGTTCGGGGCGGCACGACCGACGAACCGACGGCCCGGCGGAATCCGGGACCAACCCGGAGCTCGTCGCGCCGGCCGGAGCCGGAACTCGCCGCGCCGACGAGTGGCTCACCGAGGTGGTCGAGGGCCGGCCCGTCACGGCAGAGGCGGTCGAGGAGCGGGCCGCGGTCGAGGACCGGCCCGTCGAGGCGATCCAGGACCGGGCTGCCGACGCACCGGAGCAGGGCACTACCCGGTGACCGGCCCTCGGGCGGGGAGGCGACGTCCGCCGCCTGAGCACAGCGGTGCGACCGCCGGTCACCGGCTCGTATGCTGGCCGGTGGAGATTCCGCCCTCCACCGGTCTCGCCCGCCGCACCGCTGGCGGCCACGGCCGAGCCGTCGCGTGGTCAGGACCCGTCCGCCTCGGACGGGACCAGGCCGGCAGAGGCGGATCCGTCGCGATGCCCGTCTCTACCTCGTCAGGAGCCCGCCCGACATGACCCAGTCCCCCGCCGTGCCCACCTCCGGCCGGTCCGGTTCGGTCCGCATCGGCGAGCGCGCCGCCCGTACCCTCGTCGCCGAGCTCGCCCGGCGTAACGACCCGAAGGCCGCCCTGCTGGTCGGCGCGACCGCGGGGTCCGCAGCGCTGGCCGCGGCGATCGACGCGCTGCTGCCCGGCGACACCCTCACCGTGGTGCCGGCCGAGTCCGCCGACGCCCCCGAGCTGCGCGAGCACGTCACGGCCCAGGGCAACTGGGTGGCCGACCGGGTACGCGTCGTCGACTCCCTCGCCGAGGCCGACGCCGCCGAGGTGGTGATCGCCGCCGAGCCCCTGGCCGGCACCGCCGAGCAGGCCCGGGCGACCGTCGACAGCCTGGCCAAGTACCTCACCGACGGTTCGGTGCTGAGCGTGTCCACGCCGCTGTTCGGCAGCGAGGGGGCCACCGCCGAGCTGGACCGGCAGGGGGTGCTGCACGGCGTCCGCACCGACCTGGTGCTGCGCAACTCCCCGCCGGTACGGGTCCACCACCTGCGGTTCACCCCGGCCAGCCCGGCGCTCGCCGCCCGCCTGGCCCCGGCCCACCGCCCCTCCAGCGTGCCGCTGACCCGGGGCATGCACATCGACTCCAACGGGGTGGCCGCGGCCGGCATCGCCCTCGGCCTGGCGGCGGCGGCGAAGGTGGCCCGGCCAAAGTCGAAGCTCTGGCTGCTGCCGGCGCTCGCTGCCGCTCCGGTGGCGGCGTTCTTCCGTGACCCGGAGCGGGACGTTCCGGAGGACCCGTCGGCCGTGGTCGCCGCCGCCGACGGTCAGGTGCTGTCGGTGCAGCGGCTGCACGACGAGCGGTTCGGTGACGGCGAGTGGCTTCGCGTGGCGGTCTTCCTGTCGGTGCTGGACGTGCACGTCAACCGGGCCCCGGTGGCCGGCAAGGTGGTCGACTACTTCGTCGCCGACGGTGGTTTCGTCAACGCGATGAAGCCGGACGCCGAGCACAACGTGGCGGCGTACACGGTGCTGGACACCGAGCACGGCCGGGTCGTGGTGGCGCAGCGTACCGGGCTGATCGCCCGCCGGATCGTGCAGCGGGCGCCGATCGGGGCGCTGCTGGCCAAGGGCGAGCGGTTCGGGCTGATCCGGTTCGGTTCGCGCACCGACGTCTACCTGCCGGCCGACGCCGCCGAGCCGCTGGTGGGCCCGGGCGACAAGGTGGTCGGCGGCGCCACGGTCATCGCCCGCTGGCGCTGAGCACACCGGAAGGGGGCACCGCGTACGCAGTGCCCCCTTCCGGGTCGCTCTACGACGGGTCAGGCGGTGCGGCGCTGGTGCAGCCAGAGCAACGGGCCACTGACCAGGTAGCCCACCACCACCAGGGCGAAGGTGAGCCGGATGTCGACCAGCGCACCGATCACCGGGGCGAACCAGACCCACGGCGGCAGCTTCAGCAGCCGGGCCAGCTTGGCGTACGGGAAGCTGGAGACCATCGCGAAGGCGAGCAGAGCCACCCCGGCGATCTGGACGGTCGGCGGCAGCGGCAGCCCGATGGCGACCGTGAGGGCGAGTACCGCCGCCGCCATGGTCGTCGGGACCCCGCAGAAGAAGCGGCCGTCCTTGGGCGAGACGTTGAACCGGGCGAGCCGGATCGCGGCACAGCCGGCGACGAGGGCCGCGGCCACCGCGGCGGCTCCGGTCGGCGCCGACCCGGCGAGCGAGGCGTAGACCACGACCGGGGCGGCCAGGCCGAAGGAGCACATGTCGGCCAACGAGTCCATCTGCGCACCGAACGGGCTGGCCACGCCGAACTTGCGGGCGAGCGCACCGTCCAGGCCGTCGAAGGCCACGCAGGCGATGAGCAGCAGCGCGGCCACCCGGGTCTGGCCGGCCATGGCCACGAAGATGGCGTTGATGCCGAGCATCAGGCTGGCCAGGGTGCAGGCGTTGACCAGCGCGAACTTCATCCGACGGGCGGGAGTGCGCGCACCGGGCAGCAGCGGGATGGCCATCGCCGGCGACTCGTCCGCCGGGACGGCGGGGGCGAGGGCGGGGCTGACCGGCATGACCGCGTCGATCTCGGCCCGGTCGAGCGGGAGATGACTCCGGCCGAAGCGGTCGAGGCCGTAGCGGCGGCGGGGCCGGTCGGCGAGAACGAGATCGGTGCGGGTGGTCGGGTCGCCGTCGCGGCGTCCCACCCGGACCAGCAGCACCTGACGGGCGAACGTGCTGCTGCGGCGCAAGGAGCCCGCCCAGCGACGCCCTGCGGGGCGCGGACTGTCAGTCGTACGACGCCGGCGCCATGGGGCTCTCGGCACGTTTTCCTCCATCACCGGATCGGCTGGCCGCCCCGCGGGGGCGGATGTCCGGCTGTCTCGTGCCGGACCGCTGTCGGCCCGGCAGCCGTCGAAGCGGAGTACACCATTACACAGGGGAGTGGTGGTTGGCGATAGCTGCCGGCGGTACTTATATCTCCGTTAAACCGCGCGAACCGCTTCGTTGTTCCCATCTCGGGCCATCGCCCGTTTTCCCTGCCAACCTCACGTCCGACTGTACCGGAGCTGACCGGAACCGGCCCGTCGGGCGGGCGCTACCGCCCCTGATGTCCGGTTGCCGTTGCCGCCACGTCCGTCATGGAGAGGCCCGTGAGCTGGTCAGGAGTGAACCAGGCGGCGTCGGCGGTCGATCCGCCGGCCAGTTCGGTGACCACCGCGTCGGCGGGTACCGGCACCCGCACCCGGTAGACCACCCGGACCGTGTGCCAGTCCAGCGGTCGTCCTTCCGGGCCGAGGGCTGCGGGATTGTGCAGATGACCGACTGTCAACAGGTCGGCTACCGTGCCGAGCTGCCCGGACTCCTCCACCAGCTCGCGCAGCAGCCCGGCGCTCGGTTGCTCACCGTGATCCGTGCCGCCCCCGGGCAGGTGCCACCTGCCGGCACCCGGATAACCGGCGGCGATCCGGGTCAGCAGAATCCGGCCCTGCGGGTCGGTGACCAGCCCGTACGCGGCGAAGCGCTGCCACCGGTCGGTCTCCGGGGCGGCGACCCGCCCGGCGGGCAGGGCCCGGGGCAGGTCGGCCGGCAGGGGCACCACGGGCAGACCGAGCAGTTCGGCGGTGAACGGCATCAGTGGCAGCGCGGCGGCCTCGTCCGGAGTGGCCCAGGTGAGGGCGTCGCTGCCGCCCGCCGACTCGGGGCGGGGCGCATTCCCGGAGGCTGTGACGTCGAAGACCAGCCGGTCGACGTGCAGCGCAACGCCGGCGTCACGGAAAGTGACCACGTCGGCGACGGCGGCCCGGGGGCGGGTCACCTCGACGGCCAGCCCGGTCTCCTCGGCGAACTCGCGCACCACCGCGGCGACCGGATGTTCCCCGTGTCGGACGCCGCCGCCGGGCACCTGCCAGACCCCCGGGAACGGGCACGTCGCGGGACCCCGCGCCAGCAGCACCCGCCCACCGGAGTCCCGCAGCAC
>NZ_SMKF01000260.1 GCF_004348325.1 Micromonospora sp. KC213 | reverse complement strand
TCCCCGGTGCCGCCCCGGCAGCGCACCGGCGACGCTCGGCCGGAGGCCGCGCCCGAGGAGGCCGGCGAGGTGCTCGGCCCGGCGGCCGTGCCGGCACCCCCCGGGGAGGGTGCCCGACCGGTGCCGGGGCTGCCGCAGCTCATCTGGCTGCTGCACGGTGCGGCGGTGGCGCTGGCCCTGGCGTACGCGGTCACCGCGCTGCTGCGGGCGGCCACCGTACCGGCGGCCGTGGTGGCCGGCGCGGCGCTGCTGCTCGCCGCGGTGGTGGCCCTGGCCGGCACCCTGACCGTACGCCGGGCCCCGCTGCCCGACGTGGGGGCCGGCATCGTCACCCTGGCGGTGATCGGGGCGCTGAGCCGGATCGCCTCGGTCGCCGTCCCCGATCGCGCGCTGCTGCTGATCGCCGGGGTCATCACGCTCACCGGGCTGGCCGTCCGGGCGGTGCCGGAGACGGCCCGGCGCGGGCCGCAGTTCGCCTCGGCGGCGGCGCTGACGGTCAGCGGCGTGGTGGTCGCCGGGGGCGCGCTGCGGGCCGGTCTGGCCCCGGTCCGCGCCGCGTTGCCACCCTGGGCCGCCGACCTGGACCGGTTCCCCGCCGAACTGGCCACGGCGGTCGGCCCGACGGCCGGGCAACTCGCCGTCAGCGCTCTGCTGCTGACCATCGCGGCGGTGCTGGCTCTGCCACCGGAGATCCGGCGGGAGTTCGCCGTCGTGGGGGCCGGGCTGACCGCGCTCGCCGTACCCGCCTCGCTCGGCCTCGGTTGGGCGGCAGCCCCTTGGCCGATGGTGCTCACCGCGGTCGGCATCGGGGTGCTCGGCCTCACGGCCAGCACCGAACGGGCCGCCCTGGCGCACGCGGTAACCGCGGCCCTCGTGGGCGCCGTCGGCGCCGGCGCCGCCCTCAGCCGACCGGCGCTGACCGCGGCGGTGCTGGCCGTGTTCATGCTGGCCGGCGTGCTGGTCGCGGTCGCCCCCCGGGTGCGGCTCACCCCGGCCGCCGACACGATGTCGGGTTGGGCGGCCGGCGGGGCGGCGTTCGCGCTGCCCGGCGCGGTGGCCGCCTTCGTCGCCGCCACCGAGCCGGCCGGTCCCGCACCGACCCCGGCGGCGCTACGGGAACTGACCGTCCCGATCCTCGCCGCGAGCTTCCTGGCCGCCTGCGTAACCCTCGGGTACGCCGCGATGGTGCAGGTCTCCCAGCGGTACCTCGCCCCGCCGCACGCGGTCGGCACCGGCCTCGGCGCGCTCGCCGTGGTCGGCGCGGCCTTCTTCGCGCCCGGGCGGACCGCCGCCGACGCCTGGGTCGGCGGCCTGCTGCTCGTCGCGACGCTGCTGTTGCTCTTCGCCCCGAGAATCGACGCGGGCCGTCGGTCGGACGCCAGCCTGGACGGCGCCGACCTGGCTGCCGCCGCGGTCACCGCCACGCTGATCGCCACGTTGGCCCGGATCGCCGCGGTGATCTCTCCGGGCGGGCAGCTCGTGGTGGCCGCCGCCCTGGTGCTGCTGGTCGCCGTGGCCGCCCGGGCGATGCCGGAGGAGTGGCGGCGCGGCCCGGTGGCCGGCGTCGCCGTCGGCGGCGTGCTGATCGGGTTGATCGCCGGCTGGTCGGCGCTGCGCGGCGGGTGGGGGGTGCTCGCCACCCCGGGTCCGATCTGGGCCGGTGACCTGACGAATTGGCCGGCCGCCCCGACCGGCGGCGCGACCTGGCAGGCTCCGGTCGCGCTGGTGCTGCTCGGCACCGCCGCCGCGATCCTGCTCCCGCCGCCGTGGAAGTACGACGTGGCCGGGGCCGCCGCGGTGCTCGCCACCATCGGCACACCCGCCGCATTCGACCTGCCCTGGTGGTCCCCGGTGCTGGTGGGCCTGACGGTGGCCACCGTGTTCGGGATGGCCGCGGCGGCCACCCTCGATCCGCGCGGGGCGCTCTCCCGGGTCACCGTGGCCGGGGCTGTCGCGCTGCACGCGGCCGGGGCCGGCCTGGTCCGCCCGTGGACCACCGCGCTGGCGCTGGGTGGCATCGCGCTCATCGGCCTGGTCGTGGCGGCCCTGGCCCGGACGCTGGCGCCGTCCCTGGTGGAGGATGTCGAGAGCGAAGGGATGCCGCCGCACCTGGTGCAGATCGGCGGGGTCGCCACGGGTGCCGCCCTGCTGGCGCTGCCCGGGGCGGTCGCCGCCCTGGCCGCCGGTTCTGGTCACCCCGCCCAGGTGGTGCTGACCGCCACGTTGGCAGCGTCCAGCATCGGGCTGGCGGCGATGGCCGCTCTCCGCAGTCAGGTGCCGCAGTATCTGCCGTACGCCAGCGCGGCGGTGGCTGGCGGGGCGACGATCAGCGCGCTGGCCGCCATCGTCGCCCGCCTCCCCTCCGGGGTGTACGCCGCCGCGGCGGCGCTGCTCGGGGTGCTCGCCGAGTTGGTCCGGGCGGCCACCGTGCCGCCGGTCGGCTCGGCCCAGCCGGTCCGCCGTTGGACGGTGCTGCTGGACGGGGCGTTGCGCCGGCTGCCCCACGACGGCTCGCCGCGCCGCTGGCGGGTCAGCCCGGCCGCTGGGGCGCTCGCCGCGGCGGCGCTGCCGACCCTGCTGGCACTGGCCTCGCTGGCGCCGCTGCTCTACGTCGCGCTGGTGGAGCCGCACCGGATCCTCTCCCGGGTCTGGCAGGGCCCGCCGCCGGAGCTGCTCACTCCACCGGCGGCGGCGGTCGACCCGACGCACGTGCTGACCGCGTTGCTGCTCACCGTCACGGCGGCGTTGGCCGCCACCGGGCTCAGCGGTGGCCGCCGCTCGCGGGCCGTACCGGTGGTGCTGCCCGGTCTCGCGGTGACCCTGCTGATCACGCCGACCGCCCTCGGTCACGCCTGGCCGGAGAGCGCGCTGGCCGCGCTGGCCGTGTTCACCATCTCGATGCTCGGGCTCGCGCTGACCCCGCCGCCACCGCTGGTCGAGCGCGCCCGGTCGGTACGGGTGGCCCGGGTGCTGGTCTTCGTTATCGGGCTGGCCGCCGGGGGAGCCGGGCTGGCCGGCAGCCTCGGCACCCGGTCGCTGACCCTGTTCACGCTGGGCGGTGCGGTGGGCGTCGGGACGGTCGCGGCGCTGTTCGGCACCACCCAGCGGGCTCGGATCCTGGGTTGGCTCTTCGCCTCGTTGATGGCGCAGTTGTTCGTGCTCACGCTCGGTCTGGTGGCCGGGTTCGCCGCGGTCTGGTCGGCCTTCGGGGTGCTGGCGGTCGGTGCGGCTCTGCAGGTGTTCGCCGCCACCCTGCCCCGGCTGCGCCGGCCCGAGGCGCAGCGCGAGGCCGCCACCGTGGAGTGGAGCGGGTCCGCCGCCGCGCTGATCGCCCTGGCGTTGGCCTTCGACTCGCCGCGGCACATCGCCGCCCTGCTCGCCGCCTGGGGCGCGGTGCTCGGGCTCGCGGCCACCCGGCCCGGGCGACGCCCGGTGGAACGGCGGATCCTGTTCTGGTCGGTGGTGGCCTGCGAGATCACCGCCTGGTGGATCCTGATGCGGGTCGCCGACGTGGCGCTGCCCGAGGCGTACACGCTGCCGTTCGCCGCCCTGGCGCTGCTGGTCGGGATGCTCGAACTGCGCCACCGGGCGGATCTGTCCAGTTGGGTGGCGTACGGGCCGGCGCTGGTCGCCGCGTTCGTACCGACCCTGGCGATCGTGCTGGCCACCGACGCCAGCATGTTGCGGCAGGTGCTGTTGCTGCTCGGCGCGGTGGCCGTGCTGATCTTCGGGTCGATCAGCCAGCAGCAGGCACCGGTGATCATCGGTGCCGTGGTGACCGCGATCGCGGCCGTGCACGCCCTGTTCAGCCTCGGCCCGTGGCTGGTGCTGATCCCGGTCGGGCTGGTGCTGCTGGTGTTGGGAGCGAGCAACGAGCGTCGTCGCCGGGCCCAGGAGCGGTTGCAGACCGCGCTGCGCGGCATGCGGTGAGGCCCCACATGATCGGTTACCGGTTGCGGCGTGGTGCGGTGTCCGCCGACGGAGACGCCGCGACCCGTGTTGGTCAAGCCGGTGCGACGAGGGCGGCGACCGCCGGATCAGCCCAGCGAGGCGCGAAGGGTGGCCTCCTTCTCGGCCACCAACTTCTCCAGGCTCGCCTGGTAGTCAGCCATCCGTGTACGCAGCGCCGGGTCACCCACGGCCAGGATGCGGACGGCGAGCAGGCCGGCGTTACGGGCGTTGCCGATCGACACCGTGGCGACCGGCACGCCGGCCGGCATCTGCACGATGGAGAGCAACGAGTCCATCCCGTCGAGGTGCTTCAGCGGCACCGGCACGCCGATCACCGGCAGCGGGGTGACCGAGGCGACCATCCCCGGCAGGTGGGCAGCGCCACCGGCCCCGGCGATGATGACCTTGACACCCCGGTCCGCGGCGGTACGACCGTACTCGATCATCTTGACCGGGGTGCGGTGCGCGGAGACCACGCCGACCTCGTACGGCACCCCGAACTCGTCCAGCGCCTCGGCGGCGGCCTTCATCGTCGGCCAGTCCGAGTCGCTACCCATGATCAATCCGACGGTGCTCATGCCTGCCCCTTCCGCAGCCAGCGGGCCGCTCGCGCGGCCCGAGCCCGTACGTCGTCCAGGTCGTCACCGAGGACGGTGACGTGGCCGATCTTGCGGCCGGGGCGTACCTGCTTGCCGTACAGGTGGACCTTGGCGCGCGGCTCGGCGGCGAAGAGGTGGTGCAGCCGCTCGTCGAGGGAGATCCCGCCCGGCTCGCCGCCGAGCACGTTCGCCATCACCACGGCCGGCGCGGTGAGGGAGGTGTCCCCCATCGGGTAGTCCAGCACTGCCCGCAGGTGCTGCTCGAACTGCGAGGTCCGGGCCCCCTCGATGGTCCAGTGCCCCGAGTTGTGCGGCCGCATGGCCAACTCGTTCACCACCAGCCCGGCGGGCGTGTCGAACAGCTCCACCGCCAGCATGCCGACCACGCCGAGCGCGGTGGCCAGGTCGATGGCGAGCTGCTGGGCGGCGACCGCCAGCTCCTCGGGCAGGTCGGGGGCGGGGGCGAGCACCTCCACGCAGATCCCGTCCCGTTGCACGGTCTCCACCACCGGGTACGCGGCGACCTGCCCGAACGGCGAGCGGGCCACCTGCACGGCCAGCTCCCGGCGCAGCGCCACCCGCTCCTCGACGAGCAGCGAGGTGCCGCCGGCGAGCAGCGTCGCGGCCAGTTCGGTGGCCGCGGCCGCGTCGGTGACCAGCCAGACCCCCCGACCGTCGTATCCGCCGCGGGCCGCCTTGAGCACCACCGGCCAGCCGTGCTCCGCGCCGAAGGCGACGAGGTCGGCCGGCGTGCCGACCGGAGCCCAGGCCGGGTTGGGCGCACCCAGCGCGGTGAGTCGTTCCCGCATCACCTGCTTGTCCTGCGCGTGCAGCAGCGCGTCGGCCGGCGGGAAGAGCTTCACCCCCTCGGCGGCGAGGGTGCGGATGTGCTCCGTCGGGACATGTTCGTGGTCGAAGGTGACCACGTCGCAGCCCTTGGCGAAGGTGCGCAGCGCGGCGAGGTCGGTGTGGTCGCCGTACTGGACGTCGGCGGCGACCAGGGCGGCGCCGTCGTCCGGGGTGAGCGCCAGCACACGCAGCGACTGGCCGAGGGCGATGGCCGCCTGGTGGGTCATCCGGGCCAACTGGCCCCCACCCACCATGCCGACCACGGGCAGACCGGTACGGGAATCCATAGCGCCACCAGCCTATCCGGGTGGCCATCGCGGCCCGACCGGAGGGCCGGTCCCGCC
>NZ_SMKF01000025.1 GCF_004348325.1 Micromonospora sp. KC213 | reverse complement strand
GTCGTGCTGTCCGGCCGGTGTTGCGGCACCCGGTCAGACTCGGGCCGGGCAGCGCGTCCGGTCCCCGGCTCGCTACCATCACGCGTTCGCACCCTCGCCTGGAGCTGATCGATGTCCACACCGCCGGTCGACCCGTGGTCCACACAGCCGCAGTCCGGCTCGTACCCGCCCCCGCACCAACCTCCGCCGCCCGGCGGCTGGCCGCCCGGCACGGGCGCCACGCCGCCCACCCAGCCGTGGCCGCAGGTCTCCCCACCGGGCGGTGAACATTCCGCGCCGCCCGTCGGGTACGGCCAGCCCAGCCCGCCGCACGCCGGCTACCTGCCGGGGCAGGCGACGCCGCCGGCGTCGGGCGGTTACCCGGCGGTGCCCGCGGACGGGTTCGCCGGCACCCCGGCGTACGGGTTGCCGCCGGCCCCGCCGCCGCCGAGGAAGTCCCGGCTCGGCCTGATCCTGTCCCTGGTCCTCGCCGGGCTGCTGGTGCTCTGCGGGGGCGGCGGTGCGCTGGCCTACGTCGCCCTCGCCGACCACGACGACGCCCGCCCCGGCACCACGCCTTCTCCGGGCCTCTCCCCGGGAGCGTCGGCCAGCCCCGCCGCCGAGCCCAGCCCCTCGGAGAGCCCGCAGGAGGCCGAGCCGGCCCCGCGGATCCGGCTGGTCGCCCCGAAGACCCTCGCCGGCCGGGCGAAGAACACCGAACCGCAGCTGCGCCGGCTCGCCGACGAGATGGTCCGCGACATGAAGAGCGACGTCACCAACGAGTCCGGGGCGGTGGGTGCCTTCTACGGCAGCGCCGCCAAGCGGAACCTGGTGATGGTCTCCGGGGTCTCCGGCCCGGTCCTGCTCCCGGAGAAGGAGCTGGACGACGCGGTGAAGAGCCTGTCCGGCTCGCTGGGGCTGAAGAAGGTGGCCCCGATCGAGCCTGGCCCTCTGGGCGGCGTGGCCCGGTGCGGCGACGGCAGGAGTTCCGACATCTCGCTCGGCGTCTGCGTCTGGGCCGACGAGGGCAGCGTCGGCATGATCGTGATGTTCTTCTCGTCGGCGAAGAAGGCCAAGGCCGAGTTCGCCACCATCCGGGGCCAGATCGAGAAGCGCTCCTGAGAGCGGGTACGCAGGTCACGGCGGCTGCGGGGTCCGGTGTGGACCACCGTTGGCCGACGCGCGGCGGCAGACGGCCGGGTAGGGGTGGGGCAGCGCGCCGGCACCGGTCCGGCCTAAGATCACCCGTCCTATTCTGACGTTTGGAGCTGACCCTGATGTCCCAGCCGCCGGCCAACCCCTCTCCCCCGCAGCCGGGCAGCGGCGAGCCCCACGGCTCGTACCCGCCGCCGCAGCAGCCGGGGGAAACCCCGGCGTTCCCGCCGCCTGGCGACAACCCGTCGCAGCCCGGCGCGCCGGCGGCCAAGAAGTCCAACGTGGGCAAGATCCTGCTGATCTCGCTCGCCGCGGTGCTGGTGCTCTGCCTGGGCGGCGCCGCGGTCGCCTTCTTCGCCGTCAAGGACGAGGCCAAGAAGGCCGTCGAGGCCGTCGAGGCCGCCACCAACACCCGGGTCGTCGCGCCCGAGACCCTCGCCGGCCGGGCCAAGTCCACCGACCCGAGCCTGCTCGCCGGTGCCAAGGAACTCGAGACCCAGCTGAACCAGTCCCTGCCGGACGCCACCAGCACGGCCGGCGCGTTCTACGGCACGGTGGAGCAGAAGAACCTGGTGATGGTGGCGGCGGCCTCCGGCCGCAACGCCGATCCGGCGAAGACCCTGGACGACACCCTCGCCGGCGCCGGCCAGGCCCAGCTGCAGATCAAGGAGATGAAGAGCGTCGACGCCGGCCCGCTCGGCGGGCTCGCCAAGTGCGGCGACGCCGAGACGTCGGGCGTGCCGCTGGGCATCTGCGTGTGGAGCGACAAGGGCAGCCTCGGCATGATCATCGTCTACTTCAAGAGCGGCCAGGAGGCCGCCGCCGAACTGTCGACGATGCGCGGGCAGATCCAGCAGAAGAACTGACCCTCGACCGGTGCCGGGCCCCGTCCTTGTGTGGACGGGGCCCGGCACGTCACCCACCGGCCGCGCGCCTCCGCGGCGGCGGGTCGAGGCGCACGGATCTTCACCGTACTGCCCTCCCCGTACGCGGACGCAGATGCGATCTCGGAGCAGGGCAGGCGCGCCGGCCAGCACAGGCGATGGTTTGATCAACCACGCACTCATGACGCAGTGCCGTTTGTCGGAAAGCCGTCAAAGAAGCGACGACAACCTGACATAGGCACTCACCTCGATGCACGATGATGGTGCCCTCCCGGCCGCTGCCGAGAGGTGTCCCCGATGGAGCTTCGGGGGCGACAGGCGCGAACAACGGTGTGTGGTCTGGGAGATGGTGTTGGCGTGATAGCCGCCAACCGGCGAGTCGTGCTGCTGGAGTACGTCAGCGTGGCCGACCGGATCGCCGTCTTTGGCGTGCGGGCTGACTGGGAACAACCCCAGGTCGTAGTGCTGGATGTCGACCGGCTCGATCTGTCGCTGTTCGTCGCGGCAAACTTCGACTCACACCGTAGCGTCCGGGACCTAGCAGACATGCCCGAACTTTGGCATGCGTACGACCTTCTTGTTCAGCCGTTGGCTAGTTGGAGCGACCCCGGCGACATCATCTGCCTCGTTCCATACGGTCCCTTGCACAGCTTGCCGCTGCACGCCCTGCGGGTCGGCGAGGCGTACCTGATCGAACGTAATCCCGTTACCTACGTGCCGAGCGTGTCGGCGTTGCAGCACAGCTTGACGGCTCGCCCTGGCGCCGCCCTCGAAGCACCCCGGCGGACGGCGTTCTTCGGCGACTCGCAGCGGAACCTGCCGCATGCCGCAGCCGAGGCGGCCATGCTGGGAGACCTGTTCGGCGTGGAGGCGTACCTCGGCGAGAAAGTCACCCGCCAGAGTGTCGGGCAGGCGCTCGCCACTGTTGATGTGGTGCATATCGCCGGACACGCCCGTTTCGACCCCGTCGATCCGCTTGAGTCGGGTCTCCAACTCGCGGGCGGTGACGTGCTCACCGCCTCCGATATCTTCGGCATGCCGCGCGTACAGGCGTCGCTGGTCACACTGAGCGGCTGCGAGACCGGGGTCAGCCACTACCAGCCGGGCGACGAGCTCATCGGGCTGACCAGAGCGTTCCTCTACGCCCGCGCGGCATCGGTTCTGGTGAGCCTGTGGTCGGTCGCGGACGACTCGACATCGTTCTTCATGCGCCGGTTCTACGAGCATCTAATGCACACGCCCGGTGTGGCCAAGGTGGACGCTCTGCAGGCGGCGATCCTTGACACGATGGAGGTCCCGACATGGAGGTCGCTCCACCACTGGGCGCCGTTCGTGATGGTCGGTGATTGGCGATGACCAGCCCCAAGAGTGGAGGAACCATGCCGGCTGACACGTCGTTCCAGCCCTTGTTCGATGCAGAACTCCAGGTGGACGACACCGAACTGACGGCGATGGTCCGTCGGGGTGAGGTGGTGGTCGATGACAGGGACGTAGCTGTGCTGCGGCACCGCAACCGGATAGCGCTCGCGCTCGGGCCGACGCGACGCCTTCACGACGATAAAGCCACCGCGGACCACGCTGTCCACTGGGACATCAGCCTGCTGTGCGTCCTGCATCCCAGCCCCGGCTGTACCTTCCGATCGGCCCGGCTGACGGTCGATCTGCGGCCCACAGAGGCAGCCGTGGTACGGGACATGTCCCCTCGCGAGGTGCGCGGTGAACATCCCGTGGAGATCACCACCACGGTCGGGGCGGGCTTGACGTTCAGCGTCGTCCCCGCCCTGCTCGAAGTCGACGCCCGGCGCGAGCAGGCCACCACCCGTAGCGTGTACCAGCCAACGATCGTCTCGTCCGGCCGCGGATTCGCGCGGGCGTTCTGGGACTTCCGATCAACCGGCCGGGACGAGCTTCAGCCGGACCGCGAGCTGCGGCTCTTGGTGGAGTCTCCCGCTGAGGTGCCTCTTCTGGCCCGGTTCAACCTGACCGCCAGAGTCAGCATCGACGGCGCCGGGAAGCTGGTTCCGTTACTGCGCAGGCGAGCCGAGATTGATGAGACCTACCAGCTGGCTTAGGGGATTCACGTGCGCGCGATCCGTCATCAGCTGTTTGTACTGGCCGGCCTCATGCTGCTCGGCGTTGTCGCCGGTTTGGCACCGGCCGCCTGGGTTGCGCTGACCTTGACCGTGTGCGTCGGCGTCAACCGTTCCACGGCGCTCTTTCGTGCCGCGCGACACGCCCAGATGATCATCATGGCGCTCACGGTACTCAGTCTGGTTCTTGTCGTCGGAGGTGTTGGGCTGCTGTTCGCAGTCCATGGTTGGAAGGCCGCGCTCGGGTTCGTCGTACTGTTGATGGTGTATTTCGGTGCAGCCGAGACGCCGCATGGACGAGCAGGCCGCCGCGCGCGAATGCTGCGGGATGACCTGTGCGATCTCGTCCGGGCATGGACGGCCGGATCGATCACCGAAGACCAGTTGGCGACACGAACCGAGAGCCTCCTTCGGAAACGCTTGCACGGCTACGACTTTCAGGTCGAGATCGGCCGCGAAACGCTGACGAGCGCTGAAGGGCTTTCTCCGGAGGAACACCGCCTGCTGCTCCAGGTGCTGCAGCGGCACCTCAGCAAAGTCGAGAAAGGCCACGTACCGTCGCGGCTGTACCTCGCGGTCTTCGGCCGGCTGGACAACATCTGATGTCGCGGTCCGGCGGCATCCGGGTTTGGCTCAGGGAGCGGCGGGCCGAAGGCGTGCTGCGAATCCTCGAACGCGCGCCCGACCGTGCCGCGGCGCTCGTACGGGTACGCGCCAGCATTGACGACCATGTGCTGGAGGGCATGCTCGCGCTCAGCTTCCTGGCGCAGAAGAGAGGTGACGACACCGACCGGCTCACCTGGGCCGACCTGGCAGTGGAGGCAAGCCTGCACGGAGGCACGAGCCGAGGGCGGGCCGACGCCCTGCTGTGGCACGCCCGGATGTACCTCAACCACTGGCCGGAGGAACTTCGCGACCGGATCACCTCCCTGGCGGCTGCGGGACGTACCATCCAGATGGCCCTGAAGATCCTCGAGGAGATCGGGCCGCCCGACATGGTCATCGTGGCCCTCAGCCTCCGCGCCCAGATCCACGCCGCGCAGGGCAAATCCGACGACGCGCTCCAGGACCACCTGACCGCCACCCGCATGGCCCTGGCCGGCACGCATGATGACCAGCTCGCCACCGCAGCTCGGCTGCTGGCCAGGCAGTACTGGCGGATATCCGGTGACGGCGAGCGGGAAGCCGCCACCAATCTGCTGGCCCTCGCCGACCAACTCCAAAGCCGGCTCGGCGACGGTCCGACGTCGGCGGCGCTGTACACCGCGCTCGGCGACGCACACCGGGTGCTCGGCGACGAACAGGCGGCGGTCAGCACCTGGGCCACGGCGAGACGGCTGTGCACGGAGGCCGGCGATCCCGCGGGTGTGTTCGAGGTCGACGGGCATCTGTTCGAGTACGCGGTCGAGCGTGGCCAGTACGAGGAAGCGCTCGCCCTCGGCCAGCGCTGCCTAGCGAACGCGCCCGCTGACACAGCTCCGAAAACGTTTGCCCGGCATTACCACCTTCTCGGCGCCGTCCTGCGTGCACTGGGCCGGGTGGAGGAAGCGCTGGCCGCCTACGACCGGGCTATTGAGGTGGCCGTGGCGAATCCGGGTGCCGCCCCCGCCCCGAGCTACCATCTCGACCGGGCTTTCTACGCCATCGACCTCGGACACCACGCCCAGGCGCTCGAACATCTGATGGCGGCGCGTGCCTCACCAGCGCGCCGTTTCGAGTGGCTCGCCAACCTCACTATCGCCGAGCTACAACTCTCCCACCTTGGCGATCTGGCCGCCGCGGTGCGTTACTCGGACGTCGCGCTAGACATCGCGGTCCGAGAGGCGCACTCCACCGCCATCGACACGATGAGGGATCGGAATTTCCTGGCATGCTCGTTGCACCGTTCCGGGATTGCCGCATTCAGCGCGGGTGACTTCGAGTCGGCCTATCGCCGCTTCCGGGCACTACTGCCGCTGCTCGCAGAGAACCTCTCGACGCCGCTTCTCACGATCACCCCGACGTACGCGCATCCGCTCACGCCCCCGCCGCGGACTGCAAGCACCTGGTGGGCGTACCTGACCTGCCGACAGACCGGACGGCGCGAGGAAGCGGCTGCCCACCTGGCTCGGTATGCCGAACTCGTCGCAGCAGGCGACGCACCATCAACGCCGCTTCTCGACCAACTTGACGAAGCCGAGACAGCAGAACTCCGGCCGATACTCGACGCATCCGCAGCCTTCCACAAGGGGATGATGCTCGCGCGGACCGCTCCTCAGGAGGCACTCGATAAGCTTCGCGCCGCCGCCCTTGTTCTCACCACACCGGCCGTACCAGAGGCTCTCGTCGCCCAACTACACACCGCCATCGGCGACTGTTGCCGACAACTCGGGCACCTTGCCGACGCCAAGGCGGCCTACCAGAGAGCACTCGCGCAACTCGACAGCTCCGACGCACGCTCTGAAGCCCAGTTCCACTGCTGGGCCGGCCTGGCCTCGATCGCCATAGCCGAAGGAGACCTTCACCTTGCGGAAGGGTACATGTCATGGTGCGTCCAGTTCAGCGAACGATGGCGTACATCGTTCGCCACCGTGGACGAGCGCATGAAATTCCTCTCCAATCAGCTGCCCATCTACGAGCAGCTGGTCGCCGTACGCATCAAACTCGGCCGACCTCTGGAGGCGTACGCGGCGGCCCAACTCATCAAGTCCCGAACGCTAGGCGAACTGCTCGGCGAGCCCGAACACCGGCCCATCGACCTCACGCTCGACGCCGATTTCTGTGCTGTCGAACGCCAGCGGGAAGATTGGATCGACGCAATGCTGTGCCCCAAGGACGCCGACCGGAACTACCTGGATCTGCTCCTGGCTGAGAAGGGCCGACGGGACCGGCAGGCGGCGGCAGCGAAGGCACGACGGGAACGTGGGCTGTTCGACGGGTTCACTGGCCGAGAGCCGCCGCTTCCATACCTGGCGATCCGAGCGCTTCTCACCCGGTGACGCCATCTCGGCGAACTGTCGCCGAGTCTGGCCGTGTCTCCCGCTGCGCAGGGGCCGCTTCACGTCGCGGCCACCCCGTCCGCCGCCGGCAGGCTGACGGTCACCTCCAGCCCGCCGCCCCGCTGGGCGATGACCCGGACGGTCCCGCCGTGCGCGTCGCACACCGCCCGGACGATGGACAACCCCAGCCCGGAGCCGCGTGCCCCGGTCCGCTCCCGACCGCCGCGCCGGAACGGCTCGAACAGCCCCGGCACGTCGGCCTGGTCCACCTCGAACCCGGTGTTGCCCACCACCAGCCAGGACCGCTGCCCGTCCGTGCCGGTACGCACCCACAGCCGGCCGTGCAGGTGGTTGTAGCGGACCGCGTTCTCGATCAGGTTGCCGGCCAGCCGGTCCAACAGCCCCGGATCGCCGGTCACCGGGGCCGGCCTGAGCGAGGTCTGCACCCGCAGCCCGATCCGCTCCACCTCCCGAGCCATCGCCGACAGCGCGTTGGCCGTACCGGAGGCGAGGTCGCACTCGGTGCGGCGGGCCAGCCCCTGCCCGGCCTGGGCCTCACTGCGGGCCAACACCAGCAGTGCGTCGACCAGGCTGTTGGCCCGCTCGGAGGCGTCGCGCACCACGGTCGCCATCCGCCGGTACTCGCCGGTGTCCGCCTCGTCGTCGCTGAGCGTCACGTCGATCTCGGTCCGCATCACCGCCAGCGGGGTACGCAGCTCGTGTGAGGCGTTGGCGACGAACCGCTTCTGTGCCTCGAAGGCGGCGGCGATCCGGTCCAGCATCGCGTCGAACGTGCGGGCCAACTCGGCCACCTCGTCGTCCGCCCCGGACCAGCGGATCCGCTGGTCGAGGGTGGCCTCGCCGAGCCGGCGGGCGGTGGCGGTGACCTGGTGCAGCGGACGCAACGCCCGGCCGGCCACCAGGTACGCCCCGGCGACCCCGACCACGCTGATCACCAGCAACGCGAGCAGCCCTTTGACCAGCAGGTCCCGCGACGCGGCGTCGACCAGCTGGCGCTGCCAGACCGCCGCGTCCAGAGACCGGCCGTCGGCCAGCACCACGGTGGTGCCGGAGCGCAGCTCGTCGGTGGGGCGCAGCGCGTCGTGGACCAGCAGCCAGGCCAGCACCAGCAGGATCGCTCCGGCACCCACCAGCAGCACCCCGTTGAGCAGGGTCAACCGCAGCCGCAGGGTTGGCCGCAGCCGGCGGGTCACCGCGCCACCCCGGCCTGCGACCCGCGCGCCGGACGGACCGGTCCCCGCCAGGCGCGCACCGGGCGTCCCCGCCGGGCGCTCACCGGGCCTCCCCGGCGGCGCGGTAGCCGGCACCGACCACCGTCTCGATCAACGGCGGGTCGCCGAGCTTCTTGCGCAAAGTCATCACGGTCACCCGGACGATGGTGGTGAACGGGTCGGTGTTGGCGTCCCAGACGCGCTCCAGCAACTCCTCGCTGGAGACCACCGCGCCCCGCGCCTTGACCAGCTCGGCCAGCACGCCGAACTCCTTGTTGGTCAGGTCGACCGGCACCCCGGCCCGGGTGACCACCCGCCGCGCCGGGTCGATGACCACGTCGGCCAGCGTCAGCACCGGGGGCAGGGCGGGGGTGGCCCGCCGTCCGAGCGCCTGCACCCGGGCCACCAGCTCGTCGAAGGCGAACGGCTTGGGCAGATAGTCGTCGGCGCCCAGACCCAGCCCCTCGACCCGGTCGGCGACGCTGTCACTGGCGGTCAGCATCAGCACCCGGGTCAACGTGCCGGAGGCGGCCAGCTCGGCGCAGATCTGGTCGCCGTGCATGCCGGGCAGGTCCCGGTCCAGCACCACCACGTCGTACCGGGTGACGAAGGCCGCCTCGTGACCGGCGTCGCCGTCGTACGCCACGTCGACCGCCATCCCGCGTCTACGCAGCCCACGCGCGATCGCGTCGGCGAGGTTCCGCTCGTCCTCGACCACCAGCACCCGCATCCCGACCTCCTCGCCGACCTGCCCGACAACCTAGTGCCGCCGGCCAAACGTCGGTCACGCCCCACCCGCCGGGCGCCGGCGGTCAGCCGCCACACCCCGAACTGATCGGTGGACCGCGAGCAGACCAGGGTCCGGCCGCCCGGTGGAAACACTCCCCCTGCGCGCCGGCCACGGGCCGAAAGGAGGGCCAGTCGCCGCCTGTACGATGGCCCGTCGTGGCTGTGCCGGTGGTTGATCCCTCGCTGAACCCGACGTCCGCACCGGAGGCGGTGGCGGCCGAACCGACCCGACGGCCCCGGTGGCGGCCCCGACGGGCCGACGTGCTGGCCATCGGAGCCTACGTGCTGCTGGGCGTCTTCGTGTGCCTGAACTACTGGATGGACGTGCAGCACCGGGTCTCCTCGCACCTTCCGACCGACCACAGCTGGTTCGAGTGGCTCTTCTCGCACGGCGCGTACTCGGTGCGGCACCTGGAGAACCCGCTGTTCAGCATGCGGCAGAACGCCCCGGACGGGGTGAACATGATCGCCAACACCTCGCTGCTGGGCATGACCATCCCGTTGGCGCCGGTCACCCTCCTGTTCGGGCCGCAGGTGACCTACGCGCTCTACCTGGGTGGGGCGCTCGCCGCGACGGCGGCCACCTCGTACTGGGTGCTCTCCCGGCACCTGGTGCGGTCGCGGGCCGGCGCGTTCGTCGGCGGCGCTTTCCTCGGTTTCGCCCCGGGCATCGTGCACCACGCCAACGGGCAGCCGAACTTCGTCTCCAACTTCCTGCTGCCGCTGATCGTGGCCCGGGTGCTGCGCCTCGGGCGGGACGGCCGGTGGCGGCGCGACGGGGTGGTGCTGGGCCTGCTGGTGGCGTACCAGATCTTCATCAACGAGGAGATGCTGCTGCTCACCGCGCTGGCCTGCCTGGTGATCGTGGTGGCGTACGCGGTGCAGCGACCGCGCGCCGCGCGCGAGCGCGCCGCCGGCTTCCTGGCCGCGCTGGGCCTGGGCGGCGGGCTGGCCCTGCTGCTGGCCGGCTACCCGATCTGGTTCCAGTTCAACGGCCCGCAGTCCTACCGTGGCCTGCAGGGCGGGGTGTTCCACAACTGGGGCGAGGACCTGATGGCCTTCGTCACCTTCGCCCGGGACACCGTGGCCGGCGACGAGGCGGTCGAGAAGACCATCGGCCTGACCGAGCAGAACACCTGGTTCGGCTGGCCGCTGGTGCTGGTCGCGCTCGCCGCCCTGGTGCTGCTCTGGCGGCGCTCGCTGGCCGCCCGGATCTGCGGGGTGCTGGTGGTGCTCTTCACCCTCGGCGCGATCGGCCCGAAGGTGCGTTTCAACGGGGTGGAGACCACCGTCGACGGCCCGTGGGCGTACATCTCGGACGACGTGCCGCTGGTGGAGATGATGATGCCGACCCGGCTCGCGCTGGTGACCACGGCGGCGGTCGGCGTGCTGCTGGCGCTGGCGTGGGACACGGCGGCCGGGTACGGCCGACGGCCGGCGCCGGCCCCCCGCCCGGCCGCCGAGGACGCCACCGGAGAAGCCCCGCCCGCCGTGCCGGCCCACCGCCGCTGGATCCGGCCGGTCGGGTACGCGGCCGTCGCCCTCGCCGTGCTGCCGCTGTTCCCGCGCCCGCTGCCGGCGCAGCACGTGGATCCCCCGCCGCGCTTCATCACCGCCGGCGGCTGGCGGCCGTACGTGCCGGCGGGGCGCACCCTGGTGCCGGTGCCCATCCCGAGCAACGTGCACGGCCTGTCCACGCTGCGCTGGAGCGCGCTGACCGGCCTTGAGTTCCCCGTGCCGGGCGGGTACTTCATCGGCCCGAACGAGAAGGGTGAGGGGGTCTTCGGCGCACCGAACCGGCCCACCAGCACGCTCATCTACACCACCATGGACGCCGGCCGGGTGCCCGAGCTGACCGAGGAGAACCGCCGCCAGGCAGTGGCGGACCTGCGGTTCTGGAAGGCGTCGGTGGTGGTGCTGGGCGACCATCCGCGCGAGGCGGTGTTGCGGGAGCTGATGACCGGCCTGCTGGGGCCGGCGCAGCGGGTTGACGACGTGTGGCTCTGGGACGTCCGCCCCCTGGTCGACTGACAGAGATGATGGTCATGAGGCACCTCTCGCCCGGGGTCTGACCAGGCGACGCGGAACGGGCTCAGCCGGTATCGGGCCGGCCGGGCGTGGGGTAACGCCGCCTGCGGATGAGGCAGGGGCTTGCTGCCCGCTGCAAACCTGACGACGTCAACGGATCAGGCACCCGGGCTGAACGGGAGCAGACCTGAGAGGGACCCACCCGGTCACCGCCGGACGGGGACTGCGCCGGCCCGGCGGCGACCTCCGAGCCGGTCAGCAAGGTGCTCCACCCGCTGGCGACGGATGCCGCCAACTCGGCCACGCCCGCCCCGATCCGTTTGCGTAGTCAGGTTCGTAGCGTCCGACGCCTGAAGCGCTACCTCGCCCGCGAGCCCTACCAGACCATCACATCACACAATCTTGAACTCGCAGCTTGACAACCATAGGAGCATCCCGCGCCCGGTGGGACGTACGGGTCAGGCCGCCGGGGTACGGGCCGACAACGGACGGACGTCCCACACCCAGACGTCCAGCTCCTTGCGGCCGGGGCCGACGAGCTGCTCGACGGTGTTGCGCAGCGGCTCGACGTGGTGCTGGCCGACCGGCAGGACCAGCACGGCGGCGTTCCAGTGGCGCAGCTCGTCCAGGCTGCGCCGACGCTGCCGGTCGTTGAGCTTCGGGGCCCGGCCGGTGGTCGCCACCTCGTTGAGCAGCTCGCCGATGCCGCTGGGCCGGCCGCCGAAGCGTCCGGGATCGCCGGTGTTGCCGTTGCGGGGGGCCAGGAAGTAGCCGCCGGGGATTTTGAAGTCGAGGTTGGTGGAGGCGGCCCAGCGCATGCCGTGGGTGTTGCCCATGCTCGGCACGGGCACCGGCACCAGCGTCTGGTCGGCACCGACGTACTCCCGCCACCGACCGGAGGTGATGAAGTCCGGCACGGGTGGGCGGGAGGTCACCTTCAGCGGCATCGGCACGATCGGCAGTAACGCCAGGACCAGCGCGGCCACCGTGACGGTCTTCGCGTGCCGCCATTCGGTGCCGCGCAGCGTCCAGGCCCGCTGCACGGCCAGCGCCAGCAGCATCCCGATCACCACGCTGGTGATCAGCCCGAACCGGGTCGGCACCACCGCGTCGAGCAGCGGCAACCGGACCAGCAGTTCCCACGGACCGGTGAAGAGCTCCCGGTCCCACCAGGACACCCGCTCGCCGAGGGAGAGCACGGCGAAGAAGAACCCGGTGATCGCGAGCGCCCGTACCAGCACCTCGCGACGCAGCCAGACCACGATGCCCACGGCGATCAGCGACAGGCTCCACCCGAAGAAGGCGTTCTCCTCCGAGTAGTTCGGGGCCAGGTTCACGTTGGCCCGCTCGTGGCCGCCGAAGGTCGGCGACCCGGGGGCGAAGAAGGCGGCGATGTCGTTGCCGTAGTCGCGGACCGCGTCGCTGAGCCCGTGGTACGCCATCGGCCCGGCGAACTGGATGTACAGCGGGTACGCCAGCAGGGAGCCCGCCACCAGGGTGCAGACCGGTAGCCCTTTGGCCAGCGGACGCCACGCCGCCGACCACAGCGCCGGACGCTGCGCCACCATCGCGATGAGGAAGACGCCGCAGGCCAGCGCGGTGAAGAGCAGGATCTCCTCGTTGATGAACGCCTGGACGGTGACCAGCAGGGCGAGCAGCGCGCCGTCGCGTACCGGGCGGGTCGAGCGGGTCAGCACCATCACCCGCCAGACGATGAACGGCAGCAGCCACTGCGAGATGATGTTGGGGTGCCAGCTGGCGTGCGACAGCATGGCCGGTGAGAAGCCGCAGAACCAGCCGCCGACCGCGGCGGCCAGTCGGCGGCGGACGAGGTGCCGGGAGAAGACGTGGTACCAGGCCGACGCGGTGCCGGCGAGCGCCGCGGTGACCAGCACCACGAACGACACGGCCGGTCCGAACAGCAGGGTGATCGGCACCATCGGGATGCCCAGCGCCAGCACGGCCGTGTTGGCCATCAGGTTGACGCCGTCGGGATAGTTGAACTGGTCGGTGTAGAACGGGAACTCGCCGTGCAGCACCACCCGTACCGAGTGGGCCATGAAGAACTGCACCTGCGCCGGGTCGCTGCTGTAGAGGGACGCGACCCGACCGGCCGGGTCGACCCAGATCTGGCTGGTCACCCAGAACGCGACGAGCAGGAAGGTGCCGTAGACGGCGAGATCCTTGCGCCGGGCCGTCCAGCGCCAGCGCCAGGAGCGCCGGGCCGCCGTCGCGCCGTCGCCCGCCGTCGGGTCCGGCCGTTTCCCGGGTACGCCGACCGTCCGGCCGCCACCGTCCGGCGCGTCGGTCGTCGGGGCGGTCGTGGGCGCGTCGGTCACCGGGGCGGTGGCCGTGGGCGAGGTGGTCCGGCCCCGTGCAGGGGCGGTGTCGAGCGGGGACGCCACCGGTGGTGGCACCGTCACGGTGGCGGTGGCGCCACGGCCGAGGCCGGTGGAGCCGTCGGGGTCCGGTGCGGAGGCGGCACGGGGCTCGACAGACGTCACAGTCGGCGGAGTCTACCGGAGCCGATAAATCCGCCGAAATCCACGCCCGTGTCCCTTGTGACCATTCGACGCGGCCTCCGGAGCAGCACCCGGGCGGACGCGATCCAAGGTCGGGCCAGATCAGCCGATTCAGCCATCGGCGCGGCCGTTGCGTACCATGTGGCTTCCGACAACGACGGCGAGGCGATCGGGGGCGTACAGGTGGGGTCAGTCCGCCGCTGCGGCACGACGGTCACCGCACTGCTGGCCCTGGTGCTGGCGGTGACCGCGTGCGGTCCGATCGCCGAGCGTCAGGCTCGCCAGCTACGGATGGGCTACGACAGTCTGGACGGCACACTGCCGGTCTGGCCGCCACGCGGCTCGCTCGCCGAGGACACCGCCGCGACCGACGCGGTGACCGAGGCGGTTCGCGCCTGGCGGTCCCCGATCGGGGACCGTGCCCACCTGCCCTCCTCCGGCATCCTCTGGTCCGGCGAGGTCGGCGGGGCCCCGCTGGCGCTGGTCGCCGCCGAGGTGCCCGGTGAGGCGGCGTCCTGGCTGCTGCAGCTCGCCGGCTCCGGTGGCCGGTACGCCGTGGACCGGGCCACCGAGTACACCGATCGCGGCTACCTCGCCTACGCCGACGTGCTGCCGGTGCCGTCGGCTGACGGACGCCGTTACCTGGTCTCCAACCGGGTGCAACGGCTGCTCGGTCCGGACGGGCGCGCCCTGCGGATCACCGACGGTCTCACCGCGCCGGTCGCCGTGCCCGAGTGCGCGGCCGTGCCGGTGACCGCGACGTTGCGCCGTACCGAGTCGCTGCCGCGCGGGCGGGCCGCCGACCGGCTGCTCGACCTGGGCACCGCGACCAGCGACCCGCGTCACCCGCTGGTCCGCGACGAGACCGGTTCGGGCAGGCGGGCGCTGAACGGGTTGGACACCTGCGTGCTGGCCGGCGAGCGAGGACCGTTCGGCAGCATTCCCCGCCGCATCGGCGACCGGGACGCCCCGGCGTCGGTGCCGGAGTCGTGGCCGATGGAGAAGCTGGCCGTGCGGGGCATCGGCGAGATGGCGCTCGGCGGCGGCGACGACCCGGGTGACCTGGAGCAGCTGAGTTGGGAGAGCGACGCCGGCACGATGACGGCGGTGATCTACCGCCCGGCCGGTGGCGGCACCCCGGTGGTCTCCCCCGCCGACCGGTCCAACCCGTTGCAGGCGTACCCGCTGCCGGTGCCGGGGCAGCCGCTGGTGGTGCTCACCTGGCGCAGCAGCCGGGACTCGTCCCTGTCGGTGCCGCCCGGCACACCCCGCCTGGTGGACCGCCCCGGCCTGGTGGTCGTGCCGATGCCCGCCGCGAAGCAGTCGTTCAGCCTGGCCACCGCGGAGAAGACCCACTACCGTTCCGTCGGCGGCCGCTGACCCTCCCGGCGGCATGGGCCGTCCGGTGGCCGCCGCCGCAGCGCAACCCGCCCCGAGGCACGCCTGACGGGCGGCCCCGGGCGCACCGGGACCGCCCGTCAGGCGTACGGGTCAGCGGGCGCTGGCGTCGCGGGCCGGAAGGTGGACCGGCTCGACGGGCGTGGTGTCCAGGCCGGAGATCCAACCGGTGACGTCCCGGGCCACGTCCTGGGCGGTGAGGCCCAGGTCGGCGAGGATCTGCGCGCGGGTGCCGTGCGGGTGCCAGTCGGCGGGCACGCCGAGGTCGCGCAGCGGCACCCGGACGTCGGCGTCGCGCATCGCCTGAGCCAGCGCGTCGCCGACCCCGCCGACCCGGACGCCGTCCTCGACGGTGACCACCAGCCGGTGCGCGGCGGCCAGCTCGACCAGCTCCGCCGGGACCGGACGCACCCAGCGCGGGTCGACCACGGTCACGCCGTAGCCCTGCTCGGCGACCCGGGCGGCGACCTGCACGCCGAGGCCGGCGAACGAGCCGACCGCGACCAGCAGCACGTCGGTCCGTGCCGACTCGGCCAGCACGTCGACCGTGCCGATCCGGCGCAGGGCCGGCAGGTCGGCGGCGACGGTACCGGTCGGGAAGCGCAGGATCGTCGGGCCGTCGTCGACGGCGACCGCCTCACGCAGCTCCTCGCGGAGGCTGGCGGCGTCCCGGGGTGCGGCGATCCGCAGACCCGGCACCACCCCGAAGACCGACATGTCCCAGATGCCGTAGTGGCTCGGCCCGTCCGGCCCGGTGATACCGGCCCGGTCCAGCACGAACGTCACCGGCAGCCGGTGCATCGCCACGTCCAGCAACACCTGGTCGAAGGCGCGGTTGAGGAAGGTCGCGTAGACCGCGACCACCGGATGCAGACCGCCCATCGCCAGGCCGGCGGCCGAGGTGGCGGCGTGCTGCTCGGCGATGCCCACGTCGTACACCCGCTCCGGATACTTGCGGGCCAGGGTGGCGATGCCGGTGGGCTCGGCCATCGCGGCGGTGATGCCGACCACGTCGGGTCGCTCGTCGGCGATCGTGACCAGCTCGTCGGCGAAGACGTGGGTCCACTTCACCGACGGGGCGGCGAGCAGCTTGCCGGTCTCGACGTCGAAGGCGCCGCCCGGGCCGTGCAGGCAGTCCGCCTCGTCCTCCTCGGCCGGGCGGTAGCCGTAGCCCTTGCGGGTGACCGCGTGCACGATCACCGGGCCGCCGAAGTTCTTCGCCGCGCGCAGCGACGACTCGACGGCGGCGAGGTCGTGCCCGTCGACCGGGCCGACGTACTTGATGCCCAGGTCCTCGAACATCGCCTGCGGGGCGACCGCGTCCTTGATGCCCTTCTTGACCGCGTGCAGCACCTCGTACATCGGCTTGCCGACGAACGGCGTGTTGCCGAGGGCGTCCTTGACGGTGTCCAGGACCTTCTCGTAGCCGGGGTTGAGCCGCAGCGAGGAGAGGTGGTCGGCGAGCCCGCCGATGGTTGGCGAGTAGGACCGGCCGTTGTCGTTGACCACGATGACCAGCGGGTTGCCGGCGGTGGCGATGTTGTTCAACGCCTCCCAGCACATGCCGCCGGTCAACGCGCCGTCGCCGACCACGGCCACCACGGCGCGCTGCTCGCCGCGCAGCGCGTACGCCTTGGCCAGCCCGTCGGCGTACGACAGGGCGGTGGAGGCGTGCGAGTTCTCGACCAGGTCGTGCTCGCTCTCGGCCTGGCTCGGGTACCCGGAGAGGCCGCCGCGCTGGCGGAGCTTGTCGAAGCCCTCCTGCCGACCGGTGAGGATCTTGTGCACGTACGCCTGGTGGCCGGTGTCGAACAGGAGCCGGTCCCGGGGAGAGTCGAAGACCCGGTGCATGGCCAGGGTCAGCTCCACCACACCGAGGTTGGGGCCGACGTGCCCACCGGTGCGGGACACCTTGGCGATCAGGAAGTCACGGATCTCGGCGGCGAGGATGTCCAGCTGCTCGGCGGTCATCCGCTTCACGTCCTGCGGCCCGCGCACCGCGTTCAGCAGCCGACCGTGGTTGGCCGTACCCTCTTCAACACTCATGACCGGAGAGTCTATCGGCCACGCGACACTCCGCGACCCGACGGTGGATCATCACCGGGCAGGAACAGCCCGACCAGCTCGACGTGCTGGGTCATCGGGAACAGGTCGTATCCGCGCAGGGCGGCGAGCCGCCAACCGGCCGCCGTGACGGTGCGCACGTCCCGCGCGAAGGCGGCCGGATCGCAGGCCACGTACGCCACCGCCCGTGGCCCGGCGGCCAGCAGGGCGCGCACCACCGCCGCGCCCGCGCCGGAGCGCGGCGGGTCGAGCACCACGACGTCGACCGGGCCGGTGATCCGGCGGCGGGCCAGCGCGGTCTCCACCCGAGCCGCCACCACCTCCACCTGCGGCAGGTCACCCAGGTTCTCCCGGGCCGCGGCGACACCGTCCCCGGCCGCCTCGACCAGGACGACCCGACCGGCGTCGCCGACCCGACCGGCCAGAGCCGCCGCGAACAGCCCGGCGCCACCGTAGAGGTCCCAGGCGCGCTCCCCCGGCTGCGGGTCGGTCAACTCCAGCACCGCGTCGATGAGGGTGTCCGCCGCCGCCGGGTGGACCTGCCAGAACGCCGTCGCGGGCAGCGACCACTCCCGGCCGGCGGCGCGCTCGCGGACCCGGTCGGGTCCGCGCACCGCCGCGGTGGCCCCCTCGGTGACGGTGGCGACGGTGACGTCGCCGCCGGTGGAGGCGACCGTCTCCACCGCCTCCGCGTCCGGCCAGCGCGCGCCGGACCCGGTGAGCACCGGCAGCTCCTGGATCGCCGGGTGGGCGATCAGGCAGCGGTCGATCGGCACCACCTCGTGCGAGCGGTGCTTGAGCAGTCCGGCCCGGCCGGCGGCGTCGACCGCGTACCGGACCCGGGAGCGCCAGCCGAGCGGCCCGCCGGGCAGCGCCGCGACGGTGACGCCGAGCGCGTCGACCTGCGCGCCGGTGAGCCCACCGAGGCGGGTGAGCTGCTCGCGCACCACCTCGGTCTTCCAGCGCAGTTGGCCGGCGGGCGTGACGTGTTGCAGGTCGCAGCCGCCGCAGCGGCCCGGTTTCGCGTACGGGCAGGGCTGCTCGACCCGGTCGGGGGCGGCGTCCAGGATCTCGACGGCCTCGGCACGGGCGAACCCCCGGTGCAGTTCGGTGACCTCGGCGACCACCCGCTCGCCGGGCAGCGCGTGCCGGACGAAGACGACCTGCCCGTCGAACCGGGCCACGCAGTGCCCGCCCGGGGCGACCGCGTCCACGGTCAGCTCGACGCGTTCGGCCTCCTCCAGCCCGGGCCGCCCGGCCCCGGTCGGCGCCGGGCGTCGGGTGGTCACCGGCCGTCCCCGTCGCTCGGGCCGGTGTCGCCCGGCGGCAGCGCGCCACGAGGCACCACCCGGGGTCCCCGGGCCGGGGTCCGGGTCAGGTTCTCGTCGAGGCGGTCCAGGTTCTTGTTGGCGGTGGAGGCGAGCTGCCACGGCACGCTGGTCACCATCACGCCCGGCTCGAAGAGCAGCCGCCCCTTGAGGCGCAGCGCGCTCTGGTTGTGCAGCAGGTTCTCCCACCAGCGGCCGACGACGTACTCGGGGATGAAGACCGTGACCACGTCGCGGGGCGACTCCCGGCGGGTGTTGGCGACGAAGTTCAGCACCGGCCGGGTGATCTCCCGGTACGGGGAGTCGATCACGGTGAGCGGGACGGGCAACTCCCGCCGTTCCCACTCCTGCTGGAGCTGGCGGGTGTCCTTCTCGTCCACGTTGACGGTGACCGCGGTGAGGGTGTCCGGCCGGGTGGCCCGGGCGTACGCGATGGCCCGCAGGGTCGGCTGGTGCAGCTTGCTCACCAGCACGATGGCGTGGTTGCGGGCGGGCAGCACTCCCCGGACCTCGGTCGGTTCCAGTTCCTCGGCGACCCGGTCGTAGTGCCGGCGGATGGCGAGCATCAGCACGTAGATCACCCCCATCGCGGCGATGGCGATCCACGCGCCGAGCAGGAACTTGGTGGCCAGCACGATGACCAGCACCGTCCCGGTCATCGCCATGCCGAACGTGTTGATCGCCCGGGAGCGCAGCATCCGCCGGCGGGCCCCCGGGTCCCGCTCACGGCTCAGGTGCCGATTCCAGTGCCGGATCATCCCGGCCTGGGAGAGCGTGAAGGAGACGAACACCCCGACGATGTAGAGCTGGATGAGCCGGGTGACCTCGGCCTGGAAACCGACGATGAGCACGATCGCGAAGACGGCGAGGAAGACGATGCCGTTGGAGAAGGCCAGCCGGTCGCCCCGGGTGTGCAGCTGGCGGGGCAGGTAGCGGTCCTGCGCCAGGATCGAGCCGAGCACCGGGAACCCGTTGAACGCGGTGTTCGCGGCGAGGAAGAGGATCAGGGCGGTCATCGCGGCGACCACGTAGAGCAGCAGCGAGCCGGCACCGAAGACGGTCTCGCCGAGCTGGGCGGTGACGGTCTTCTGCACGTACCCCTCGGGGCCGGAGATGATCTGCAGGTTCGGGTCCTCGACGAACTGCAGTCCGGTCAGCCGGGACAGCCAGATGATGCCGACCAGCAGGGTCACCGAGATGGTGCCGAGCAGCAGCAGCGTGGTCGCCGCGTTGCGGCTCTTGGGGGCCTTGAAGGCCGGCACGCCGTTGGAGATGGCCTCCACGCCGGTGAGCGCGGCGCAGCCGGAGGAGAAGGTGCGCAGCAGCAGGAAGACCAGGGCGAAGCCGGTCACGCTGTGCTCGGCCTGAATCTCCAACCCGGCGCTGGGGGCTTGCAGGTCCTCGCCGAGCACGAGCACGCGGATCAACCCGGTCGCGATCATGCCGACCATCACGATGACGAAGCCGTAGGTCGGGATGGCGAAGGCCCGACCCGACTCGCGCAGGCCCCGCAGGTTCATCGCGGTCAGCAGCACCACCGCGCTGACCGCGATGAGCACCTTGTGGGTGGCGACGAAGGGCACCACCGAACCGAGGTTGGCCACTCCGGAGGAGACCGAGACCGCGACCGTGAGGACGTAGTCGACCAGCAGGGCGCTGGCCACCGCCAGGCCGGCCCGGGGACCGAGGTTGACCGTGGCCACCTCGTAGTCCCCGCCGCCCGAGGGGTACGCGTGCACGTTCTGCCGGTAGCTGGCCACCACGGTCAGCATCACCACGACGACCGCCAGCGCGATCCACGGCGAGAAGAAGTACGCCGACGCGCCCGCGATGGAGAGCGTCAGCAGGATCTCGTCCGGGGCGTACGCGACACTGGAGAGGGCGTCGGAAGCGAAGACCGGCAACGCGATGCGCTTCGGCAGGAGGGTGTGCTGGAGCCGGTCGGACCGGAACGGTCGACCGACGAGCAGCCGCTTCAGCAGCGAGGTGGGACTGGCCACAAGCGCTAAGGGTACGGCCACCCCGTGCTGGCCCTCAGGGGTGCCTGAGCAGATGCCGCAGGCCGACGCGGTACCGTTCGGTCCCCCGCCGTCGCGCGGGACGTGGCAGGCTCGGTTGTCGACGTCTGCGCCGTCGACGGGGACGCACCTTGGGAGGGACACCGTGCATGTCGTGATCATGGGCTGTGGCCGGGTCGGGTCGACCCTCGCCCACAGCCTGGAGTCCCGGGGCCATTCGGTGGCGGTGATCGACCACGACGCCGACGCCTTCCGCCGGCTCGGCCCCGACTTCGCCGGCGTCACGGTCACCGGGGCCGGCTTCGACGGCGACGTGCTGCGCCAGGCCGGCATCGAGCGGGCCGACGCCTTCGCCGCGGTCTCCAGCGGCGACAACTCCAACATCATCTCGGCCCGGCTGGCTCGCGAGACGTTCGGCGTCTCCCGGGTCGCGGCGCGCATCTACGACCAGCGCCGGGCCCAGGTGTACGAGCGGTTGGGCATCCCGACCGTGGCGACCGTCCGCTGGACGGCCGACCGGATACTGCGGCAACTGGTGCCGGAGGGGAATGTGGAGATCTTCCGCGACCCGACCAGCACCGTCTCGATCATGGAGGTTGCGGTACACCGGGACTGGGTGGGCCGGCCACTGCACCAGCTGGAGGAGGCGACCGGGGCCCGGGTGGCCTATCTCACCCGGTTCGGCATCGGCACGCTCCCCACGGCCTCCACCGTCGTGCAGGAGGGTGACCAGCTCCACGTGCTGGTCACCGACGACATCGCCGCCTCGGTCACCGCGGTGGCCGCGGCACCGCCCGAAGGAGGGCACTGAGCCATGCGCATCGCCATCGCCGGCGCCGGGAACGTGGGCCGCTCGATCGCCCAAGAGCTGATCGAGAACGGCCATCAGGTGATGTTGATCGAGCGCCAGCCCCGGATGCTGCGCCCGGACCGGGTGCCGGCCGCGGACTGGGTGCTGGCCGACGCCTGCGAGCTGACCAGCCTGGAGGAGGCCAACATCGCCGGCTGCGACGTGGTGGTGGCGGCGACCGGCGACGACAAGGTCAACCTGGTGGTCTCGCTGCTGGCCAAGACCGAGTTCGCGGTGCCCCGGGTGGTCGCCCGGGTGAACCGGGCCGAGAACGAGTGGCTCTTCACCGAGCAGTGGGGCGTCGACGTGGCGGTCAGCAAGCCACGGGTGATGGCCGCCCTGGTCGAGGAGGCGGTAACCGTCGGCGACCTGGTCCGGTTGATGACCTTCCGACAGGGCGAGGCGAATCTGGTCGAGATCACGCTGCCGCCGACCGCACCCTACGTCGGCCAGCCGATCCACGCGGTGCCGATTCCCCGCGACGCCGCCCTGGTGGCCATCGTCCGCGGCAAGCGGGTGCTGGTGCCGAGCCCCGACGACCCGATCGAGGCCGGCGACGAGTTGGTTTTCGTCTGCACCGCCGACGTCGAGGACGACGTCCGCGCCGTCATTCTCGGGCCGGACAGCGTGGAGCGGACCCGCGCCAACGGCTGAGCCGCCGCGGGTGGTCAGGCGCCGGGAACCGGCTGTGCCGCGGTCCGCCGGGTCTCCCGGCGGACCACCCAGACGGTGATCAGCAGCAGCAGCGCGTACGGCGGGTACCCCAGCACCAGCCGGGCCACCCCCAGCGCGGTGTCCTGGTGGGCCAGGTAGAGCCCGGCCTGCACGCCCACCTTCGCCAGCCACACCACGCCCCAGAGCACGGTGAGCCCGGTGAAGGTACGCACCAGGCGCGGGTCGTCACGCCACTCGGAGCGCCCCTTGGCAACCAGCACCGACCAGATCCAGCCGACGATCGGCTGCCGGATCGCCGCCGAGACCAGCAGCGCCACCCCGTAGGCGATGCCGTAGAGGATGCCGGGGAGGTAGAAGTCCCGCTCGTCGCCGGTCCGCCAGGCGATGGCCGCGCCGATGGCGACGCCGAACAACCCGTTGACGGCGTGCCGGATCGGGCGCCGCTGAGCCAGCCGGACCACCGCGATCAGCATCGCGACAGCCACCGAGGCGATCACGGCGGGGCGCAGCTCGCCGATGATGTTCGCCACCACGAAGACGACCACCGGGACGCTGGACTCGACCAGCCCCCGCCAGCCGCCGAGCTGGTCGGCCATCTGTTCGGCGATGCTGGGCAGCTTCTCGTCGTCCGCGGCGGCGGTACCCGGCTCGGCGGCCGAGGGGTGTCCGGTCGTCACTTCGGCGGCTCCAGCTCGTAGTACGGGTTGTAGATGACCTTGCGCTCGTCGCGGACGGCGACCCGGCCCCGGGCGGTCACGTGCCGCCCCGGCTCGATGCCGGCGATGTGCCGCCGGCCCAGCCAGACCAGTGTCACCACGTCGCTGCCGTCGTACAGGTCCGCCTCCAGCGTCGGTAGGTTCGTCCGGGGGGTGTAGACCACGGTACGCAGCCGCCCACTCACCGACACCACCTCGCCCCGGCAGCACTGCCGCGCCGGTGTGCCACCGGACTCGGCGCTCTCGCGCTGGAGCTCCTGCGCCTCGATCTCGGCCTCGCTCGCGGTGAACCGTCGCAGGATCCGCCGCAGCGACCCCCGGCTCTCGTCGGTCGACATGACCTCCGCGCCACCCTCTCCACGCTGGCCGGACGATCCTGGCGCCGGCCCCGTCCCGACAGCGTAGCCCGCTTCGCCGGAGCCGGCCCGTCCTCTCCCGCCGGACGGCGTCGGGCGCGACGCCGTCGGTGGACGACGCCGGGCCCGACGACAATGGGTGTGCCGCCGGTCAGGCCTGCCGTGGGGCGGGCGGCACGGCATCGTTCTCGGCGGTGTCCGCCTGGTCGGCGACCTCGCGGGGCAGCCGCAACGGCAGCGGCTCCCGGACCGGCTTCGCCTCCTGGCCGCGGTCGACCACGAGGCCCTCCAGGCACGCCGCGAGCGGCCCGGCGGCGGCCGGGTCGGTGGCAGCGGCACCCTGGTAGACGCCCCGGACCATCCAGCGGGGGCCGTCCACACCGACGAAGCGCAGGTCGGTCAGGCCGTCGGGGGTCCGCACCCGGGCATGCAGCTCGGTGCCGTACTCGCCCTGCACCTCCTGGGCGGCGGCGCCGTCGGCGAACAGGGACCGGCGGATCTCCTCGCGCACCTCGTCCCAGATGCCCTCGGACTTCGGCGCGGCGAAGACCCCGAGCTGGAGCGCGTTCTCCTCGTGCACCAGTACGACCTGCTGGATCACCCCCTGCGGGTCGGCCTGGACCCGGACCTCGACCCCCGGCACCGCCGGGACGTGCAAGCTACCCAGGTCGAGCCGCTGCACGCCGTCCGGCGCCTCGGAGATGTCGTAGGGACCGCGCGACGGGGCGCTCGCCCCCTCGGCGTCGTACGAGTCGGGGACCTCGGCGGCCCGCTCGGCACGGGCACGCCGCCCGTCACCGGCCCGCTTGCGGCTGAAGATCACTTCGCCCACCCTCCGCTGTTCGCACTCACCCTGCCACCTCTTCCGTCTGTCCGCCTGCCCGGTCGGCGAGCTGCGACCGCGCGGTCGGGTCGCCGACGGACTGCGTCAGCCCGGCGTGTCCCCCGGTCGAACCGTGTCCGCCGGTCCCGCGACGGGACCCGGGCAGCTCGGCCACCGGCCGGAAATCGACCCGCTCCACCCGCTGCACAACGAGCTGTGCGATGCGATCGCCACGGGAGATCTTCGCCGGTGTGTCCCGATCATGGTTGATCAGGTTCACGAGGATCTCACCCCGGTAGCCGGCGTCGACCGTACCGGGCGCGTTGAGCACCGTCACACCGAGTCTGGCCGCCAGCCCCGAGCGGGGATGGACCAGGCCCACGTACCCCTCGGGCAGCGCCAGCGCCACCCCGGTGGGGACCAGGGCCCGGCCGCCGGGAGGAAGCTCGACGTCCGCGGCGGCCACCAGGTCGGCACCGGCGTCGCCGGGGTGGGCGTACGCGGGCAACGGCAGCTGCGGATCGAGCTGACGCACGGGCACGGGTACGACGTGGGTCACGGTCTCCCTCTTCCGTCCGATTCGCGGAGTGACCCTGCCATCCTGCCCGGTGCGCGGCGGGTCGCGCGCCGTACCCTGGCAGGAGTGAGCCTGTCGTCTTCTGCGTCGTCGTCGGCGCCGCGCACCGCGGCGGCCGGGCGGTACTCCGAACGGCTCCGGCTGCCCTGGTGGTTCTGGCTGGCCGGTCTGGCGTTGGCCACGCTGCTCGCGTTCGAGGTGTGGATGGGTGCCTCCGGGGTCCGGTCGTGGCTGCCGTTCGTGGTGCTGCCGCCGGCCACCGCGGCGGCGCTGTGGTGGTGGGGCCGGGTCCGGGTGGAGGTGCGCGACGGGCAGCTCTGGGTCGACGACGCCCACCTGCCGGTGCGGTACGTGGCCGACGCGGTTCCGCTGGACGCGGCGGGGCGGCGGGAGGTGCTCGGCGTCGGCGCCGATCCGCTCGCGTTCGTGGTGCAGCGTCCCTGGGTGGCCGGCGCGGTGCAGGTGGTCCTGGAGGACCCGGCCGATCCGACGCCGTTCTGGGTGGTGAGCAGCCGGCGTCCGGCCGAGCTGGCCGGGGCGATCCTGGCCGCCCGGGACGCCGGCTGATTCTCAGGGCAGGGCGGGTCGCCCGCCGCCCAGCGCCGTACGCTGCCGCCGCAGGTCTGCTCGGAGCTGGTCGGCCAGGGCGCGGGTGGCCCGGCGGTTGAGGTAGCTGGCGACCGCCGCGCCGGTGAGGAACGGGCCGAGGGTGGTGAGGTTGCGGCCGAAGCGCCGCAGCAGGGTGTCCCGCAGTTCCTTGCGGGCCGCGGTGCCCAGCACCGCGCCGACACCCACCCCGGGCAGCATCGGGTTGATGCCCCGCTGGCTCGCCCAGGACTGCACCAGCGCCACCGTCCGCTGGGTGCCGCCGGTGGGCAGCGGCAGGCCGTACACCTCGTGCAGCTCACCGATCAGCTTCAGCTCGACCGCCACCACGGCGACGGTCTCGGCGGCCAGCAGCACCGGCGCGGAGAGCAGCGCGGGGGTGACGGCCCACTCCACCGCGGCCACCCCACCTCCGGCCGCGCCCACCCCGGCGGTGGCCCGGCTCGCGTTACGGACCAGCCGCTCGGCCAGCGCCTCGTCGTCCAGGCCGGGAAAGTGCCGGCGCAGGGTGGCCAGGTCGCGGATCGGCACGTGTGGCGCGATGTCGGCGATCGTGTCGCTCATCCAGCGCAGCGCGGCCCTGGGCTTGAACAGGTCGCCCAGCCCGCGTGAGCGGGCCTGGCCCACCAGCCGGGTGAGCAGTTGCCGCCGACGTGCCGGCTCGATGTCGTCGGCGGTCAGCGCCGCGACGGTCGCGCCCAGCTCGTCGTCGACGCGGTCGGTCCGGCCCGTTGTGGTCCCTTCGCCGGGCCGGTCGGCGCCGACCGCCGTCGCCCCCTCGTCGGGCCCCACGGCCGACCGGCTGGCCGGCGCCTCGCCGGCCGTGCCGTCCGGCTGCGTGTCGTCTCGAGGACCGTCCGCCCCGAACCGGCCCGTCCGTCCACTCATCCGCCCGACCTCCCGAGGTTGCGTCGGCGTGCCGACCGCCCGTCAACGAGTCAAGCAGCTTCCCGCCACGCGCGCACGGCAGCTCGGGCAGCGGCGGCCCCCGGTGAGGAGGCCGCCGCCCGGATCAGGGTCAGACGCACTCGCGGCAGATCAGTTCGCCGTTGCGCTCGACGGCGAGTTGGCTGCGGTGGTGGACCAGGAAGCAGCGGCCGCACCGGAACTCGTCCTGCTGCATCGGAAGGACCTTGACGGTCAGCTCCTCGTCGGCCAGGTCAGCGCCGGGCAGCTCGAAGCTCTCGGCCACCTCGGCCTCGTCGACGTCCACGGCACCCGACTGTGAGTCGACCCGCCGGGCCTTGAGCTCTTCCAGGCTGTCCTCGCCGAGGTCGACCTCGTCGCGACGCGGGGCGTCGTAGTCGGTGGCCATCGGTTCACTCTCCCATATCGATATTGTCGCTGCCGGTGTAACGCCGGGCGACGTTGTTTCGGTTCCCACTGGCCGGCCACCAATGTGTCGGTCACCCGACCCGACGGCCGTTCGGACCGGTGCCGCCAGAGGACTCCCCGGCGAGCGCGGAACCTTACCCCCCTACGGGCGAGGCATGTATACCGCCCTCGCGGCTGAGATGTACGCCCCAGCGCCCCGAGTTGTTCCCAATGTGACTCAGGCGACACGAAGATAGGGGTAGTAGTACCCGCTTCCCGGGTGGCGCGCCGGCATGTCGGACTGTTTCCACGCGACGGTCGGACACCCGTTAACCTCAGCGGCGTACCCGATGGCCGGTGGGTCCGACCGCCGACCGCCGCCACCCACCACTGTCCGGGGAGCGCCCAGATGAGCTTTGCGCGAGTGCGAGCACTCGTTGTCGTCGGTCTGCTGGCGGTCGTCGCCCTGGTCTTCGTGGTGGTCGCGATCGTCAAGGACAGCCAGAGCGGGGCGGGTGCCAACGGCGGCTGTCCCGAGGGCTGGCCACTGGCCGACGTGGCGCTGCGCGAGCGCAAGGACGTGAAGCTCAACGTCATCAACGGCACGGACCGCCCCGGCCTGGCCGGCGAGGTCGCCGACGAGTTCCGTAACCGGCAGTTCCAGGTGAAGAAGGTCACCGACCAGAAGAAGCAGGTCGACCGCGTGGCGGTGCTGCGGTTCGGCCCAAAGGGCGTGGGTTCGGCGCACCTGCTGCTGGCGTACTTCCTCGGCAACGCCGACACGAAGTTCGAGGTCGAGCGTCAGGACGACACGGTCGACGTGGTGCTCGGCAGCGACTTCCAGCAACTGGCCACCACCACCGAGGTCAATCAGTCCCTCGGCGATCTTGGCTCGCCGACCGCGCCGCCCGGCACCTGCCCGATGCCGGTCGGGAAGTGACCGCGGCGGCGGTGTCCCGGGACACCGCCGCCGGGGTGTTCACTCAGGCCGGACGGTCACGGGCCACCGGAGGCGTCCAGGGCGGCGAGCCGGTCGTGTAGCGGCGCGAACAGCGCCGGTGGCGCGGCGAGCACCAGGTCCGGCCCGGCCGGGCGGCCCGCCAGCCCGCCGACCCGCAGCCCCGCCTCGGCCGCGACCAGTCCGCCCGCCGCCAGGTCCCAGGCGGCCAGACCCTTCTCGTAGTACGCGTCGACCCGCCCCTCGGCGGCCAGGCACAGATCCAGCGAGGCGGCACCCAGGCGTCGGATGTCGCGCACGTGCGGGATCAACTCGGCGACCACCCGTGCCTGGTGCGCCCGCCGGGCCGAGTCGTAGCCGAAGCCGGTGGCGACCAGCGTCTGGCCGAGGTCGGTCTCGGTGGAGCAGCGCAGCCGTCGCCCGTCCCGCCAGGCCCCGCCGCCGGCGGTGGCGGTCCACTCCTCACCGGTGTACAGGTTGCGGACCACCCCGGCGACCATGTCGCCGTCGACCTCCGCGGCCAGCGAGACGGCGCAGTACGGGATGCCGTAGAGGTAGTTGACGGTGCCGTCGATCGGATCGACGATCCAGCGCACACCGGAGGAGCCCGCGCCCTCCCCCGCACCGTACTCCTCGCCCAGCACCGCGTCGTCCGGGCGGAGCTTGGCCAGGGTGTCGAGGACCTGCCGCTCCACCGCCCGGTCGGCGGCGGTGACCACGTCGGTGACGGTGGTCTTGGTCGCGGCGACCGAGACCCCCTCGGCGCGCATCCGGTACGCCGTCCGCGCCGCCTCCCGGGCGACGTCGACCGCGACCGCGAGCAGTTCCGTCGGCGCCGGCGCCGAACGAGTCATGATCCGTACCCCTTCCCGCGCGTCCGGGACCTGCCGCCGCACGCGTGGTTATCATCCTTACAAAGTCCACAACTGCGCCCAATCGGCGGTCCCGCCGCCGGTTCGCCGTGCGCCGCAGGATGATCGCCGCAGACGGCGTTACAATTCACCCTGCCCACGCGCCACGGACCGCCACCGACGGCCGGCCCGGGACACGGGGGTCTCTCAACGACATCGCCCGGCGTGGTGCCCCACGCTGCGCCGGACGACCCGGCCGTGCTCGCTCTTCGCCTCCGGAAGGTCATTCGTGACAGAACCCCGCCAGACCGGCGCCGACGTTCGCTCACTCACCGATACTCTGATCGCACACGCGCAGAGCGCCGGCGGCCAGTTGACGTCGGCGCAGCTCGCGCGCACCGTCGAGTCCGCTGAGGTGACCCCGGCCCAGGCCAAGAAGATCCTGCGGGCGCTCTCCGAGGCGGGCGTGACCGTGGTCGTGGACGGCTCGGCCAGCACCCGCCGTCGGGTCGCCGCCGCCCGGTCCGCCACGCCGGCGTCCCGGGCCACCACCGCCAAGACCACCAAGAAGGCCGCCGCGCCCGCTCCGAAGCAGGCGCCCGCCGCCGACGAGGCCCCGGCCCCCGCCCCGCGGAAGGCGGCGGCCCGCAAGGCCACCACCGCCGGGGTGGCCAAGGCCGTCGCGCCGGCCGCGAAGGCGACCCGATCCACCCGCGCCACCAAGGCGACCGTGGCCGCCGCCGACGCGACCAAGGCCGCCGGCAAGGTTAAGGGCGAGGGCGTCGAGGGCGACATCGATCCCGAGGAGCTCGCGGCCGAGATCGAGGACGTGGTGGTCGAGGAGCCGGCCGAGCTGGCCCAGGCCGCCGAGACCGACGCCGCCAACTCCGCCAGCGACAACGACTTCGAGTGGGACGACGAGGAGTCCGAGGCGCTCAAGCAGGCTCGCCGGGACGCCGAGCTGACCGCGTCCGCCGACTCCGTCCGGGCATACCTGAAGCAGATCGGCAAGGTGCCGCTGCTCAACGCCGAGCAGGAGGTGGAGCTCGCCAAGCGGATCGAGGCCGGCCTCTACGCCGCCGAGCGGCTGCGCGCGGCCGAGGAGGGCGAGGAGAAGCTCACCCGTGAGATGCAGCGCGACCTGCTCTGGATCTCCCGGGACGGCGAGCGCGCCAAGAACCACCTCCTGGAGGCCAACCTCCGGCTGGTGGTCTCGCTGGCCAAGCGCTACACCGGCCGGGGCATGGCGTTCCTCGACCTGATCCAGGAGGGCAACCTGGGCCTGATCCGGGCGGTCGAGAAGTTCGACTACACCAAGGGCTACAAGTTCTCCACCTACGCCACCTGGTGGATCCGCCAGGCGATCACCCGCGCCATGGCCGACCAGGCCCGCACCATCCGCATCCCGGTGCACATGGTCGAGGTGATCAACAAGCTCGGCCGGATCCAGCGCGAGCTGCTCCAGGACCTGGGCCGCGAGCCCACCCCGGAGGAGCTGGCCAAGGAGATGGACATCACACCGGAGAAGGTGCTGGAGATCCAGCAGTACGCCCGGGAGCCCATCTCGCTGGACCAGACGATCGGCGACGAGGGCGACAGTCAGCTCGGTGACTTCATCGAGGACTCGGAGGCCGTGGTGGCGGTCGACGCCGTCTCGTTCTCACTGCTGCAGGACCAGCTCCAGCAGGTCTTGCAGACGCTCTCCGAGCGCGAGGCGGGCGTGGTACGTCTGCGTTTCGGCCTGACCGACGGGCAGCCGCGCACCCTGGACGAGATCGGCCAGGTGTACGGGGTGACCCGGGAGCGGATCCGGCAGATCGAGTCGAAGACGATGTCGAAGCTCCGGCACCCGTCGCGCTCCCAGGTGCTGCGCGACTACCTGGACTGACCCCTTTCGTCAACTAAACGTGTCGGTTTGACCACCAGCCGTAGAACACCCAAAGGTGACCGGTCGATTACCCGCTTGTGATCGTTGACGTGGCACCCTTGGCACACGGCACACTGTCGTCCTGCCATGTGTGACCTCGGTCGCCCGGGGGCACACAGGGAAGGCAGGGCTTGGCAAGGGTGTTGCACGATGAGTGAGCAACGACCGAAGAGAGTGTTCATCGGTGACGACCAGAGGAGGAAGGCGATGACCCCGACCCTCACGCCGCCGCCCGAGACGGTGGCTCCCCCAGCCGCCGATGAACGGTGCGACCGCTGCAATGCTGCCGGCAAGCTCCGGATCACTCTGGCGGGTGGGAGCGAGCTGGTGTTCTGTGGGCACCACGCGAACAAGTACGCGGAGGATCTCGTGAAGATCACCGTGAAGTACGCGACGGACCCGGAGTTCAGCTGGCGAGGCGCCGATCTGATGGCGAACTGAGTCCGCAGAATCGCAAGAGCGACGACATAGCCGACCGGAGGTGGCCCGACAGGCCCCCTCCGGTCGGCTTTCTGCGTCCGCCAGGTCTCTGTCCACGCCGCAACCCAAGTGATCCACTCCGGGTGCGTCGCGGCAACCCGACCCTGGGACGCCGCACCATGCCGCAATCCGCGTAGCTCGGCGCGGCGGCGCGCACAGCCCCGCCGGGATCAGAGGGTCTGGACGGTGGCGATGCGCTCTTCGAGTTGTTCGATCGTCGCCTGGGCGCTGGGCGGGCCGCCGCAGAGCCGGCGCAGCTCGGCGTGGATCTTTCCGTGCGGCTGGCCGGTCCGGTGGTGCCGGGCGGCCACCAGGGCGTTCAGTTGGCGTCGCAACGCCACCCGGCGCTGGGCGGCACTCATCGGCGCGGGCGGCGCGGGGGGCGCAGCGGCCGGCTCAGCGGCCCTGGCGGCGGCTCTGCGGCGCTGGGCGGCGAGCTGCTCGGCCTGCCGCTTGGTCAGCAGCAGGGAAACCTGGTCGGCGGTGAGCAGGCCGGGTAGGCCGAGGTACTCCTCCTCTTCCGGGGTGCCGGCCTGGGCGGCGGTGCCGAAGGACGCGCCGTCGAAGATCACCTGGTCCAGTTCGGCGGTGGCGGAGAGCGCTGTGAAGCGCTTCTCCAACTCCCCGCTGGCCTGCTCGTCACGTTGGGCGCGGGCCAGCAGGTCGTCGTCGAAGCCCTCCCGCTCCTTGGGCTTGCCGAGGACGTGGTCGCGGGCGGCCTCCATCTCGCTGGCCAGACCGAGCAGGTGCGGGACGCTGGGCAGAAAGACCGAGGCGGTCTCGCCGGGGCGGCGGGCCCGCACGAAACGCCCGATCGCCTGGGCGAAGTAGAGCGGGGTGCTGGCGCTGGTGGCGTACACGCCGACAGCCAGCCGGGGGATGTCGACACCCTCGGAGACCATCCGGACCGCGACCAGCCAGCGCTGCTCGGACGCCGCGAACGTCGCGATCCGGGCGGAGGCGCCCACGTCGTCGGAGAGCACCACCGCGGCCTTCTCGCCGGTGACCTGTTCGATGAGCCGGGCGTACGAGCGGGCGTTCTGCTGATCGCTGGCGATGATCAGGCCGCCGGCGTCGGGCATGCCGGCGTTGCGCAGCACGGTCAGCCGGGCGTCGGCGGCGCGCAGCACCTGCGGCATCCAGTCCCCGGCCGGGTCCAGGGCGGTACGCCATGCCTGCGCCACGAGATCCTGGGTCATCGGCTCACCGAGCCGCGCCGCCAGTTCGTCCCCGGCGTTGGTCCGCCACCGGGTCTCCCCGGAGTACGCCAGGAACAGCACCGGCCGGACGACACCGTCACGCAGGGCGTCCGCGTAACCGTAGACCGAGTCGGCGCGGGAACGCAGGAAACCGTCCCCGCCGCGTTCGTAGCTGACGAACGGGATGGGGTTGTCGTCGGAGCGAAACGGCGTACCGGTGAGCATGAGGCGGCGTACCGCGGGCTCGAAGGCCGCCCTGACCCCGTCACCCCAGGTCCGGGAGTCGCCGGCATGGTGGATCTCGTCCAGGATGACCAGGGTGCGCCGGGTGAGGGTGCGCCGCTTGTGCACCTGCGGGGCCATGCCGACCTGGGCGTACGTGACGACCGCGCCGTGGAAGTCGGCGGCGGAGTGCACGTCGGCGTTGCGGAACGCGGCGTCGAGCTGGATGCCGACGCGGGCGGCGGCCTGCGCCCACTGGGTCTTCAGGTGTTCGGTCGGGGCGACCACGGTCACCGCCTCGACGGTGCCGTCGACGAGCAGCTCGGCGGCGATCCGCAGAGCGAAGGTGGTCTTACCGGCGCCGGGGGTGGCGACCGCGGTGAAGTCCTCGGTCCGACGACGCAGATACTCCACCATCGCCTTGCGCTGCCAGGCACGCAGGGGCGGAAACGTGTCGAGCGCAGGCAACCGGGGTGCCACGCGTAGCTCCTCTCCGACCGCACCAGGCGGACCCCGGCCGAGGGCCACGGGTGCCGCCGCCCATGAAAAGGCCCTCGCGCATCGGGTGCCGCGAAGGCCGGCTCAGCATAACCAGCGGCGGTCGGTCGCCCCACTCGACGCCACGCTGATTCGGGTGGGCGGCCTGGCCGCCCTCGAATCAGTCGGCGTACGAGTCGTAGATCTCCTTGCACTTCGGGCAGACCGGGGACCCGGGCTTCGCGGCCTTCGTCACCGGGAACGTCTCGCCGCAGAGCGCGACCACGTAGGTGCCCATGACGGCACTCTCGGCAATCTTCTCCTTACGGACGTAGTGGAACATCTCGGGACCGGTGTCGGCGTCCTTCAGCTCTGGACGCTCAAGAATCTGAGCACTCACATCGCACCTCCAACTTTTTAGTCTGGCAGGTCGGAAAGAGCTGGTCCACCGCAGCCCGCCCAACGGCGGCCCGTACGGTACCCAGGTGACCAACTTCCACATCCGTCCCGGCGCCGAGGTCGCCGCCGCCCTGCGCACCGGTCGTCCCGTCGTCGCCCTGGAGAGCACCATCGTCTCGCACGGCCTGCCCCGCCCAGACAACCTGCGGGTGGCCCGGGAGATCGAGCAGACGGTACGGGACGCCGGGGCGGTCCCGGCAACCATCGGCATGATCGGCGGTGAACTGGTCGTCGGATTGGACGACGCCGAGCTGACCCGGCTGGCCGCCGCAGACGGGGTGAGCAAGCTTTCCGTGCGCGACCTCGCGGTGGCCGCGGCGACCGGCGCGGACGGCGCGACCACGGTGGCCGCCACCAGCGCGGTGGCCGCCGCGGCCGGGATCGGCGTGTTCGCCACCGGCGGGCTCGGCGGGGTGCACCGCGAGGCCGCCCAGAGCTTCGACGAGTCCGCCGATCTGACCACCCTGGCCCGCACCCCGATCGCGGTGGTCTGCGCCGGGGTCAAGTCGATCCTCGACGTGGGCGCCACCCTGGAACGGCTGGAGACCCTCGGGGTCGCGGTGGTGGGCTACCGCACCCGACGCTTCCCCGGCTTCTACCTCACCGACGCCGGCTTCGACCTGGACTGGTCGGTGGACTCCCCGGAGCAGGTGGCGGACGTGCTGGCCGCCCGGGCACGGCAGGGTGTGCACCAGGGCGGGCTGATTGTGGCCAACCCGCTGCCGGCCGACGAGCAGCTCGACCCGGAGCTGCACGACCGTACCCTCGCCGAGGGCCTGGCCCGGCTGGCCCGCAACGGGGTGACCGGCAAGGCGGTGACGCCGTTCCTGCTGTCCCACTTCCACTCGGCCACCGAGGGCGCGAGCCTGGCGGTCAACGTACGCATCATCCTGCGCAACGCCGATCTGGCCGGCCGGATCGCGGTGGCCGCCGGGCGCGACCGGGCATGACCCGCCCGTCCCGGATCGTGGTGGTGGGTGACCTGATCACCGACGTGGTGGCGGTGCTGGCCGGACCGCTCGCCCCCGGATCGGACACGGCGGCGGGCATCCGGGTCGTCGGGGGTGGCCAGGCGGCGAACACGGCCGCCTGGATCGCCGAGCAGGGCGTGCCGGTGACGCTGGTGGGTGCGGTCGGCGACGACAGCGCCGGCCGGGACCGGGTGGCCGAGCTGGAGCGGGTCGGGGTGCGGTGCGCGGTCGAGGTGCGCCCGGACGTCCCCACCGGCACGGTGATCGTGCTGGCCACCGGCGACGAGCGCACCATGGTCGCCGAGCGCGGCGCGAACCTGCGGCTGACCGTCGGGCACGTCGAGCAGGCCTTGGCGGCGGCACCCGACGCCGCGCACCTGCACCTGTCCGGGTACCCGCTGCTGGATGCCGCGTCCCGACCGGCCGGGCTGGCCGCGCTGGCCGCCGCGCGCGGACGCGGCCTGACCACCAGCGTGGACGCGGCCTCCGCGACGCCGCTGCGGCGGACCGGCGCGGCGGCGTTCCTGTCCTGGGTACGCGACGTGGACCTGCTGCTGGTCAACGCCGACGAGGCCGGTGTGCTCGCCGGCGGGCTGGATCCGGAGGCGCAGGCACGGGCGTTGTCGGCCGCGGCCCGGCGGGTGGTGGTGAAGCGGGGCGGAGCCGGCGCGGTCTGGTACGACCGGAACGCGACGCTGGAGGTGGTGCCGTCCCGGCGGGTGGCGGTGGTCGACGTGACCGGCGCCGGGGATGCGTTCGCGGCGGGACTGCTGGCGGCCTGGTTGGCCGGCGCGCCGCCCCGGGCGGCGCTGACCCGGGCCAGCGACCTGGGCGCCCTGGCGGTCTCGCTGGTCGGCGCCCGGCCGGCGGGCTGACGTCCGCGCCCGACGGCGGGCTGACGTCCGCGCCGGCCGACCGGCAGACGCGCCGGTCAGGATTCGGCGTCGATGACCTTGTGGGGGTGTTCCTCGGCCGCCAGGCTCATCGGCGGCGTCTCGTCCCGGCTGCGGGGCTGGAACCGGCCCGCCAACCGGTGCTGCTCCTTCGGCGGCCGGTCGTTGGCCAGCAGCACGGCCAGCCACGGAATGAGGATCATCCCGAGCGCGACCAGCGGCAGCCAGAGCCAGAGCAGCGGGGCCTGCGCGCCGACCAGGATCGCGCCGACGATCACGCAGGCCACCCGGACGCCCATCATCAGCACGTAGCGTTTCTGCCGGCTGGTGAGCTGGTCGTCCTGGCTGCGTGCGGCGTCGGTGATCAGGATCGGCTGGTACGCCTGACGCTTCACACGGACCTCCTCGAGGGGTACGCCCCATCCTGTCACCGGCCGGCCTTGATCAGCGACAATCCATCCGAATCGTGTAGGTGTTACGCCGGTGGTACGCTCCACTGGTGGGCAGCCGGTTCAGCTTCACCGCCGAGGCGTTGGCCAACCTGCGGGTCTACGACGTCACACCGGGGGAAGTCTGGGAGGCGCTGCACAGCACCCGCCGGGTGATCCGCCACCTGGGTGACGACGTCATGGTCGTCTACGCGGCCAGCCACCGCGGCCGACGACTGGCCGTACTGCTCACCGAGGCCGACGGCACCGACAACGACTGGGACATTCTCTCCGCCCGCGAGCTGAGCGACGTCGAGGCCAAGCGCTACGACGAGGCGGTGCGGAGGGACCGGCGACGAGGAGACGGTCACCATGCACCGTGACGAGGCGACCAAGCGGTTCCACGACGGCGGCGACGCGCTCGCCGAACTCATCGACGAGAGCCAGCCGGCGCAACTGCCCACCCCCGACACCGACGTGCCGATGGTCAGCCGCTCGGTACGCCTGCCGTTGGAGACGTACGAGCGGGTACGGGCCGCCGCCGAGGCCCGCGGCATCGGCGTCACCACCCTGATGCGGCAGTGGATCGAGGCCGGGCTGGCCGACCTGGACGACTCCGCCACCGTCTCGCTCGCCGACGTGCGGCGCGCGCTGGCGTCGCTGTCCCGGCCCACCGCCGCCTGAACCGCCACCCCGGCGGCGGGCGTGGCCGCACCGGGCCGGGCCGTCAGTCCTTCGCGGCCCTCGCCTCGGCCTTGGCGGCCTGCTTGAACTCGCGTACCCGGCGCAGCGACTCCGGGTCGACCACGTCCGCCACCGACCGGTACGCGCCCTCCTCGCCGTACGCGCCGGCGGCCTCCCGCCAGCCCGCCGGACGGACGTCGTAGCGCTTGCCGAGCAGGGCCACGAAGATCTGTGCCTTCTGCCGACCGAAGCCGGGAAGTTCACCGACCCGGCGCAGCAGATCCCCGCCGTCGGCGACGTCGGCCCAGAGCCGGGCGGCGTCGCCGTCGTACCGGTCGACCAGGGCCCGGCACAGCTCCTGCACCCGGGTGGTCATCGCCTTCGGGAAGCGGTGCAACGCGGGCGGGCGGGCGAAGATCTCCAGCAGCGCGTCCGGGTCGTACTCGGCCAACTCCCGGGCGTCCGGGTCACGGTCGAGCCGCTGGGCCAGCACGTACGGCGAGGAGAACGCCTTCTCCATCGGAATCTGCTGGTCCAGCAGCATGCCGGTGAGCAGCGCCAGTGGGCTGCGGTTGAGCAGGTCGTTCGCCGCGGGGTCGATCGGCAGGGAGAGCGCCATGTCCTGATGATGCCGTACCCCAGCTGGCGCTGCTCCTTCGACTGGCCGCCGAGCGGAACCGGTTCGTTAGAGTCTGCGCCCGGGGGCCCACGAGACGCAGGAGTCGAGTGCCCATGACGGCGAACCGGGAGATGCCTCGGCATGCCTGAAGGCATCAACGTAAGGGATCGGTGGATCTACCACTTCACTCACCTGGACAACATCAAGGCGATCTTCGATTGCGGCTACCTGGCCTGTGACGCAGTCGCACGCGGCGGCTTGACGCGGACCGAGGTCGGCGACCCGGCGATCAAGGAGTCTCGCCGTCAGCGACCGGTGTTGGCTGGCCCCGGCGGGCAAGTGGGTGACTACGTGCCGTTCTACTATGCTCCGAAATCACCCATGATGTACCGTATTGCCTGCGACCACCGGGACAGCAAACCGAACTGCTATCCCGGCGGGGACCGACCGCTCGTGTATCTCGTAACCCGGGTGGGAGTCGCGGTCACCGGTCTCTCTGGCTGGGTCGGCACCGACGGTAACGCCGCCACCGCTACCACTGAGTTCACCGCCGACCTGCAGACGTTGGCCGAGATGGTCGACTGGCCGCTCATGACCGCGGAGCGGTGGAACAACACCGCCGAAGACATGGACCGCCAGCGCAGGCGTCAGGCAGAATTCCTCGTTCACCACACGTTGGCCACGCCGCTGATCCAGTGGATCGGCGTCCACGACGATCATCACCGCTCGCGGGTGCAGGCGCTCCTGGCAGGGCATCCGCTGGCAGACCGGATTATCGTCAGGCCGACCTGGTACTACGGGTACGAAAGGAGGTGAGAAGCATGATCGAGGAAGGGCACGGCAACCTGCTCACCGCTGAGGTGGAGGCTCTCGTCAACACGGTCAACACGGTTGGGGTAATGGGCAAGGGCATCGCCTTGCAGTTCAAGCGAGCCTTCCCCGCCAACTTCCGCGCCTACCGTGCCGCTTGCGCCAGGGGCGAGGTTCGCATGGGTCAGGTCTGGACATTCGACACCGGGGTGCTCGGTTCCCGCCGATTCATCCTGAACTTCCCCACCAAGCGACACTGGCGTGGCAGCTCGCAGCTGGAGGACATCGCAGCGGGCCTGGACTCTCTGGTCGAAGTGGTCAACCAACGTGCTATCACCTCGATCGCCATACCTGCCCTGGGATGCGGCAACGGCGGCCTGCGGTGGAGCGAGGTCCGTCCGCTCATCGAGCAGGCAGCCGAGCGTTTGCCCGGCGTGCGCGTGGTGATCTTTCCTCCGGAAGGGGCTCCGCCGCCTGCCGCCATGCCCAACGCGACGCCACCCCCGGTGCTGACTCCCCTGCGCGCCGTGCTGTTGATCGCGGTCGCCCGATACCTAGACCGCGCTCGCCTGCAGGAGGTCCGGGAGGGGATCAGTGAGTTGGAGATCCAGAAACTCGCTTACTTCCTCCAGGTCCTGGGCACGCCGTTGAGATTGGCGTTCAACCGGGGAGCGTACGGACCCTACGCGCCGAGTCTCGGTCATGTGCTGGTCAGCCTTGAGGGCCACTACCTGTCGGGCATCGGTGACCGGTCCGCGTCGGTGACCCAGTTCGCTCCCATCAACCCACTTCCTGACGGCCTCGAGGCAGCCGAAGCAGTCCTACGAGGCGAGGATGAGATCGTTCGGCGGATCGGTGAGCTGCTAAAGCTGGTTGATGGCTTCGAGACACCTTACAGCCTCGAACTACTCGCCACGGTGCATTTCGCCTCCATCCAGGCACCTCCGACAGGCTCACCTGCCGAATTGGCCGAGCGAGTGGCGTCCTGGAGTCTCCGCAAGGCGCGCATGTTCACAGACAAGCACGTACGAGTAGCCGCAGCCCGTCTCCAGGAACACGAGCTTCTGCCGGCCTGAAAAGAGGTGGTAGAAGCTTCCTGTGGGCGCCGTAGGTGCGGTCCAGCAGCATGCCGGTGAGCAGCGCCAGTGGGCTGCGGTTGAGCAGGTCGTTCGCCGCGGGGTCGATCGGCAGGGAGAGCGCCATGTCCTGATGATGCCGTACCCGGCTGGCGCTGCCGGTGTGACTGGCCGTCAGGCCGACTCCTCAGGTGATCGCCTCTGCCCGCCCCCGTCGGCTCTCCCATGCCTCACCCGGCGTTGATCGACTCCGTCTGCGCCGGTCGGTGGTGTCCAGGCGCGAGCGGAGTGATCTCAGGTCAGCTGTCCCGCACAGCCAACCAACGCCGGCCGTGATCCCACCGGTGTGTCGTTCATCCCGCCTGCCACCAGGGCCGATACGGTATGAGGTAAGGCTGTGCTAACTTCAGGCCGGTCGGCGGAGCGCCCGTCGAGCGAGCTGAAGGAGTACACCGTGCCCGTCCCCGCCCGCAGGCCCCTCGCGGCCGTCGCCGCCGCCGGGCTGCTCTCGTTCGGTCTGGTCGCCTGCGGCTCCGGCGGCGACGACGCCGGGGATCCGGGCAAGCCCGGCGACAAGACGATCACGGTCTACAGCGGCCGTAACGAGACACTGGTCAAGCCGCTGCTGGACAGGTTCAGCGAGCAGACCGGAATCACGGTCAAGACCCGGTACGCCACCACCGCGCAGCTCGCCGCCCAGCTCGTCGAAGAGGGCGACAATTCCCCCGCCGACGCCTTCTTCGCCCAGGACGCCGGCGCCCTCGGCGCGGTCGCCAAGCGCGGTATGTTCGCCCCGCTGCCCGCCGCCGACCTGGAGAAGGTGCCGCAGACCTTCCGGTCCCGCACCGGCCAGTGGGTGGGCGTCAGCGCCCGGTCCCGGGTATTGGCCTACAACGCCGACACCGTGCCCGCCGCCGAGCTGCCCAGGTCGGTGTTCGAGCTGACCGACCCGAAGTGGAAGGGCAAGATCGGCCTCGCCCCGACCAACGCGTCGTTCCAGGCGTTCGTCACCGCGATCCGGGTGCAGCACGGCGATCAGAAGGCCAAGGACTTCCTCGCCGGCCTCAAGGCCAACGAGCCGCAGATCCGCGACAACAACGTCAAGATCGTCGAGGACGTGGACAACGGGACCATCCCGGTCGGCCTGGTCAACCACTACTACCTCGGCGAGGTCGCCAAGGAGAAGGGCACCACGCCCGACGGGCTCAAGGTGAAGCTGCACTTCTTCCCCGGCGGCGACACCGGCGCGCTGGTCAACGTCGCCGGCGTCGGGGTGCTCAAGCGCTCCGCCGAGGACCCGGACACCAAGGCCTTCGTCGACTTCCTGCTCAACCCCGAATCGCAGCGGTACTTCGCCGAGCAGACCTTCGAGTACCCGGTGGTGACCGGGGTCGCCGCGCCGGCCGGAGTGCCGCCCCTGGCCGACCTGGACACCCCCGACATCGACCTGAACGACCTGGACACCCTCGACGTCACCATCAAGATGATCACGGAGTCGGGCCTGGTGCCCTGAGCATGACCACCACCACCCCCGAGGCGGGGCCGGCCCGGATCGGGCCGGCCCGTTTCGGCGTACGCGGGTGGGCACGCCGACTGGCGCCACGCCCGGCACTGCTCGCGGCCTCCACCGCCGCGGTCGCCGTAGCCCTGATCCCCCTGGTCTACCTCGCGGTACGCACCGCCGAGGCCGGCGTCGGGCGGCTCGGCGCGCAACTGTGGACCGGGCGGGTCGGGCTGCTCGCCGCCCGCAGTCTCGGGCTGGCCGCCGTGGTCACCACCGCCTGCGTGGTGCTCGGGGTGGCCACCGCCTGGCTGGTCACCCGCACCGACCTGCCCGGGCGGCGGTTCTTCGCGGTGCTCGCCGCGTTGCCGCTGGCCGTGCCCACCTACATCGCCGCGTTCGCCTGGGTCTCCACCGTCGACCGCCTCGAAGGGTTCTGGCCGGCGGCGCTGGTGCTGACCCTCTGTTCCTACCCGTACGTCTTCCTGCCCGTCGCCGCGGCGCTCAAGGGCGCCGACCCGGCGCAGGAGGAGGTCTCCCGCTCGCTGGGGCGGGGCGGTTGGCGCACCTTCACCGACGTGACCCTGCGCCAGATCCGCCCGGCCACCGCCGCCGGGGCACTGCTGGTCGCGCTCTACGTGCTGGCCGACTTCGGCGCCGTGTCGATCCTGCGCACCGACACCTTCACCCGGGCCATCTTCGTCGCCTTCGACCTGGGCTTCGACCGCACCGGCGCGTTGGTGCTCTCCAGCGTCCTGGTGGCGCTGACCGTACTGCTGCTGGCCGGTGAGACCGCGACCCGACGGCGCGGCGCCCGATACGCCCGGCTCGGCGGAGCCCGCCGCCCCGCCGCCCGGCTACGGCTCGGTCCGGCCCACTGGCCGGCCCTGGCGGCGCTGCTCGCCGTCGCCGCCCTGGCGCTGGGGGTACCCGCGGTCAGCCTGGCCCGCCGGCTGCTCAGCGGGGTCTCCCGCCCCGGCGCGCTGGCCGAGGTCGCCGCCGCCGCCGGCAACTCGCTCGGGCTGTCGCTGGCCGGCGCCGCCCTGACCATGCTGCTGGCCCTGCCGCTCGGACTGCTCACCGCCCGCGCCCCCGGCCCGCTGGCCACCGCGCTGGACCGGCTCGCCTACCTCGCCCACGCGCTGCCCGGCGTGGTGATCGGACTGTCGCTGATCTTCTTCGGCATCACCGTGGCCCGACCGCTCTACCAGACGTCGTGGCTGCTGGCGCTCGCCTACGCCACGCTCTTCCTGCCGCTGGCCGTCGCCGCGGTGGCCGGCGCCGCCGGCCAGGCCCCGCCCGGGCTGGAGGAGGTGGCCCGCTCGCTGGGGCGCGGGCCGCTGGCGGTGCTGCGCACCGTCACCCTGCCGCTGACCCTGCCCGGGATCGGGGCGGGGGCGGCCCTGGTCTTCCTCACCGGCATGAAGGAACTGCCGGCTACCCTGCTGCTCCGCCCGACCGGCACCGACACCCTCGCCACCGAGCTGTGGACGGCCACCTCCGTCGGGGCGTACGCCGCCGCCGCGCCGTACGCCGCGCTGCTGGTGGCCATCTCGGCGCTGCCGACCTGGTGGCTGGTCGCCCGGGGTGGCTTGCTCGACAAGGAGGATCGATGAGCGAGGTCGTGCTGGCCGGCGTCGGCAAACGGTACGGCCCGGTGACCGCGCTGGACGGGGTCGACCTCACCGTCCCGGCCGGCGCGCTGACCGCGGTGCTCGGCCCGTCCGGCTGCGGCAAGACCACCCTGCTGCGCTGCCTGGCCGGTTTCGAGCGGCTGGACGCCGGCACCATCCGGGTCGACGGGCGGGAGGTGGCGGGCCCGGGTCGCCACCTGCCGGCGCACCGCCGCCGGATCGCCGTGGTGCCGCAGGAGGGCGCCCTCTTCCCGCACCTGAGCGTGGCCGCCAACATCGCGTACGGCCTGGACCGGGCCGCCCGGCGCGGCGACCGGGTCGACGAGGTGCTGGCCCTGGTCGGGCTGGCCGGGTACGGCGACCGGATGCCGCACCAGCTCTCCGGCGGCCAGCAGCAGCGGGTCGCCGTGGCGCGGGCACTGGCCCCACGGCCCTCGCTGGTGCTGCTGGACGAACCGTTCAGCGCGCTCGACGCCGGGCTGCGCGCCGGCCTGCGGCACGACATCCGGGAGGCGCTGCGCACCGACGGCGCGACCGCGGTGCTGGTCACCCACGACCAGGGTGAGGCCCTGTCGGTGGCGGACCGGGTGGCGGTGCTGCGCTCCGGGCGGGTGGTGCAGGCGGACTCCCCGACCGCGCTGTACCGCGAACCCGCCGACGAGTGGGTGGCCGGGTTCGTCGGGGACGCGGTGCTGCTGCCGGCGGTCGCCTCCGGCGACACGGCCCGTACCCCGCTGGGGACCCTACCGATCATCGGCGCGGCGCACGGCCCGGTGACCGTGCTGGTCCGGCCGGAACAGCTGCGACTGACCGCCGCCGCGGGCGGAGCGGCGGTGACCGCCACCGTGCTGCGCCACGACTTCCACGGTCACGACGCCCTGGTCGCCCTGCGATTGGCCGACGGCACCCGGGTCACCGCGCGGATCTGGGACGAGGCGGATCCGGTACCGGTCGGTGCCGAGGTGGGCGTCCACGTCGACGGCCGGGCCCGGGCCTGGCCCGCCGCGCCGAACCCTACCCCGGTGCCGACCCCGGCGCTGCCGGTCGGCTGACCGACGCGACGCGGCCCGGTGGACGGGGGGGACGTCCACCGGGCCGCTGGGGCGGGTCGTCAGTTGACGACGAAGAGCAGCCGGTTCGGCGAGCCGCTGCCCGGGTTGCCCACCACGCCGGTGGTGGCGTTGCTGGTCAGGAAGTTGCCCACCTGCGCCGGGGTGTACGACGGGTTGGCGCCGAGCACCAGCGCGGCGGCGCCGGCCACGTGCGGCGCGGCCATCGAGGTGCCGCTGAGGCTGCTGGTGGCGGTGTCGCTGGTCCGGTACGCCGAGACGATGCTCGCGCCCGGGGCGAAGATGTCCACGCAGGTGCCGTAGTTCGAGAAGGACGCCCGGGCGTCGCTGCTGGTGGTGGCGCCGACGGTGAGGCCGGCGGCGGCCCGGGCCGGCGACGAGTTGCACGCGTTGGCGTTGGAGTTGCCGGCGGCCAGCGCGTACGTGATACCGGAGTTGATCGAGTTGGTCACCGCGTTGTCCAGCGCGCTGCTGGCGCCGCCGCCGAGGCTCATGTTGGCCACGGCCGGCTTGACGGCGTTGGCGGTCACCCAGTTGACGCCGTTGATGACGCCGGTGGTGGTGCCGCTGCCCTGGCAGTTGAGCACCTTGACGGCGACCAGGCGGACGCCCTTGGCCACGCCGTGCGCGGTGCCGCCGACGGTGCCGGCGACGTGGGTGCCGTGGCCGTTGCAGTCGGTGTTGTTGCTGTCGACGGTGTTGGTGCCCCAGGTCGCCCGGCCGCCGAAGTCGGTGTGGGTGGTCCGGATGCCGGTGTCGATGATGTAGGCCCGCACGTTCGAGGCCGTGTTCGGGTAGGTGTAGCTGCGGTTCAGCGGCAGGTAGCGCTGGTCGATGCGGTCCAGGCCCCACGACGGCGGGTTGGTCTGGGTGGCCTGGGCGGTCAACACCTGGTCCTGCTCGACGTACGCGACGGCGGGGTCGGCCGCCAGCCGGCGGGCCTGGGCGGCGCTCATCTTCGCGCTGAAGCCGGTGATCGCGGCGCTGTAGACGTCGCCGACGCTGCCCCCGTACCGCTTGGTGAGGGCGGTGGCGCGGTCCGGCACGGCGCTGCGGGCGGCGCGGGTGTTGGCGGCGCCGACGGCGTCGGTCTTCAGGACGACGAGGTAGCTGCCGCTGATCGCGTTCGGGGCGGAGGCGTGGCGGATCTCGCCGGTCGGGGCGGCGAGGGCCGGGGTGGTGGCGGCGGCGGTGAGGGCCGCCGCCGCGGCCGTCATGGTGAACGCGCGGATCACGTGGCGCCGGTTAACGGGCACGGTCGACATCGTCTGAACTCCCTACCGGTGCGTCCGGCGGTTCCTGGCCGCGGGGACGCCCATCGACGGATGTTGGGGGGAATGCTAGCCATCCATCGAGATGCATGAAAGAGATAACAGCGAATCTATCCAGGCAGCGATATGGATGTAACAGGTGCCGACCGCCGCGACTCCTCGGCCAGGCAGGATGTCGACGTGGAACGACACGACATGCTGCTCTCCCCGGCCGGCGTCCAGGCGCTGCGTACCGCGCTGGACCGGGCCGGTTTCACCTCCAACGGCATCGCCGGCCGGCTCGGCCCGGCGGCCACCGGCGGCATCGCCCGCAACGACTTCCGGGCCGCCCTGCGCGCCACCGCCGACCGCGATCCGCTCGCGACCCTGATCCGGGTGTTCATCTGCGACCAGACCGAGTCCGAGGCGGTGGTCGCCGCCGCGCTCGCCCCGCTGCCGATCGCCGACGCCCTGGCCGGCGGGATCGTCGAGCGGCACGGAGACGGCCTGCGCGCCGGGGTCGACCTGGAGCCGTACGGGGACGACTGGTGGGTGCTGGCCGACCTGCCGGCCAGCGCCCGTCCCGGCCGGCCGTTGCACGCCGAGCACGTGCTCGGCATCGGCGGGGCCACCCAGACACTGATCGGCGCGACCATGCGCCGACCGGTGGCGACCGCGCTGGACCTGGGCACCGGTTCCGGTATCCAGGCGCTGCACCTGGCCACCCACGCCCGCCGGGTCACCGCCACCGACATCTCCGAGCGGGCGTTGCGCTTCGCCGCCACCACCGCCGCCCTCAACGACCAGGACTGGGAGTTGCTCCGCGGCGACCTGGTCGCCCCAGTCGCCGGCCGCCGCTTCGACCTGGTGGTGAGCAACCCACCCTTCGTGGTGGGTCCCGGCACCACCACCCACGTCTACCGCGACTCCGGCCGGGTCGGCGACACGATCGGCGCGGAGCTGGCCGCCGCCGCGCCGGGCCTGCTCACCGCGGGCGGCACCATGCAGTACCTGGCGAACTGGGTGCACGTGGCCGGCGAGGACTGGGGCGAGCGGGTGGCCGGCTGGTTCACGGGTACCGGATGCGACGCCTGGGTGATCCAGCGCGAGGTGGCCGACCCGATGGCGTACGTCAACCTGTGGCTCACCGACGTCGGCGAGGCCGCCGACCCGCAGCGGATGGCCGCCTGGCTGGACTGGTTCGACGCGCACAGGGTGGAGGCGATCGGTTTCGGCATCGTGTCGCTGCGCCGGTCCGGGCACGCGGACCCGGTGGTCCGGGTGGAGGACCTACGCCAGCGGGTCGAGCCGCCGATGGGCGACCGGATCGCCGCCTGGTTCGACCGCCAGGACTTCCTGCGGGTACGCGACACCGACGCGCTGCTCGCCGAGCGCTACCGGGCCGCCGAGGGGCTGCAACTGCGCCAGGAGGCCACCATGGGCGACGACGGCTGGGCGGTGGACCGGCAGACGCTGGCCATGCCGCACGGGCTGCGCTGGACCGAGGAGATCGACCCGCTGGTGCTGGCCCTGGTCGGCGGATGCGACGGCCGGCTCGCGCTGCACGACCAGCTGGCCCTGCTGGCCGCCGCGCACGACGTGCCGCCGCAGGAGTTGACCGAGGCGGCCGGGCCGATCGTGGCGCACCTGGTCGAACGCGGCATCATCGAACCGGTGACCTGATGCGTGCGCTGCTGCAGACGGTGTCCCGGGCGAGCGTCACGGTCGACGGCCAGGTGGTCGGGGAGATCGCCGACGGGCTGCTGGTGCTGCTCGGGGTGGCCCGTTCGGACACCCCGGAGATCGCGCAGAGCATGGCCCGCAAGATCCACGAACTGCGCATCCTGGACGACGAGCGCAGCGTCGCCGACACCGGCGCCCCGATTCTGCTGGTCAGCCAGTTCACCCTGTACGGCGACGCCCGCCGGGGCCGGCGTCCGAGCTGGACCGCCGCCGCCCCCGCGGAGCTCGCCGAACCCCTGGTGACCGCGGTCGTCGACGCACTACGCGCCCGCGGCACCCGGGTCGAGACTGGCCGCTTCCGCGCCCACATGCTGGTCGAGAGCGTCAACGTGGGCCCCCGCACCCTCCTCCTCGACCTCTGACC
>NZ_SMKF01000259.1 GCF_004348325.1 Micromonospora sp. KC213 | reverse complement strand
GTCTATGGGAGAGGGGGCGGTCAGGTGGGCGCGGGCGAATTCGAGGGCCTCGCGCAGGTCCGCCTCGCGGCGCTCGCGGCTCTTCGCGCCCCTGGTGGTGACCTCGACGGCCACCGAGCCGGTGAAGCCGCGACCGGCCAGCGACCGCAGCAGTTCGGCGCAGGGCTGGCCGCCCCGGCCCGGCACCAGATGCTCGTCGCGCCCCTCGCCGGTGCCGTCGCCCAGGTGCACGTGCGCCAGGCGCTCACCCATCCGGTCCGCCATCGCCAGCGCGTCGGTACGTGACGCCGCGCAGTGCGACAGGTCCAGGGTGTACGAGGCGTACCCGGTCTCGGTCGGATCCCAGCCCGGGACGTACGGCACGAACTGCCGCCGGCCCATCCGGACCGGGTACATGTTCTCCACCGGGAAGCGCAGGTCGGGATACTCCCGGACGATCGCGTTCAGCCCTTCGGCGAAGGTGCGCGCGTATTCGCGCTGCCAGGTGAACGGCGGGTGCACCACCACCGTGGGTGCCCCCAGGACCGAGGCCAGCTCGGCGGAACGGCGCAGCCGCTCCCACGGGTCGGGGCTCCACACCCGCTGGGTGACCAGCAGGCAGGGCGCGTGCACCGAGAGGACCGGCACACCGTAGTGCTCGGCGAGGCCGCGCAGCGCGCCGGCGTCCTGGCTGACGGCGTCGGTCCAGACCATCACCTCGACGCCGTCGTAGCCGAGCGCCGCGGCCAACTGGAAGGCCGCCGCGGTCCGTTCGGGGAAGACCGAGGAACTGGAGAGAAGGACGGGGACGCGGGAAGTCACACTCCCGAGGGTAACCGGGTCCGGCGCGGCGGCTCGGGACGAGTGTCGGCAAACCGCCCAGAACGGCCGACCGACATCACATCGGTGCCAGCTGGTCCAGCCGACTGAGGATGACGCCCTCCCGCAGCGCCCACGGGCAGACATCCACCGACGGCACGTCGAGCCGGCGCATCACCGCCTCGGCCACCACCGCCCCGGCGAGCAGCTGGTGCGCCCGCTGCGCGCTCACCCCCTCCAGCTCCGGCAACATCGCGGGCGGGATGTGCCGGACGAAGCCGAGCACCTGGCGGAGCCCCCTGCGGGTGAGGCTGCGGGGAGCCCAGAGTCCGGCACTCGACGGCGCCGCACCCGCCAGCCGGGCCAGCGTCCGGAACGTCTTCGACGTGGCGACCGGCCGCTCCCAACCCACCTCGGTCAGCTTGTCCACCACCGGGTCGAGCAGCTCGTCGACGTACTCCCGCAGCTCCTCCACGGCCTCGGCCGACGGCGGAACCAGGCCCGACGGGTCCACCCGCAGCCGCTCCCGGCTCAGCCGCCCGGCACCCAACGGCAGCGAGACCGCCACGTCCGGGTTCTCGTCGATGCCGGCGGCCAGTTCCAGCGAGCCGCCCCCGATGTCCATCGCCAGCAACCGCCCCGCCGACCAGCCGAACCACCGCCGCACCGCGAGAAAGGTCATCCGCGCCTCGTCCGCGCCCGAGAGCACCTCCAGGCGTACGCCGGTGGCGTCACGGACCCGGCCGAGCACCTCGGCGGCGTTGGTCGCGTCGCGGACCGCGCTGGTCGCGAAGGCCAGCAGGTCGTCGACGACCAGCCCGGTCGCCGCCGCACGGGCCATGCCGACCGCCTTGACCAGGCTGTCGGCACCCTCCTCGGTCAGCGCACCGTCCGGGCCGATCTGCTCGGCCAGCCGCAGCACCACCTTCTCCGAATGCGCCGGCCAGGGATGCGCCCCGTGATGGGCGTCGACCACCAGCAGATGCACCGTGTTCGAACCGACGTCAAGAACACCCAGTCGCATGGCTAGACCTTAGGACCACCGGGTTTCCGCGGCTCGTCGGCCGGCGGGCATCACCGCGCGTACGCTGGTCCGGGTGACGAGCCAGGTGGAACTGCACGTGCTGGTGGACGACCCCGACGACCCCCGCAGCCGCGAGGTGGAGCTGGACTTCCCCCGCGAGTGGATCGAGTTCCTCGACCCGGCCGACCCGAAGCACCTGGTCCGCGCCGACCTGACCTGGCTGCTGTCCCGCTGGACCTGCGTGTTCGGCAAGGGTTGCCACGGCATCGTCGCCGGCCGGGCCGCCGACGGCTGCTGTTCACACGGCGCGTTCTTCACCGACGCCGACGACGAGAAGCGGGTCCGCGCCGCGGTCAAGCGGCTCACCCCGGCCACCTGGCAGCACTACCGCAAGGGCTTCCGGAACTGGACCGAGAACGACACGGTCGACGGCAAGAACCCGGCCCGGCGCACCGCCACCCGGGACGCCGACGCGCCGTGCGTCTTCCTCAACGACGCCGAATTCCCCGCTGGGGGCGGCTGCGCGCTGCACGCCCAGGCGCTGCGGGACGGGGTACACCCGCTGGAGTACAAACCGGACGTCTGCTGGCAACTGCCGATCCGCCGCGACCAGGAGTGGCACACGCGACCCGACAATACGAAGGTGCTGGTCTCCAGCCTGTCCGAGTTCGACCGGCGGGGCTGGGGCGCGGGCGGGCACGACCTTGACTGGTGGTGCACGTCGTCGACCGAGGCGCACGTCGGCGCCGATCCGATGTACGTCTCGTACGGCCCGGAGCTGACCGCGCTGATCGGCGCGCCCGCGTACACGAAACTCGCCGAGCTGTGCGCGGCCCGGCTCCGCCAGGGGCAGGTCGCCCCGCACCCGGCCAGCGGGTGAACGGACCGTCGCTCAGCCGAGCGGCAGCACCACCACCCCGTCGTCGTCGCAGCGCACCTGCGCGCCCGGGGTGAACACACAGGTGCCGAACGACACCGGGACGTCGCGTTCCCCGGCCCCGGTCTTGCCGCTCTTGCGCGGGTTGCTGCCGAGCGCCTTGATACCGAGCGGAAGGGTACGCAGCGCGGCGACGTCCCGCACGGCGCCGTTGATGACCACCCCGGCCCAGCCGTTCTCCGCCGCCGTGCCGGCGATGAGGTCCCCCATCAGGGCGGTGTGCACCGAGCCGCCGCCGTCCACCACCAGCACCCGGCCCTCCCCCGGCTCGGAGACGACGGACTTGACCAGGGCGTTGTCCTCGAAGCAGCGTACGGTGACCGCCGGACCGCCGAAGGCGGTGACGGCGCCGAACTGACGCAGTTGGGTGTCGCACGAGCCCAGGGCTTCGCCATACCGGTCGTAGAGGTCGGCGGTGCTGTCGGTCATCGAGATTCCCTTCGGTCGGTCGTGGTGGGGCGCGCCCGGGGACGGCGATGTCCCCGGGCCGCGCTCAGTCGGCCTTCACCGCGAGCACCGGGCAGGGCACCCGGAGCAGGATCTCCTGCGCCGCCGACCCCATGATGAGCTTGCCGACCGCGGTCCGGTGCCGGACCCCGATGACCACCATCGAGATCTCCTCCGCCTCGACGATGTCGACGATCTCCTCCGCCGCGTCCCGGCCCCGGACCAGTTGCCGCACGCTGTGCGGAACCCCGGCGGCGGTCAGCTCGCGGCTCACCCGGTCCAGCTCCGCCTCCTGGGCGAACCGCGGGTCGACGTACGCGTCGCCGCGCGAGGTGTTCACCACCAGCACCGGCTCGTCGCGGAACCGGGCCTGCTCCACGGCGGCCCGCAGTGCCGCCTCGCCCAGCGGCGAGGGCACGTACCCCACCAACACCGTCATCCGGTCACCAACCTTTCCCGCAGCGGACGGACCACGAACCGTCCGATCAGCGGCCAGAGCAGCACCACGACGATCGTGGTGTAGACCGTCCAGGACACCCAGCCGCCGAGCAGCCCGTGCAGCTCACCGCCGGAGAGCTGCAACGCCCGCCGGCCCTGCTTCTCGGCGAGCGGGCCGAGGATCACCCCGACGATCAGCGGCAGGATCGGCAGCCCGAACCGGCGCATCATGAAGCCGAGCAGGCCGATGATGAGCAGCAGGAACAGGTCGAACGGCGAGGCGTTGACCGCGTACGCGCCCATCGAGGCGAAGAAGATGATCCCGGCGTACAGGTACGGGCGCGGGATCCGCAGCAGCTTCGCCCAGGCGGGAGCGAGCGGCAGGTTCAGCACCAGCAGCAGCAGGTTGCCGACGAAGAGGCTGGCGATCAGCGTCCAGACCAGCGCGGACTCCCGCTCGAAGAGCAGCGGACCGGGCTGGAAACCCCACTGGTGGAGCGCGGCCAGCATCACCGCGGCGGTGGCGTTGGTGGGCAGGCCCATTGCCAGCAGCGGCACCAGCGTGCCGGCGGCCGAGGCGTTGTTGGCGGCCTCCGGCCCGGCGACGCCCTCGATCGCGCCCCGACCGAACTCCTCCGGGTGCTTGGTCAGCTTCTTCTCGGTGACGTACGACAGGAAGGTCGGGATCTCCGCCCCGCCCGCCGGCAGCGCGCCGAACGGGAACCCGAACGCGGTGCCGCGCAGCCACGGCTTCCAGGACCGCTTCCAGTCCTGCCTTCCCATCCACGGCTGCCCCACCGGGATCACCTCGGCGGCCCGGCGGCGCAGGTGCGCGGCGATCCAGAGCGCCTCACCGACGGCGAAGATGCCCACCGCCACCACGACCACGTCGATGCCGTCGGCGAGTTGCGGAATCCCCAGGGTGAGCCGCTGCTGACCGCTCACCGAGTCGATCCCGACGATGCCGATCACCAGGCCGAGCAGGAGCGAGGCGAAGCCGCGCACCCGGGACGCACCGAGCACGGCGGTGACCGCCACGAACGACAGCAGCATCAGCGCGAAGTAGTCGGGTGCGCCGAGGCTGATCGCGAACTGCACCAACGGTGGGGTGACCAGCACCAACAGCAGGGTGGCGATGGTGCCGGCGACGAACGAACCGATCGCGGCGGTGGCCAGCGCCTGCGCGGCCCGGCCGGCCTTGGCCATCTTGTTGCCCTCGATCGCGGTCACCACCGACGACGACTCACCGGGCGTGTTCAGCAGGATCGAGGTGGTCGAGCCGCCGTACATGCCGCCGTAGAAGATGCCGGCGAACATGATCAGCGCCTGGGTGGGCTCCATGCCGTAGGTGACCGGCAGCAGCAGCGCCACGGTCATCGCCGGCCCGATGCCGGGCAGCACGCCGACGGCGGTGCCGATGGTGACGCCGAGCAGCGCGAACAGCAGGTTCATCGGGGTCACCACGTTGGCGAACCCGTCGAGCAGGTTGGCGAGGTTGTCCATCACAGGATCCCTTGCAGCACGCCGGCGGGAAGGTTGACGCCGAGCCCGATGGCGAACGTGTAGAAGGTGATCAACGCCAGCGCGACGGCGATCAGCAGGTTACGCACGTAGTGCCGGTTGCCGAGGGCGAACGCCGTGCCCCAGAAGAGCAGCGTCCCGCTGATCACCCAGCCGAGCCGGTCGATCAACACCGCGTTGACCAAAAACGCCCCGATCAGCAGCAGCACCGTCCGCCAGTCGATGGGAGTGGTCAGGTCGACGTCCTCGCCGGCCTCCGGCTCGCCCGCGCCGCCGCGGGCCACGTCCACCGCGTACACCGCCGCGACGGTCAGCAGCAGCACGCCGAGCAGGATCGGCACCGGCTTCGGGCCGATCGGGTCGGCGCTGCTGAGCGCGGACCCGATCCGGGTCGCGTCGACGATCACCAGGAGGCCGACCAGGGCGAGGAACGCGCAGACGCCGTACTGGGCGCGGTCACCGCCCGGGGCCGTCCTGGTCGGGCCGGTCGCGGTCTCTTCGGCGGTGGGGGCCGCCGACCCGGCGGCGGGCCCCGCCGGGTCGGCGGCCGGCGGCTGCGCGGCCGGGGTGGACGGGGAGG
>NZ_SMKF01000258.1 GCF_004348325.1 Micromonospora sp. KC213 | reverse complement strand
CCGTCCACGCCCCCGCCGTCCAGCCCGCCGCCGGGCGGCACCGGATGCGCGGTGACGTACACGCCGAACTCGTGGGGCACCGGCTTCACCGCCGAGGTGCGGATCACCAACACCGGCACCAGCACGATCAACGGCTGGACGCTGGCCTACACCCTGCCGTCGGGGCAGCGGGTCACCAACGCGTGGAACGCCACGGTCAGCCAGAGCGGACAGAACGTGATCGCCCGCAACGCCGGCCACAACGGCACGATCGCGCCTCAGGGCACGGCCAGTTTCGGCCACCAGGGGACGCTGAGCGGGCCGTACTCGTCACCGACCAGCTTCACGCTCAACGGGGTCACCTGCTCGCGGTCCTGACGCTCGCGGAAGGCAGAAAGGGTGTGACCTGTTGGTCACGCCCCTTCTGCCTCGGCAGCACACCGTTGATTCCGACCGACTCACGGAAATCGCGGCCGGAATGCACTACACCAGACGGGAAATTCTCGTTGCGGACTCGATGGAATCCACATCCGAGTTATCAGGACGTATACGCCAGCAGGTGCTGTCTCTAACCTCAATAACCAACACACACCTAACAGCTTCATCGAATGCCACAAGGCTGACATCGATAGGCTGCCACATCACCCGAGAAGCGGAGCAGGCCATCCCAAGAGAAAGCCACCCCTTCCACACAGGTGCGAATACGCTGCTCCAGCTCGAGCCCCGCCGAGCACAGCTCGGCGGGACTGATCTTTGCCACTGGATGGTCCTTTATCATGGCCCGACCGGGTTGAGTCGGACATCGGATCCCAGGCGACCCATAAGCACCAAAATATGGAACCAGATACTTGAGATCCATCAGAAAGAACCGAAGAACCGGTCCCACCAACTCGGCTTCCCGGAACCATGGAAACGCAGGAGAGCGGTACGTCATAGCGACTTGTGAGAAGTTCTTCCGGAATCGTGACGTACCCCAATCCCGCAAGAACTTGCTCTACCTTTTCAAGGTCACTCGCGTCGAGCTCGCCTTTAGCACGCGCTTCATCCGTACCCAAAAGGCACCGGGGTTATCGGCCGCCACCATTGCCAATGGCTTGAACTTGCTCACCAGGACAACGATCCTCGTCCCGCAAACTGTGGCACCCCCCGGCACTTCGATTCGTCCGTACTGAGCGGAGTCCTGGATGTCTCGATCGATCTCACAAGGCGTCGAGAAGCGAGAACCTACCTGCACAGCCAGACGGCTGAATGAAGCTGCAGCATCGGCTGCATTGTAGTCGGCCGGCGCTTCTGGCCATTCGGGATCATCCAGACGGTGCAACAGCTCCATCAGACTCGCATCTTTCGTCATGATCCTCCAATCCTCGAAGAGCTCGATCACAGACAGTGAGAACGAAAGCCGCTATGGACGCTTTTCGGTAGCGCTCGTCACCATGCGGAGTATCGCCCGGCCAGCAGCGTCAGGAGCCGGTGGCCGGTCGCCCGGCAAGGCAGCACACCGAGGCCGCAAGATGATCCATCTATATGACGACGCGAGGCGCGCCGAAGGTTCAACGGAGCACGGAAATAGCGCGCCGAGGCGTCAGCGGGCCAGCGCGTCGATGTCGCGCATCTCCTCGGCGGTCAGCGAGAAACCCCAGATATCGGCGTTCGCCCGGATCCGTTGCGGCGTCACCGACTTCGGAATGACCACGATCTCGTGGTCGATGTGCCAGCGCAGCACCACCTGGGCCGGCGACACGCCGTGCGCGGCGGCGATCCGGGTCAGCACCGGATCGGCGAGGTCGGTGGTGTTGAAAGGGCTGTAGCCCTCCAACACGACACCCCGGTCCTGGTGTTCGGCGTGCCGCCGCCGGTCGTACAGGAAGGGACCCCAGCGGATCTGGTTGACCGCCGGAGTCTCCCCGGTGGCCTGGATCAGCTCGTCGATCTGGGCGGTGCGGTAGTTGCTCACCCCGACCGCGCGAGCGAGGCCCTCGTCCCGGGCGGCGAGCAGCTGTCGCCAGGCCGGGATGCTGTTCGCCGGGGCGGACGGCGGCCAGTGGATCAGCCACAGGTCGACGTACGCCATGTCCAGCGCGCGCAGGCTCGCCTCGATGGTCTCCCCTTCCCGGCCCACCCGCCGCGGCGGCAGCTTGGTGGTGATGAAGACGTCCTCCCGGCGCAGCCCGCTGTCGCGGACCGCCCGGCCGACCTCCGCCTCGTTGCCGTACATGGTGGCGGTGTCGATGTGTCGGTAACCGGCGTCGAGGGCGGCCAGCACGGCGTCGTATCCGGCCTTGCCGGTGACCTGCCAGGTGCCGAAGCCGAGCAGCGGCATCCGGACATCGCCGGGAAGCAGGACATTGCGCTGCTCGTGACCCATACCGACAGTTGTACCCCCTCCGGGTCGGGCACATGTCGGGCAACCGGCGGACCGGGGCGGATTGCCGGAGAATACGGGCGTGGCTGACCGGCTGGAGGAGTACCGGCGTCGGCGGAACGCGGCCCGTACGCCGGAGCCGGTACCGCGTCGGCCGCGCCGCCGGGCGAAGGCCGGCGCGGCGCGGTTCGTGATCCAGCAGCATCATGCCCGCTCACTGCACTGGGATCTTCGGCTGGAGCGGGACGGGGTGCTCGCCTCCTGGGCGGTGCCACGCGGCCTGCCCCGGGACGCCGGGCGCAACCACCTGGCCGTGCACACCGAGGACCATCCGATGGAATACCTCGACTTCCACGGCGAGATCCCGGCCGGCGAGTACGGCGGCGGGACGATGACCATCCACGACCGGGGCACCTACCGCTGCGAGAAGTGGCGCGACGACGAGGTGGTCGTGGTCCTCGACGGGGAACGGACCAACGGCCGGTACGTGCTCTTCGCCACCGGCGGCCGGGACGGACGCGACTGGATGGTCCGCCGTACCGACCCGCCGCCACCGGGCTGGAGCCCCATGCCGGAGCTGGTCCGGCCGATGCACCCGACGCGGGCCGCGCGGCTTCCCCGCGACGCCGACGCCTGGGGGTACGAACTGCGCTGGGACGGGGTACGCGCGATGGCGTACGTCTCGGGAGGCCGGCTGCGGCTGCTGTCGGAGACCGACGAGGAGGTGACCGGGGCGTACCCGTGGTTGCGCGGGATGGCCGAGGCGCTGGCACCCACGGAGGCCGTGCTGGACGGGGTGCTGGTGCGGATCGACACCCGGGGCCGGGTCCGGCCGGTGCGCTCCGGGCGGGCCACCCCGGACGCCCAGTTCCTGGTCTTCGACCTGCTCTGGCTGGAGGGGGTGGTCAGCCTCGACGTGCCGTACGCGCAGCGCCGGGAACTGTTGGACGGGTTGGCGCTGGCCGGAGCGCACTGGCAGACGCCGCCGTGGTTCGCCGGAGCCGGTGCCGAAGCGCTGGACACCGCGCGGGCGCAGGGGCTACCCGGCGTGGTGGCGAAGCGGCTGGATTCGGTCTACGAGCCGGGGCGGCGCAGCCGGCGCTGGCTGAGCATCGACTGACGCGCAAGATTCTCTCCCCGGGGCGACCGCGGGTGCCCGGTCCAGGCCGGTCGAGACCGGACAGGACACGGGCGGCTCCGGACCGGGAACGGGCCGGCAGGGTCAGGAGGTTGGTGGCTCGTCCTCGCCGGCGGCCTCAGCCGCCTCGGCCTCCTCCTTGGTCCGGTGCACCACCTGGTCGGCGTGCTCCGGCGGCCCGTAGACGGTGTAGAGAACCAGCGGGTTCGGCCCGGTGTTGACGAAGTTGTGCTTCGTCCCGGCCGGTACGACCACCAGGTCACCCTGGGCGACCTCCCTGGTCTCGCCGGCGACCCGGGCCTCGCCGGTGCCGCTGACGAAGGTGAGGATCTGGTCGATCCCGTCATGGACCTCCTCACCGATCTCGCCGCCCGGCGGAATGGTCATGATGACCAACTGGGTCTTCTCTCCGGTCCACAACACCCGACGGAAGTCCGGACTCTTCTGGGCGACAGTCGCGATCGTGAAATGCTCCATGACACGCTCATACCCGTCCGGGCGGCGGGTCAAGCCGTGACGGGCAGATGCGTGATGGGCAGATAATGGAATTCCCGCCCGGGCGAGGTTTGACCTCCGGCGGAACGGGCATCGACCACCCGACCGGCGCGACAGCGACCGGTCGAGCCAGGTCCCCGCCGGCGTACCGCCGGATGGCTGCGATGGTGGGAGACGGCCGGAGCGCGGCGACGCGACGACCTGCGGGTCGGGCGCCGCCGTGCGCTCGTCTGCCGCGCGTCCGGCCATCGTGGCCGTTACTCAGGACGTCCCGTACCCACCCCCGGTTTCCACCCGGGAGGAGGGCCTGCGACGAGGGCCGATGTCCCGGTAGATTGAAGTATGGTGCCCGCCCACGGGGGCCGGGTGGCGGAACCGGTCTACCGCCCCCTGCTCGCCAGCCGACGGGGCGAGCTGGAGGCGCTGGCTCACGTTGACAGCGCCGCGGCTGCACGGCTCGCCCCGGTCCTCATCGTCTCCACAGTCGACGGTTCCCTGCTCGACCTGCTCGGACGGTTGCCGGCCGGGCTGGTCCCGGCGGTCGACGTCTCCGCTCTGCCGGACGTTGCGGAGGCCGAGCTGGTCCGCTGGGGCGTACCGGTGGTGCCGGCCATCGGGCTCGCGGACAGTGACCGCCGGCTGGTGGCGCACGGGGTGGCGGCGCAGGCGTACGCCCGGCGCGCGGTGATTCGGCTGCGGGCCGGGCACGACCGGTCCGGTCCGGACGCCGCCACGGCGGCGGCGGAACGGATCTGGCGGCTCGCCCGGCTTGTCCCCGAGCAGTGCGACCTGCTCGTCGACGCCGGAGACGTCTGTTGCCCGGCCGAACTGCGGGCCGCCGAACCCCGGATACGCCGACTGGTGCAGTGGTCACGTCGGCACGCCTGGCGGACGGTGACCGTGGCGGCCGGCGGCATGCCACCCACGCTGCACCGGCTCCCCACCGACGAGCCGGTACGCCTCGACCGCTGGGACTGGCAGCTCTGGCAGCGGCTGGCCGATCTCGGGGTCGGGTACGGCGACTACGGCGTCACGCCGGCAACCCCCGGCGACGACGGGGCCGCAGACCGGCTGCCGACGGTCCGCTACACGGCGGACGGGGTCTGGTGGGTGTACCGGTGGTCGCGACGCGGCGGGCGCGGCGACGAGCGGTTCGCCGACCTGTGTCGCACGCTGGTGTCCGCGCCGCACTGGCCGGCGGCCGGCGCGGGCTTCTCCTGGGGCGACCACGAACTGCTCCGGCGGGCTCGCCGGGTCGCCGGCGCCGGGTCGCCGGCCAACTGGACGGCGTGGAGCACCTCGCACCACGTGGCGTACGTGCTGGCGGCGCTGGCCGGGCCGGTGAGCGGACGCCGGCCGCGCCGGTGGCCCGCCGCCGAGGAGCGCGGGCGGGCGACCGGCCCGGGGTGGTGAAGCCCCGGGCCGGTCGGGTCACTCCTTCTCGGTGAAGCCGAACTGCACGACGCCCTCGTCGTCGACGGATGCGTCGACCGACGTGTCGTTGAGCAGTTCCGCGGCGTCCGGGTCGAGGAAGATCCGCGCTCCCTGGTTGTCGACGACCTGATCGCCCTGTTCGGGCTCGGGCACCAACTCGACGGTGAGCGAGCCGGCCTCGGTGTCTGCGGCGATGCGCAGCCCGCCGCCGGTCAGGACGTCCTGCTGGGCGGCGAGGTCGCGGATGACCAGCACGGCGTTGTCGGTCATGGTGAGCATGAGGAGACTCCTCGTGGTTTCGGGATGGGCAGCGCGCACGACGATCGGGTGGCGCGCGTCGGACGGCGAACTGCCGTCGCCCTGACGAATCGGGGCACACCCCTGGCCGCCCCTACCC
>NZ_SMKF01000257.1 GCF_004348325.1 Micromonospora sp. KC213 | reverse complement strand
CGCCGCCCCCGCCCGGCGGTCTGCCGCTCGGCGACCACCACCAGGCCCTCCGGTTCACCCGCCCGCGCGGCGGCGGCCACGTCCGCGTTGGTGGAACCGGTCTCGACCCGCAGGTCGAGCCGCCGCCACGGGCCGTGCGGCGCGGTCAGCGCGCGGGCCAGCCGCTCCGCCGACAGTGGCGGTCGGTCCAGATCGGTGTACGGGGAACCCGGCATCCCGCCAGCCTACGGGCGGCACTGAGGCGCACTGCACAACGGCGGCGGGCTGAACCATCGTTATATTCCCTGGGTGACTACCGAGACCGGGATCAACATCCACAGCACCGCGGGCAAGCTGGCGGACCTGGAGCGACGGGTCGACGAGGCGGTGCACGCCGGTTCGGCGCGCGCGGTCGAGAAGCAGCACGCCAGGGGCAAGAAGACCGCCCGGGAACGGATCGAGCTGCTGCTCGATCCCGGTTCGTTCGTCGAACTGGACGAACTGGCCCGGCACCGGTCCACCAACTTCGGCATGGAGCGGACCCGCCCGTACGGCGACGGTGTGATCACCGGCTACGGCACCATCGACGGCCGGCAGGTCTGCGTCTTCGCCCAGGACTTCACCGTCTTCGGCGGCTCCCTCGGTGAGGTCTTCGGCGAGAAGATCGTCAAGGTGATGGACCTGGCCATGAAGATCGGCTGCCCGGTCATCGGCATCAACGACTCCGGCGGAGCCCGGATCCAGGAGGGCGTCGCCTCCCTCGGCCTGTACGGCGAGATCTTCTTCCGCAACGTACGGGCCAGCGGCGTCATCCCGCAGATCTCACTGATCATGGGGCCGTGCGCGGGTGGCGCGGTCTACTCCCCGGCGGTCACCGACTTCACCGTGATGGTCGACCAGACCTCGCACATGTTCATCACCGGCCCGGACGTCATCAAGACCGTCACCGGCGAGGACGTGGCGATGGAGGAGCTGGGCGGCGCCCGTACCCACAACTCGCGCAGCGGCAACGCGCACTACCTCGCCACCGACGAGGACGACGCGATCGAGTACGTCAAGGCGCTGCTGTCGTACCTGCCGTCGAACAACCTCGACGAGCCGGTCGTGTACGACGCCCCCGCCGACCTCGACATCTCCGACTCCGACCGGGAGCTGGACACCCTGATCCCCGACTCGGCCAACCAGCCGTACGACATGCACCGGGTGATCGAGCATGTCCTCGACGACGGCGAGTTCCTGGAGGTCCAGCCCCTCTACGCGCAGAACCTGATCATCGGCTACGGCCGGGTCGAGGGCCGCCCGGTGGGCGTGGTCGCCAACCAGCCGATGCACTTCGCCGGCACCCTGGACATCGCCGCCAGCGAGAAGGCGGCCCGGTTCGTCCGCACCTGCGACGCTTTCAACGTCCCCGTACTGACCTTCGTGGACGTTCCCGGTTTCCTCCCCGGCACCGGGCAGGAGTGGGACGGCATCATCCGTCGCGGCGCGAAGCTGATCTACGCCTACGCCGAGGCGACCGTCCCGAAGGTCACCGTCATCACCCGCAAGGCGTACGGCGGGGCGTACGACGTGATGGGCTCCAAGCACCTCGGGGCGGACCTGAACTTCGCCTGGCCGACCGCGCAGATCGCGGTGATGGGCGCGCAGGGCGCGGTGAACATCCTCTACCGGCAGGAGCTGGCCGCCGCCGAGGACCCGGCCGCCGTCCGGGCCGAGAAGATCGCCGAGTACGAGGACACCCTGGCCAACCCGTACGTCGCCGCCGAGCGCGGGTACGTCGACAGCGTCATCCCGCCGCACGAGACCCGTACCCAGATCGTCCGGGCGCTGCGGGTGCTGCGGACCAAGCGGGAAACCCTGCCACCGAAGAAGCACGGCAACATCCCGCTGTAGCGACGCCTCCCGCGCGACTCCGCGCGGCGTCCGGAGGCTCGCCCCCGTCCGGGGCGGTCCCGGCCGCCGCGCGGACCTTCGCGCTCGCGGGTCAGCAGGGCGGGTTGGCGGCGACGCACATCCGCCTCGCGGCGACCCCGGCCAGCCGGCGCAACTCCTGCTCATCGCTGTCGGGCCCCAACCTCACGACGGTGAGCAGGTCGCCGACCCGGACGACCGCATCGGTCACCCGGCCCGGATCGCCCGGCGACGCCGCCCCGCCCGAGGCAGACACGGTCTGCCGCAGGAGTATCGCCTCGTCGCCGGTGAATCCCCGCGCCGTCACCTCCCACCGGTACCGCATCACGGCGCGGGGCACCGCCCCCTCCACCGGCCTGGACCAGTCGGCGCAGACCCGCACCCACCGGTCCACGTCGGCGAGAAACCCGGCGGCCGTCTCCGCACGGAGCCGGTAGAGGTCCTGCGTCAGGTACAGGCCGGTCAACGCCCCGTTTCGGCTCTCCGCCAACTGCACGCTCTGCGACCGTGAGTACCGGGAAACCGTCCAGCCGGTCCAGTTGTCTCGTTCGCGCAGGCACCGGCCGAGCGCGCCGTCCAGCGCGACCGGTGCCGCGAGCCCGGAACCGGTCAACGGCGGGGCGGTCCGTTGCCGCAGGTCCCCCGGCTGCAGGAGAGCGTCCAGCGGGATCTCCGCCCGGTGCGCCACCGGTGCCGCCGCCACCTGATTTCTCCGGGTCGGCTGCTGTGCCCCAGGTGACCCGGTCGCCGCGAGACCGGCGGCCGACGCCACCAGCAGCACCGCCGCCGCCACCGCCAGCGCCGTACGCCGGGACCGCCGCCGGGCCCGGGCCCGCAACTGCGCCGGCTCGGCCCACCGGACGGCCGCCAACTCCCGGCGCATCCGCTCCACGAGGTCCAGGTCCTCGGACATCAGGCCTCCTCCAGGTCGGTGACGGCGAGCAGCCCGGCCAGCGCGGCCCGCCCGCGGGAGAGCCGGGCCTTGACCGTGCCGACCGGCGCCTCGGTCTCCCGGGCCACCTCGGCCACGGGCATGCCCAGCAGGTAGTACAGGGCGAGCGCGGTGCGCTGCTCCTCGGGGAGCCGGCGCAGCGCGGCCACCACCTCCACCGTGTCGGTGCTGGGGGCGGGCACGCTCTCCACCGCCCCGTGCCGCAGGTACGCCTTCGCCCGGCTGCGCAGGCTCCGCCAGCGGCTGACCGCGATCCGGCTGGCCACCACCCGTACCCACGCCTCCGGGTCGTCGTACCCGGAGACCGTCGACCACCTCTGCCAGGCCCGCACGTACGCCTCCTGCACGGCGTCCTGCGCCTCCGCCAGGTTGCCGGTCAGCACGTAGACGAAGCCGAGCAGCCGTTGTCGGCTGCCCCGGTAGAACTCGTCGAACCCGTCGACGTCCGGCACCCTGCTACCTCCCCCGTGGCGATCGCAGTGGACACGCCTGGCGGGCCCCGTCCGGTTGCCGGGAATTCGCGCGCTTCGCTCGATCTCGCGCGTCGCCGGCGTCCCGGGCGGGCGGGCACCGGCTCAGGGGACGAGGCCGGCCTCGGTGAGGATCGGGCCGGCCAGCAACGCCGCCCCGACCGCCAGCGCCCCGAGGTTCACCAGGCCGAAGACGGCCACCCAGAACAGCGCCGGGAACGGGGTGAGGCGGGCCAACTGGTCGGCGTCGGACTCCGGCATCCGGCCCCGGCCGCGCAGCCGTTGCAGCTCGAAGACCGGCCGTACGCCGCCGAACAGCAGGAACCAGACCGAGGTCCAGGCGAACGCGGCCTGGGTCTGCGGGGACGCGTACCAGGAGACGGCGAACACCACGCCGCCGGTGACCAACAGGGAGAGCACGCCGTACACGTTCCGGATCATCACGAGCATGGCCAGCAGCAGGGCCACCGTGATCCAGAGCAGCAGGGTGATCCGGTTGCCGCCGAGCAGCCACGCTCCGGCCAGCCCGACCAGCGACGGCGCGACGTACCCGGCGAGCAGGGTGGCGATCATGCCGGGGCCGCTGGGCCGCCCGGCGGAGAGGGTGAGCCCGGAGGTGTCCGAGTGCAGCCGGATGCCGTGCAGCCGGCGGCCGGTGAGCAGCGCCGCCAGGGCATGCCCGCCCTCGTGGGCGATGGTGACCGCGTTGCGGGTGATCCGCCAGGGCAGCCGGGCGGACACGACCACCAGGGCCACCAGGGCGGTAATCAGCACGAGCAGTGGCGGGGGATCAGGTTGGGCGCTGAGGAGCCTGTCCCAGAGGTCGCCCAGCCCGTCGATCGACACCATGGGCGGGGAGCCTACCGCGCTGAGCTGTGTCGCTCGCCGGGCGTGACCTCGTATCGTGTGGAGCTGAGCAGGTGGCGATCGGAGCGGGAGGTGAACGCCGGTGAGCGCGGCACCCCTGGAGCACCACGTCGGCCTCTGGACGGAGGCCGACTACTTCGCCCTGGGCGAGACGCCGGATCGGATCGAACTGCTCGACGGGAGCCTGATCGTGAGCCCTGCTCCCAGCAAGCGCCATCAGTTGGTGTCCCGCCTGCTGGCCAACAGCCTCGCTGCCGCGGCTGACGGCCTCCTGGTGTTCGAGGCGGTGAATGTCCGTCTCGGGCCGAACCGGATCGCGATTCCCGACGTGGTGGTCGCCGACACCGACGACGAGGGCACCGTGGTCGAGGCGGGCGAGGCCGCTCTGGTCTGTGAGATCGTCTCGCCGGGCAACGCCGCCGCCGCCGACCGGGTGCTCAAGATGCAGCTCTACGCCATCGCCCGGATTCCCTGGTACCTGCTCGTGGAGCAGGACGGCGAGACCCACTCGCTGCGGCTGTACCGGCTGGACGGCGCACACTACGTCGAGGACCGGGTGGCCAAGGCCGGGGAGACCCTGACACTGGCCGAGCCGTTTCGCTGGCAGATCGACCCCGCCGCACTACGCTGATCGATACCGGTCAGCCGGCGCGCTGGGCGGCGTCCGAACGGGCCAGGACGGGCTTCCGGGCGATCCGCCAGGCGGCGACCCCGGCGGCGGTGACCGCCATGACGGCGACCAGCGCGACCGGCACCGACAGCCCGGCGCTGGTCAGCAGCAGGACGAGGTCGGCGAGCAGCACCAGCGTCCACAGCGCGAACCGGCAGCGGTGGTCTCCACATCGGCGTCCCATGACGTACCTCCTCCGTCGTCGGAGGACAGGTACCCCGCCTGGCGGAGAGTCATGCGAGTGGGATGTGCGGCGGTCAGTTTCTCCGGTCGGGCTTGAACCCCTTGACGATCTGGTCGAAGGTGGCCAGCTCAGCCTGCCAGTCCTTCTCCGCCACCTCCCACCGGATGGCGTACCCGCGATTGCTGGCGGTGACGAAGCCCCGGTTACGGACGTGGATGCGGGTGTTGTCCCGGGTCTCCTTCCACTCCCAGTCCGCGCAGGTGCGGTACCAGTCACAGGGTTTGATGCTGATGAACTCGTAGTTCCGAACCCGGTTCTTCCGGGCCGGTTCCTGGCTCCGCCAGTCCGCCTCCGCGTCCGGCTGCGGGCGGCTCGTCCACTGGACGAGCATCTCGCCGACGCCGTTGCGCTGGTAGAAGACGACCAGATCCGATTCCGTCCGGGCGACCTGCCAGCCCGGAGGGAGCGGGATGGTGAAGGTCGGCCCCCGGTGCAGGGTCCAACCCGCCGGCAGGGCGTTCGGGTCGGTCGACGGGGAACTCGACGGGCTTGCCGACGCGGTCGGGCTGGGCGCGGCGCTGGTCGCCGGCGGCGGGGCGGCGGCCGAGGTGGGCGCGGGCGCGGCCGACGAGGTGTCGGCACCGGTCGGCCTGACCTCCGGCTTGTCACGGCTGGTCAACACCGGCACCAGCCCCGCGAGGCCGAGCAGCAGCACCAGCACCGCCGCGCCGAGCAGCAGGTTGCGCTTGCGCTGGCCGCGCTTCGTCCCGTCGTACGTCGGGGTG
>NZ_SMKF01000256.1 GCF_004348325.1 Micromonospora sp. KC213 | reverse complement strand
GGTGCGGGCACCTGGTCGCGTGGGGTGGGATCGGGGTCCTGCCGATCGTGTTGGGTGAACCGGGAGTCGACGGGCTGCGCGAAGCCGTGAGTGTGCTGCGGGAGTGGCAGTACGAAGGGGCACCGATGCAACTGCATCCGGGAGACCTGGGCTAATTCTGGCGTGCAGGTGCGGAGGCGACGGCTGCGGCGGTTCGGACGTGGAGCCGGGATGGACAGATTCTCGCCGTCGGGCTGCTGGACGGTCCCGGACTGTTGCGGATGACGATCGCGCCCGGCGCTTGGCGGGACGCGGAGTTGGCGCAGCAGATTGTCGACGACGTGACCGACCCGGAGCGCGGCGTGCTGCCCGAGGGAAAGGTGAACATCGAGGCGCCGACGGATGCGCTGGTCCAAGAACTGCTGTCCAAGGAGGGCTGGAAGACCGACGAGCCGTGAACGCCGCTGCGCCGCGACCTCACCGAGCCGGTGGAGGACCCCGGCGTACGGATCGAGGTGGTCGGGCCGGAGCAGGGGCACCGGTTCGCCGCCGTGCTTCGGGCGGCGTTCGACGGGTCGACGTTCACGGACGAGCGCTGGCACGCGATGGCGGCCGGATCACCGTACGCCGACGCCCGATATAGTCGGAGGTTAGGGACTAGATACGTGTCGCCCCCACGGCGAGAATCGTAAACGAAGGCACCGGTCAACTGCTCGACGGCGTTTGAGAACGACGTTGTCCATGGCCTCTGGGTCCGACAGAACTCCGCGCCGGGCGCTGGCGGCACGACTCGCCGGGCTGCCAGCGCGGCGGCGGCTGAGGATCTGCGGCGACGGTCGTTGGACCGGTGACTGTCCGTCAGGCGATATGGGGCTGGATCAGAAGTACACCGTTTTGGTCTTCGAGTACGTGGTGTATTGGTTGCCCGGGTAGAAGGTTGCTCCGGAGACGGTGACCTGGACGTTGGTGAACCCGTAGCTGGAGACGAGGTCGCCGCTGAAGGTCTCGCAGTTCTGGTAGTAGACGGTGTGGGTGGCTGTGGCGCTTCCCCCCTGGATGGTCACGCTCGCACTCGGGTAGGTGCTCTGCCCACAAAGCGTCACCGAGTAGCTCGCCTGGGTGCTTCCCGTCACCCCTGTCACGCTGCCGGTGGCGGTGCCGAGGGGCTGGGTGCTGTTGTAGCCACCTTTGACCGACACGGTGAACGGGGCCGTGCCTGCCTGGGCGCTGGCTGCGGGGAACATGGCCACTGCGGCCGCGCCGGTGGCGCCTGCGGCCAACAGGCGGACGAAGCGGGAAGAACGGACTTGAGACATGCCTACTCCAGAGGTGAGGGCGAAATGTGCTCGCGGCGTGAGCCGACTGCGAATCCGATGTTAGACGGACTGGGACTCAAAAGCACGGACCAAATAGAGTGTCGACGATGGACATATGCTGCGCAGCCAATGTTGTGCCTCAATGTCACCATTTACACGACACGTGGTGGACGTGCGACGCGACGCACAGCGCACGCCCCTGGCAGCGTCTCTTTGCCTCGAGCTGGCGATCGATATCCCGCTTGGATCGCTGGTGCCAAAAACGTACCGAAGTGGTTCCCGCTCAAGGTGCCGACTCAACCTGGCGAACGGTCGTTCAGCCCCGGAACGACTCCTGCTGGACGCCCGCGACGAAGTGCGCCCAGGTCGTCGCCGCCCGCACCGATTGCGGCACCCGTGGCGTTTAGGCCGGCGACGCCGCGACATGGCGCAACCCGCAGCGGAGTGACCGTCCGGAGTGCGACCGGGGGCTGACTGTGGTGGTGGTTGTGGGTAGGGTCGGCGCCGGAGATCGTGGCCCATCGGTCCTGGGGAGACGTTGGCATGGAGTCGGTGGCGTCGGCGTTCGGTCGGGCGGTGGCGGCGCACCGGGAGGCCGTGTCGCACGTGGAGGCCGCCCGGGCGCGGCTGCGCGACCGTGCCGGCGACGACGGTGTCCCCGGGCAGGCCGGTGAGGAGGCACGGCGGTTTGCCGCCGGGATGCAGCGCCTCGCCGAGGGGTTGACGCCCGGCTGGCTGGGCTGCCGGCTCGACGCCACCGCCGTGGACCTGCCGACCGGTGTCGACGCGGTGCCGGGGCGTCCGCTTGCGGTGCGGCTGGGCGAGGCGTCGCCGGTCGCCGGGAGCGTGTTCAGCGTGGTGGTGCCGTTCGTGGGCGCCGGTCACCTCGCGGTCGACAGCGACGCCCGTGACCCGTCGGTGGCGCGGTGGCTGCGCGGGGTGCTGCTGCGGGTGCTGGCCGCGTTGCCGGACGGCGTGCTGCGGGTCGCGGCCGTGGACGGGGCGACCCTCGGGGCGGTGTTCGGGCCGTTCCGGGCCATGGTGGAGGCGGAGGCGTGGTCGCGGCCGGCGGTCGACCTGCCGGGCTTCCAGCAGGTGCTCACCGAGGCCGAGGAGCGCATCGAGTGCGCCCAGGCCGGCGAGGCGGACCCGTCGGTGCTGCTGGTGTGCGCTGCGGCGCTGCCGGAGGGCGCGGGGCGTCCGGAGTGGTCCCGGCTGGCGGCGATCGCGCACGCCGGCCCGGCGGCCGGGGTGTTCCTGCTGCTGGCCGGGTATCCGCCGCCGCAGCATCCTGGGCTGGCGGCGGCGCCCCGCCTGGAGAGCACGACGCACCTGACGGCGGCCGGTGGCGGGCTGTTCGCGGTCTCCGACCCGCCGGGGCCGTACCGGTTCAGCGGCGACGGGACGGGCCTGGCGGTGCCGGTGCGGCTGGATGCCGGCCCGGCCGACGACCTGGTGGAGGCGATCTGCCGCCAGTTGGCCAAGAAGGCCCGGGTGCAGGCGTCGACCGACTTCGCCGCGCTGATGCCCAAGGAGATCTGGCAGGAGTCGTCGGTCGGCGGGCTGCGGACCGTGGTGGGCCGGGACGGCCGCACCGACTGCGTGCTGGCTCTCGATGACGCGACACCGCACTGGCTGGTGGGTGGTCGTACCGGGTCGGGTAAGACGGTGTTCCTGCTGGACGTGCTCTACGGGCTGGCGTCGCGGTACTCCCCGGACGAACTGGGCCTGTACCTGCTGGACTTCAAGGAGGGCGTGTCGTTCGCCGAGTTCACCCCGACGGCCGTGGACCCGTCGTGGATCCCGCACGCCCGCACCGTCGGCATCGAGTCCGACCGCGAGTACGGGCTGGCGGTGCTGCGCACGCTGTCGCGGGAGATGACCCGCCGGGCCACCGAGCTGAAGCGGGCCGGGGTGACCAAGCTCGCCGACCTGCGCACCGGGCGGCCGGACGTGGCGATGCCCCGACTGCTCGCGGTGATCGACGAGTTCCACGTGCTGTTCGAGGGCAACGACGCCCTCGCCCGGCAGGCCGTGGCGCTGCTGGAGGAGTTGGCCCGCAAGGGCCGCTCGTACGGCATCCACCTGATCCTGGCCTCGCAGACCATCTCCGGGGTGGAGGCGCTGTTCACCAAGACCGAGTCGATCTTCGGGCAGTTTCCGCTGCGGGTCGCGCTCGCCGGCGGCGGCGGGGTCCTCGACCAGCTCAACGACGGCGCCGACAACCTCCCCATCGGCGGCGCGGTGATCAACGCGGCGGCCGGCATCGCGGGAGCGAACCGGGTCATCCGCTTCCCGAACGCCGACACCGCGTCGGTGACCGCGCAGCGGCACCTGCTGTGGAACGCCCGCCCACCCGGCGACGCCCCACCGGCGGTGTTCGCCGGCTACGCCGAACAGCACCTCGACGCCGACCCCACCTTCGCCCGCCTGACGCCCGACGTACGGCGCCGGCGGGCCCTGGTCGGCCGCGCCGTCGACGTCGGCCTGCCCACCGCCGGATTCACCCTGGACGCCACCCCCGGCAGCCATCTCGCGGTGTTGGGCACATCACCGGTCGGCGCCGATGTCCTGCACGCGGCCGCCGTGAGCCTGGCCCGCCAGCACGCCCCCGGCACCGCCCGGTTCCTCGTCGCACCGCTGGTCGCCGCCGCCGACGAAGCCGCCGACGCCACCGTCGACGCGATCACCGCCACCGGGCATCCCTGCGACAGCGTCACCGCGCCCCAACTGCGGGCGCGTCTGGCTGACCTCGCACAGTCCACCGCCCCCGCCGACGGACAGACCACCTACCTGGTGGTGTTCGGGGCCGACGCCGCCAGCAGCCTGCTCGCGGTCAGCGACCCCAGCACCTATCGCACCGGGCACGACGACCTGCGGGCCGTGCTGGCCAACGGCCCCGGCCACGGCGTACACCTGCTCGGCTGGTGGCGCACGGTCAACCGGTTCACCGACGACCTCGGCCCCACCGGCGGTGGCGAGGTCGCCTGCCTGGTCGCGCTGAACCTCCCCGGCAGCGACGTCGGCTCGCTGCTCGGCGACTACGCCACCGACTGGCGGTCCCGCCCCAACCGGGCCCTGCTGATCGACCGGCACGACAACCGCCGCACCCTCATCGTCCCCTACGTCCGTCCCGGCACCCTCGACCAGATCGACGACCTCACATGACCGAGCAGCCCGGCACCCCGATGCCCCGCGACGGCGGCTGGCACGCCTACACCGACCACGCCCGCCGCCTGTCCGCCCTGATGCACGACGAACGCGCCCGCGCCGACCAGCAGGCCGCCGCCACCCGCGACGGGCAGGCCGCCGTCGACCAGGCCACCCAGCGGCTCGCCGCGCAACGGCAACACCTGGTGGCGCTGGCCGCCACCCTCCGGCTGGCCGAGCCCCACGTCGGCGTCGTCGCGCCCAGTCCTGTCCCCGATCCGCAGGAAGCCCTGCGCCGGGCCGCGGCCGCCGCCGACGCGGCCGACACCGCCGCCGCGCACGCCCACCGCCGGGCCGCCCAACCACCCCTGCTGCCCGGTGTCACGCCGCTGGCCCGCAACGCCCTCGTCTACACCGCCGCCGCGACCCTCGCCACCTTCGTGTCTCTGCTGATGTTCGCCGTCAGCCCTGACGCCGACTTCGGCCGCATCCCCTGGCACCTCGTGCCCTGGTCGCTGTGCGGGCTGCCCGCGCTGGCCTTCTTCGCCGGCTATCTCACCATCAGCCTCGTCGGGCAACCCCGCATCGGCGGCGGCGGGACCAGATCCGCGCGGGCCGGCGGCGTGATCTGCTTCGTCGGCATGCCGATCCTGTGGTTCATCTTCATCGCCGCGACCCGGGGCTGAATCGCGTCGGCCACCGGCGGGACGCGGTCGATCAGGCGGTCGGGGGCGGGGTGGGCAGCGCGTCGACCACGACGAGCGGGGTGCCGGGTGACACCTCGGCGAGGAGTGTGCGCTGCGCGCTTCGGGTCAGCCGGATGCAGCCGTTGGTGACGTTCCTGCCGAGGGTGTCGTCGTTGTGCCAGCTGTGCAGGCCGATGTGGGCGCCGCGCAGACCGGTCGGCACCGCGTCGGGATCGTCGGGGATCGCGCCGAGGGCGAAGATGTCGACCCCGCCGTAGACCGCCTCGGGCGGGGCGGTGCGGCCCAGGATGAACGTGCGGCCCAGCGGGGTGGACTGGCCGGGCATGCCGAGGCTCACCGGCCAGGAGTTCATCGCCCTGCCGTGCCGGTACCAGGTCAGCCGGTGCCGGCTCCGCTCCACCACGATCTGGTCGCGCAGGGCGACGGTGCGCCAGCCCCCGTCGGGCAGCCAGGCGATCCGCCGGTTCGCCGAGGGGAGCAGCACGGCCGTCCAGCCGGGGCGGCGCTGCGCCACCGGCATGGTCAGCGGGACGCCGCTGATGGTGGGGGCGAGCAGGGCCAGCGGTCGCCCGCCGGGTGCGTCGTACGCGGCGATCCGCCGGGTGGGGGTCAGGCCCTCGGTCAGCCCGGTGGTGTCGTACGGGTGCGGGTCGGCCGGGAAGCCGGCGGGGGCCGGCGC
>NZ_SMKF01000255.1 GCF_004348325.1 Micromonospora sp. KC213 | reverse complement strand
GCGCCACCCCCGTACCACCCGCGATCAACAGCAACGGCAGGTGCGGCGCCCGGTCGTACGACGACAACGTCGTCCCCGTCGGATGCCCCAACAGCAGCCGATCCCCCGTACCCAACCGACGCACCAGATGCGTGGAGAACCGGCCCGTCGCCCGCACATGAAACTCGATCGTGCCGTCCGTCCGCGGCGCGTTCGCCGGCGACAGATACCGCCACACCCGCAACTGCGGCACCTGCACCGGCAACGACTGCCCCGGCAGATAGGTGCACAGATAGTTCGGACGCACCGTGAACACCCCCACGTCCGACCGGCGCCGCTCCGCGCCCAGCACCTCCGCCTCCCAGAACGGCGGCGACGTCCGCTCCGACTCCGCCGCCCCCGCCAGCATCAGCTGCGACACCGTCTCGTACGCCGCCGCCCACTGCTGCCTCAACGCCGGCGTCCACCCCGGACCCAGAAACCGTTCCAACGTGGCCAGCAATGCCTGCCCCACCCACCCGTAGTGCCGCTGCGACAACGCCACCGGATTACCATGCTGGTCCTGGCCGTGGAACCGCCGATGATCGGCACCCAACCGCCGCGCGAACACCCCCAACGCCACCGGATCATCCAGGTGCGTGATGATGTGCCCGAGGGCCTTGAGCAGCTTGTCCTCCTGGTACTGCATGTTCGTCGGAAACATGGACCGGGCCTCCGGCGCCACCACGAACAACGTCGCGTAGAAATACTTGGCGGCTTCCGGACCCGCCGCCGAGAACTGGCTCCAACTCTGGCGCAGCGCCGCGCTGTCCATCCCGTCAGACCTCCTGCGACCGCGCGATGGCGTGCTGCTCCCGCAGCGTCGACTTCACCACACCGCTGGAGTCGTAGACCCGCGGCACCGGCCAGATGTTCGGATTCGGCACCCGAGTGTCGTAGTAGCGGTGATGCACCGCGTGCAACGCCGCCCACCCCACACTGCCGTTGAGCCACGACCAGTCACCGTACACCGGCCGACCCGACCGCTCCTCCTGCGCGCAGAACCTCATGAACAGCTCCGACTCGGTGTGCGGATCAGACACCCGCACCCCGGCCAACGCGAACGAGTGCAGCACCGCCTGGTTGATCACCAGCACCGCGTGCTCCCGCCACAGATTGTCCTCCCGCGAGGTGTCCAGACCCAACGCCCGCGCCACCACCGGCAACTGGTCGTACCGATCCCGGTCCCCCATGTTGCGGGTACCAATCTCATCACCGAGATAGTGACCGTTGAACGGCGCGCAACTGTAGTCCACCCCACCGATACGCAACCGCATGTTGCTGATCACCGGCAGAGCATGCCACCGCAGCATCAGATCCGCGAACCACGGATGATCCGGATGCGACAACGCCACCTCACGGACCAACTCCCGCGGCACGTGCACCACCGTCGGCTCCTCCCGCGCCGTCTCGATCACCCACGGCAACAGATCGAACCGGCCCGGCACCGGCGGCGTACGCCACCCCAACCGCCGCACCGCCTCCGTCATCCCCACCTGCGCCGGATCACCCAACACCGAACCGTCGTCCCGCAGGTGCCCGCAGTACCGCACCAACTGGTCGTTCCAGATCCGCGCCCGCGGCCCCACCCCCGGCCGATCCGGCGCGAACACCGTGACCACCGACTGGATCCGCCCACCATTGTCCCCGGCCGCCAGATGCGCCGCCAACTCACCGGCGATCCCCGCCACCGTCGTCACGTGCCGCCGGTCCCGCACCTTCAACCCGGCCCACCGGACCCGACCCACACACCGCACCGACTGCCGCCAGGCGACCTTCGCCCCGTACACCAACTCGTCACGGGTGTGCCGGTACGACCCCGTCACCGCGATCTCGTCACGCACCTGCGCCAACCGCTCGGTCAGCCCCGGCAACCGCCGCTCCCGATGAAACAGCTCCAGGAACTGCGCCGCCTCCCCGGCCACGTCGTCCGCCACGACGTCATCACCAACGGGGCCCACCGCCCCCGCCACCGGACAGCCGGACACCGCACCCTCCGCCACGGCGCCACCGACCCACCCCGAACTCGCGTCGACACGGTGGTCTATATGCACTTCGGCTCTTTTTCCCGTCCTTCGGCAGGCCCCGACGCCACCAGCATCGTCACCCGCATCAGCTTGACGCCACCCAACCGAAGTCACTCAACGTGACAATTCGGCGCTCCTAGTGAACGCCTTGGACAGGATTCCTGGGAACGCCACGACTGTCAACAACGCGACCGAACCCCGGAAACACCACAAGAGACAGACCGGAGCCCATGGCCAAGCACCGAGAAAACAACAACGCCGCGGCCGACAACCGGCCGCGGCGCCCCACACCACACAAACTCAGCCCGCCCGACGACGCGCCCGCCGCGCCGCCAACTCGTCACCCACCACCTCCGACGCCGACCCGACGGACCCCCCGTCCCCCGACGTCGCCGGCTCCGCCGGCAGATGCGACAACGAACCCTGGATCTCCTTGAACGCCCCACCGATCGCGATACCGAACACCCCCTGGCCACCCTGCAACAGGTCGACCACCTCCTCCGGCGACCGGCACTCGTACACCGTCGTCCCGTCCGAGATCAACGTGATGCCCGCCAGATCCTCCACTCCACGCGACCGCAACGCCTCGATCGCCTTACGGATGTTCTGCAGGGACACCCCCGCATCCAACAGCCGCTTCACGACCTTCAACACCACCAGATCGCGGAAGGAGTACAACCGCTGCGTCCCCGAACCCGACGCGTCCCGCACACTCGGCACCACCAGCGACGTCCGCGCCCAGTAGTCCAACTGCCGGTAACTGATCCCCACGGCGTGACAAGCCGTCACACCCCGGTAACCCACCACACCGTCACCGTCCGTGCCCAGCGCACCCGGCTCACCCGGCTGCGCGCCCGGCTCAGGATCCCGCGACTCGTGCATCCCGACAACCTCCCCGTCAGTGCGGTGACACGTCGTTTCCAGAAACGTGCACCCCTCGACAAGGCAACCCTACCGACGCAGCAAGGCGTTACCCCGCAGGAACAACCGCGACACGCCGCGCAGCCAGACGACACACCGCAAACCACTACCGAAAGTGACGAGCTGGTCGAACCGCGGCGACGACCTCAGCCCGCGAAATCCTCCGGACGCACCTGCTCCAGGAACTCGCGGAACTTCTCCACCTCGTCCTCCTGCTCGTCCGGAATCACGATCCCCGCCTCACTGAGGACCTGCTCCGCACAACGAATCGGCGCCCCCACCCGCAACGCCAACGCGATCGAGTCACTCGGCCGGGCCGACACCCGCACCCCGTCCCCGATCAGCAGATCCGCGTAGAAGACGTTCTCCTTCAACTCGGTGATCTCCACCGCACGCAACGGCGCCTTCAACGCCGCCAACACATCCCGCAACAAATCATGCGTCAACGGCCGGGCCGGCTTGACCCCCTGCTGCTCGTAGGCGATCGCCGTAGCCTCCACCGCACCGATCCAGATCGGCAGATAGCGGTCGCCCTCGACCTCCCTGAGCAGGACGATCGGCTGATTGTTCGGCAGCTCCACCCGAACCCCGACCACGCTCAGCTCGCGCACCGCCGCCTCCGTGTCGTCGTCATCCAAGCCCCCACCGCGCCCATCCCTGCACGGTACACGGACCGCGACACGGCCACCCCATGCGCACCAGCCACACGTCCGCGCCAGAAAAGGCTTACCCCGGCAAGCCTACGACACGCTTCCCGGGGCAGATCTGCGCGCACGACACCACGACTCACCGACCCAACGTCGACCGCAACCCCACCCGCACCAACGCCGCGTGCAACTGCTGCGACAACGCCACCAACTCCCGCGCCGTCTCCGCCGCCCGCGCCCGCGCCGCCGGATCACTCTGCCGCACCAACGGCGCCACCAACTGCGCGAACAAACCCACCTCGCGATCCGCGGCAGACCGATACCCCCGCAGATGCCGCGGCTCCAACCCGTACGCCGCCAAACCCGCCACCGCCCGCGCGATGATCAACGCGTCCGCGTCATACCAGCCCGGCGGATCCGACACCAACACACCCAGCCGCTCCAACTCGCCCAACGTCGACTCGTCGATGCCACTGCGCGCAACCAGATCCGCCCGCCCGAGCCGCACCTGCGACGACTCGGGCTCCTCCACCGACCGACCCGGAACCTCACCGCCGGGACCCACCGCCACCAACGCCGGCCGCTGCCAACCCGACGGCTCATCACCGGCATCCCACTGCGCCAACTGGTCCCGGATCACCCGCAGCGGCAGATACTGATCCCGCTGCGCGGTCAACACGAACCGCAGCCGGGCCACGTCATCCCAGCTGTACTTCCGGTAACCCGCCGCCGTCCGCTGCGGCTCCACCAGCCCCTCGGCCTCCAGGAACCGCAACTTCGAGATCGTGACGTCCGGGAACTCCACCCGCAACTGACCCAGCACCTCACCGATACTCATCAGCGGATGCGACCGGGCCGCCCCGGGCGGCGAGGAAGCCGCAGGCTCGTTCACCCCCGGCCGGCCTCCTCCTCGGGACGCGGACCGGCGATGAACACCACCCGGAACTTACCGATCTGCACCTCGTCGCCGTTGCTCAACGTAGCCGCCTCAACCCGCTCCCGGTTCACGTAGGTGCCGTTCAGGCTTCCCACATCCCGCACCGTGAACGTCCCACCATCCCGGTGGAACTCCGCGTGCCGCCGTGACACCGTCACGTCATCGAGGAAAATGTCACTGTCCGGATGCCGCCCACTCGTGGTCACATCATGATCCAGCAGGAACCGGGCACCCGCATTCGGGCCACGCCGCACCACCAGCAGCGCCATCCCCGGCGGCAACGAACCGGACATCCGGCTCGGCACCACATCGGTATCCGGACCCTCCAGCACCTCGTCCAACGAACCGAGATTGAGCGTCGAAGTGACGTCGAGCGGGGGGAACTCGTCGCCTGGGCGCGTCATGGGACCACCTCACGGATCAGTTCGGTCAGCGTCAAGGTAATGGCGGGTCTGGCCGCCGGGCAGTCGCACACCCGGCGGCTGGCTCCCCCGTGCCAGGGAAGGCAATTACACAACGCTCAACTATGGGGATTCTCGGTCGACTGGGCGAGCCTAGCCAGCGCCGAAATGCAGGGCAACCGGACGCGCGGAAACATCATCGTCCCCACGCCCGGCACAGACACACTCAGCTCTCAGTGAGCTCGCGATACGCACCAGCCGTCAACAGCCCGTCCACCATCGACGGATCATCCACAGCGATCTCCAACAACCAACCCGCACCGTACGGATCCGTGTTGATCACCTCAGGAGCGTCAACCAGTGACTCGTTCCGCGCCGCCACCGTACCGCTCACCGGCGCGTAGATCTCCGACACGCTCTTGGTCGACTCGATCTCACCCAGCGGCTCACCGGCAGCGACCACCGCACCCACCTCCGGCAGCTGGACGAACACGATGTCACCCAGCGCATCCTGGGCGAAATGAGTGATACCGACACGGAGCCTGCCGCCATCGGCACCCACCACCCACTCGTGCTCGGCGGTGTAACGCAGATCCTCAGGAATCACCAGACGCGTCCTTCATCCATCGGTGCACCGGGACAAGCCCGACGCCAGCCGCGCCGGTCACGAGACCGGACGGGCGTGTTCCAGCTTCAACGGCCCGTGCAGCGCCGAAACCTCGGCAACCTCACGCTCCTCGACGATCACGTTACCGCCGTCACCGGCAACCGTCGCGGCCACCCCGCCCGGAATCTTCAACGCCGTCTCCATCGTCGCCGGATCACCGATCACCGTGATCGTGTACGGACCCGACAACGACCGCCCACCCACCACCAGAGACCC
>NZ_SMKF01000254.1 GCF_004348325.1 Micromonospora sp. KC213 | reverse complement strand
CCGCCGGGCGGGGGCGGCGGGGCCGGGTGTGGCAGTCGCCGGCCCGGGCCGGCATCGCGACCAGCGTCCTGCTGCGGCCCGGGGAGGCTGTGGCGGAGCGCGGCTGGCCGCCGGCCCCCGCGACCGGGTACGGCTGGCTGCCGTTGCTGGCCGGAGTCGCCCTGGTCGAGGCGGTGACCCGGGTGGCCGAGGTGGAGGCCGGTCTGAAGTGGCCGAACGACCTGCTGATCGGTGCGGCGAAGTGCGGCGGCATCCTGGCCGAGGCGGTGCCCGGGGCGGCGCCGGCGCAACCCCCGGCGATCGTGCTCGGCATCGGCCTGAACGTCACGTTGCGCGCCGACGAGCTGCCGGAGAATCCGACCGGGCTGCCGGCGACCTCACTGCAGCTGGCCGGTGCCGTCGCGACCGACCGGGATCCGCTGCTGCGCGCCCTGCTCCGCTCGCTCGCCCAGTGGTACGACCGCTGGCGGGCAGCCGGCGGCGACGCGGTGCACAGCGGGCTGCGTGACGCCTATCTGGCCTGCTGTGCGACGCTCGACCGGCCGGTGCGGGCGCTGCTTCCCGACGGCGCGGAGCTGTCCGGCCGCGCCACCGGCGTGGATGTCGACGGTCAACTCCTGCTCGACACCCCGGCCGGTCTCCGCCGGCTGTCCGCCGCCGACGTCCTCCACCTCCGCTGATCCTCGCCTCCGCGCGCTCCCACCTCGTTGATCATGAGGTTGGCGGGGGGTTCCGTCCGGAACGGTGCCGTCACCCTCATGATCAGCCGGATCGGTGGCGGGATTGTGCCGCGAGGGTGGTACGGCAGGGCGCCGGGAGTGGTTAGGGTCGGGCGTCCGGTTCCGCCGAGGAGGTTGTCGTGGCGTTCCCCGCAGACGTGCTCACCGAGGACGAGCACGTCGTCCTGCACCTGCACCCGCACTGGAAGGCGCTGGTGCGCCCGGTCCTGGTGCTGCTGCTGGGTGTCGCCGCGCTGGTGGCGGGCTGGATCCTGCTGCCCGGGGGCGACGGCGGGATGATCGCCCGCTACGTGCTGACCGGGCTGGTGCTGGTGCTGCTGCTGTGGTGGGCGTGCTGGCCGTTCCTGGTCTGGCGGACCACGCACTACCTCTTCACCGACGAGCGGGTGCTGCTCCAGCACGGCGTGCTCGCCCGGGAGCGGCGTGACCTCCCGTTGGCCCGGATCAACGACCACTCGATGAGCCAGCGCCTGGTGGAACGGGTGCTGGGCTGCGGCACGTTGACCATCGAGTCGGCCGGTGAACGCGGCCAGTCGGTGCTGCTCGACGTGCCGCGGGTCGGCAAGGTCCAGACCAAGCTCTACGAGTTGGTCGAGGCCCACCACGACAAGCACTCGGTGGGCGACGACGAACTGCGGGAGATCCTCGCCGACATGCGCGACGGGAACGCCGCGACCTGACCCGGCGCGCCGGGCGAACCAGTGGGGACGGCCGGGTACCGGGCGGTCAGCGGCGGGGTCGGCGGGTGCCGGCGTGCAGCTCGGCGGCGAGTTCGGCGTCCAGGTCGGCGCTCACGGCACCGCCGAGGCCGGGGTCCAGCGCCGGGCGGACCTTCGGTTGCGGGAAGATCGGCTCGGCGGCGGCTGCCGGCTTGCGCCGGTCGGTCGGCTGGGTCTCTTCCAGCTCGGTGACCGACTCGGCCAGTTCCGCGACCGGGTCCAGCTCGGCCATCGTGTCCCACTCGTCGCGGGGCAGGTGGTGCCAGGTCTGCGCGGCGTGCGCGGGGACCGGCTGGAAGACGAAGGTCCGGTACGACCAGAAGCGGAACAGCGTGGCCAGCAGGACGCCGCAGGTTTTCGCCACGTTGAGCGCGAGCAGGCCGTGGACGCCGAGGCCGTACTTGGCCAGGGCCAGGACGCCCAGCTCGATCAGGAGGCCGGCACCATTGAAGAGAAAAAACAGGACATACTCCCGCTGGACCGCCGATTTCGGGCGATCCCGGTACGTCCAGTGCCGATTCATCAGATACGACGTGATCGTGGCGACGATGGTCGCGATGACCGTCGCCTTCAGTTGACCGTTGACGAAAACGGTGAGTGCCAAGGCGTTGAACACCGCGTAATTGATGACGGTGTTGACGCCACCGACGATGCCGAATTTGAGCGCCTCGTGGATGAACTTCTGCCAGCGCTCGGGCAGCAGACGGACAAGACGCATGCGGAACACCTTAGGGCAGAGGTCGGGAGCCGGCGGATCCCGGCCGGACGGGATGGGCGTTAGCTCACGCCCGCGGCGGCGGGTCGTCCGCCGCCTCCGGAACCGGGGGGATTCCCGCTTCCACGAAGACGAACCGTCGATACGACCAGAACCGGAACAGCGTCCCGAGCCCGGTGCCGACCAGGAAACTGGCGATGTTGTCCGCCAGTGCGGTCTGGAACACGTCCGGCCAGATGCTGCCCAGGCCGTACCGGCTGAGTGCCAGGCAGGCCACCGCGATGCCCAGCCCCACCGCGTTGAAGAAGAAGAAGAGCGCGTACTCGCGGGCCGGGTGGGAGCGCAGCCGGTGCCGCCATGTCCAGAATCGGTTGCCGATGAAGGCCAGGGTCGCCGCCACCACGGTCGAGACCGTCTTCGCGGCGACCGGCGGGACACCCTGGCCGAAGGCCAGGAAGTTGAACAGGGCGAAGTCGATGAGGAAGGCGATGCCGCCCACGGTGGCGAACTTGCTCAACTCGCGGACGAGGTGACCGAAACGGTCCAGCAGGGTGCTGACCAGACCCGAGGAGGTCTGCGGAGACCCGGGTTGGTCTCCGGTCGTCGTCACGGCCACCCGCCGAGCGTACCGGTTGGGGGTTGCGCGGGCGCGGAGCAACGGCGAGCCGTCCGGGACGGACCCGTGGGCGGCGCCGGAAGGTGAGTCCCCTGTCACATTCGGCATTCCTTTCGTTCCGGCTTCAGGCCGATCGCGTCGTCCGTCTGATTTCCGGTCCGGCGTCGTCGATGTCGAAGCGCGGCAGCAGTTGACCGCAGGATTTGCGTGAAACTGCGCGCCGAAGCGGGTATCAGATCGTGATGCGGCAACCGGGCCATACCTTGTGCAGTTCTTCACAACCAGTCCCACTGACTAAAAGGTCCACCCGGTTTACGCTGAGCGCAATCCCAGGTTTTCACGAAGGCGACGCGGTCCGCGTCCGCCGAGAGTCGTGCATCCCATAGATCGGTCAGCGTCGACCACGAGGAGATGTGTCATGGTTGCTCCGGCTGTTGTGCGGGGTATCGATCAAGCCCCGACGACCCACCCCAAGCTGCTCGCCTGGGTCAGAGAAGTCGCGGAACTGACCACCCCGGAGCGGGTGGTGTGGGTGGATGGGTCCGACGAGGAGTGGCGGCGCCTCACCGACGAACTCGTCGAGAAGGGGACACTCATCCGGCTCAACCCGGAGAAGAAACCCAACTCGTTCTACGCCCGGACGGACCCGACGGACGTCGCCCGGGTCGAGGAGCGGACCTTCATCTGTTCGGTCGACGAAGCGGACGCCGGCCCCACCAACAACTGGATGGCGCCGGCGGAGATGAAGCGGACGATGATGGAGCTGTACCGCGGTTGCATGCGCGGGCGCATCATGTACGTCATCCCGTTCTGCATGGGCCCGGTCGAGGCCGAAAGGCCGATGTTCGGCGTCGAGATCACCGACAGTCCGTACGTGGTCGCCTCGATGCGCATCATGACCCGGATGGGGACGAAGGTCCTGGAGGCGATGGGCGACGACGCCGACTTCGTGCACGCGCTGCACTCCATCGGCGCCCCGCTCGCCCCCGGCCAGCAGGACGTGACCTGGCCCTGCAACGAGACGAAGTACATCTCGCACTTCCCGGAGACCCGGGAGATCTGGTCCTTCGGCTCCGGCTACGGCGGCAACTCGCTGCTCGGCAAGAAGTGCTACTCGCTGCGGATCGCCAGTGTGATGGGTCGCGACGAGGGGTGGCTCGCCGAGCACATGCTGATCCTCAAGATCACTTCGCCGGAGGGTCGGGTCTACCACATCGCCGGCGCGTTCCCGTCGGCCTGCGGCAAGACCAACCTCGCCATGCTGGAGCCGACCATCCCGGGCTGGAAGGTCGAGACCATCGGTGACGACATCGCCTGGATGCGGTTCGGCCCGGACGGCCGGCTCTACGCGATCAACCCGGAGTACGGCCTCTTCGGGGTCGCGCCGGGCACCGACTGGAAGACCAACGCCAACGCGATGCGCACCCTGGAGCGCGGCAACTCGATCTTCACCAACGTGGCCCTCACCGACGACGGCGACATCTGGTGGGAGGGCATGGGTGAGCCGCCGGCGCACCTGACCGACTGGAAGGGCAACGACTGGACACCGGAGAGCGACAGTCTCTCCTCGCACGCCAACAGCCGGTTCTGCACCCCGATCACCCAGTGCCCGATCCTGGCCGACGACTACTACGACCCGAACGGGGTGCCGATCGACGCGATCCTCTTCGGTGGCCGCCGCCGGGACACCGTCCCACTGGTCACCGAGGCCCGCGACTGGGTGCACGGCGTCTACCTGGGTGCCACGCTCTCCTCGGAGACCACCGCCGCCGCCTCCGGCGCGGTCGGCGTGGTCCGTCGTGACCCGATGGCGATGCTGCCGTTCATCGGCTACCACGCCGGTGACTACTTCCGGCACTGGATCGAGATGGGCAAGGGTGTCGACGGCGACGAGTCGAAGCTGCCCAAGATCTACTACGTCAACTGGTTCCGTAAGGACGCCGAGGGCGACTTCCTCTGGCCCGGCTTCGGCGAGAACTCCCGGGTGCTCAAATGGATCATCGAGCGGATCGAGGGTCGGGCCGAGGCCGTCGAAACCCCGATCGGCATGGTCCCCGCGCAGGACGCGCTCGACGTCGAGGGTCTGGACATGACCCCCGAGGACGTCCGGATCGCCCTCAAGGTCGACCCGGACGAGTGGCGCGAGGAGTTGCCGCTGGTCACCGAGTGGTTCGAGAAGTTCGGTGACAAGCTGCCGGGCGTGCTCTGGGCCGAGCTCGACGCCCTGCGCGCCCGGCTCGACGCGCAGCAGCCCCGGCGGTAGGTGTGCCGGTTGCCCGCACCGGGCACCATCGGATCCCATGAGGACGGCCGTCGAGACCACGCAGGTCCGGCGGCCGTCCGCCGTCCGGGCGTTGACCACGCTGCTCGCCGCCACGGCCGCGGCCACCGTCGTGGTCGAGCTGCTCAACTGGTGGTACGCCCCGGAGCAGGCGTTCGGGCTGGCAATACGGACCGGTTGGGCCATGCTGCGCTCGCTGGGCTTCCTGGTGCTGATCGGGCACGTCAACCGCGGACGTGCCGGGGCGAAGCCGTTCGGCTTGATCCTCGCCGTCACCACCGTCTTCGCGGTCGGCCGGCTGGTGGTGCCCCGGGAGGGGGTGCCGCCCCTGCCCGGCCTGCTCGGCTTCGCCCTGCTCGCCGCGCTCTGCGGGGCCGTGGTCTGGCTGCTCTACCGCTCGGAGGCGGTGGCCGGGCACCTGGTCCGGCACCGCAAGGGCCTGGTGCTCGACGGCGGGACGATCACCTGGCGGGAGATCGCGCCGAAACGCCCCCCGGTCACCGCCTGGCTGCTCACCAGCCGGGTCGCCGCCTTCACGTACAGCCCGCTGCTGCTGGTGCCGGCCCTGGTCGCCGCCGGCGCCGTTCTGGACGACCGGCTCGCCGCCGCCCCGGTGGTGCTGCTCTGGTTCCTCACCGGTATCGCGGTCAGCTACCTGGTGCTCTTCTGCACCGCCTTCCTGATGCGGGGCCGGCGTTGGGCCCGCACGCTGCTGGTGGCGATCACCCTGGGCGTGCTCGCCGTCGATCTGCCGCTGTGCTGGTGGCTGCTCGGCGTCGACGGACTGATCCGCGACGGTGCCCCGCTGGTCGCCGCCGCCGTCCTGGCCCTGTACGGCCTCCGCCGTGCCGCCCGCGCCGAAGCCGCCTCGCTTCCCACCTGAACGCGCCCGCCGCTGCCCGCAACCCGCCCCGCCAC
>NZ_SMKF01000253.1 GCF_004348325.1 Micromonospora sp. KC213 | reverse complement strand
CTGTGGGGCAGCGCGGGTGGGCACCCACAGCCCCGACGCCGCCGGCAGTCGCGGCCGGTCCGCCCGTGCGGGTAGCGGCATAACGTCCGCACGCTGCCACAGAGCCTCATTTGCGAGGCTCGGCGCACAGGTTGAAGGCAACGCTCCGGCATACCGCAGAGTGACGAACGAGCGGCCTAGGAATGGATCCGTCAGGGTCTCGTCTACATCGAGTCGGAAGCTGGGCCGGCGATCGGTTCCGTGAGAAAATGACGGATGACACCGGCAATCGCCTGGTGAACGGCGTTTTTGTCCATCGAGGCGAGCGGCTCCAGTCGCAGCAGGTAACGGCAGTAGGCCATGCCGATGGTCTGGCTGAACACGAGGGCCGCCCGCTGGTCGATATCGGGCTGGTCGGGATAGGCCGCACGGAAGACGGGCAGGAACTGGCGGTCGAAGACGCCCTGTAGCCGCTCCGTCGCGTCGCCGTGGGTTGGCGCCGCGCGCAGCAAAACACTCAGGGCGGGCTGACCGCCTTCCCCAACGTCGACGAACATCGTTGCGTACCTTTGCGCGAAGTCCGCGCCGGCCGGTACGTCAATGCTCGGCAGACTGGCACCCCTTGCTCGTGAAGTAGCGGATGACCATCGAGGGATCCACACCGGCGTCGGCGGCGACGGCCCGACCTGGTGTACCTGCGCTGAGGACCACACCTGCAATCGTGGGGCGCACACGGCTCATGGGAGCATCAACTGTCGGACGTGGCCGGGGTGCTGACTTCAGTGTCGGACACGGCGGTTCGGCGCCGCTCGGCACGGTAGGTGAGCGCATCGATGATGCGTTGCCATGCCGGTGATGCCTCGGAGATCCGGGAAACGACCAGCTTCAGATAACCTGGCTGGCTGTTGTCGCGTTCGTGTTTGATCTCCCATGCGTCCATGTCATCGATGAGCCGGTCCAGGCGTGGATCGTGCGGATCCCAGTCGACTGATTGGTCACAGGCGAGATACAGGCGCATCGTCTCGGGGTCGTCGAAGCTGGCGTTCTTGTCCCGTATCCGCTGCGGCATGACGTGCGAATCCAGTGCCTGCATCAGGATCCACGAGTCGCGCTCGGCTCGTATCCTCCGTTCGCTGACCCCAAGACTGCGCATCCGGTCCAGGATGGCGACCACCTCGGGAGGCAGGACAAGCCTTTCACCGCTGGCCAATTCAGCGATCCGGCGGCGGTAATCGGTGAGCTGGTCGATCTTGCGCTGCAGCTCGACGTCGATGTAGGTGATGGCCGAGGCGAATTCGGTTGGCTGTGCGTGCAACAGCGCGTCGATATGGGCCAGTGGCACACCGGCGTCGGCGAGGGTCCTGATCCGGATGAGGTCGACCGCCGCTTGTGCGCTGTAGCGGCGGTAGCCGGAGGCGTCGCGTGCGGGTTCGGGCAGCAGGCCGACGTGGTGGTAGTGGCGGACGGTGCGCACGGTCACGCCGGCGGTCGCCGCGAGTTGGCTGATCGTGAGCACCGTCCTCCTTCAGGCTTCGAGAAACTGGCCGGATCGAGTCTAGGGGCGGACCGCCCGGTCGACGACGTCGCGGATCGCCTGCACCACGGCATCGGGGCGGTCAAAGCAGAGCCGGTGGTGGCTGGTGTCGGAGAGGATGCGTTGTTCCCCGTGCGAGACCGCGCTCACCAGGGCCGCGTCCATTCTCGTCTTGCCGTCATGCATCTCTTGCAATGTCCGCTCCGACGTCAGCGCCTGCTGGGCGGGGTCGGTGCCCACCACGGTGAGAGCGACCACCGGGACGTCGGGAATGTTCGGCCCGGCCCGCAGCTCGGCGGCGAGTTCGGCCAGCTTGCCGCGCTCGGCGACGCCGACGTGGATCCATTCGTCACTCACCTTGGCATCGATCAGCGCCTGCCGCACGTGCTCCGGGTAGTTCGCGTACAACTCGCCGCGCATCTCGCGCAGGGCCGGGCGCATCTGTTCGAGTTGCTCCCGATCAGGCGCCATCCGCTCAACCGCGGCCAGACTCGCCGCAGGAGGCATGAAGTCGTCCCAGTCGCGGTGGAGGGCGTCCAACCAGACCAGCCCGGCCACGTCCGGCGGGTACAACTGCGCGAACCGATGCGCGTAGAAGCCGCCGAGGGAGTGCGCCACCAGCACGTATGGCGCGGCGATGTTCTGGGCGCGCAGGAGTTCGTGCAGTTCTGTGGCGACCGCGGCGGCGGTGCGCGGCAGCGGGAGCGGGTCGCTGTAGCCCGTGCCGCCGCGGTCGTACACCACAGCGGTGGTGAACTGCGAAACCCTCTGCTGGACGCCGAAATAGTCCAGGCCGACCGCGCTCGCGCCCGGCAGAAACACAACGCCCGGCCCGCCGCTGCCCGACCGATGCACGAAAACACGGCGGCCGTCGATCTCCTCGAATCCTCCCACCGGCGGAGCGAGCCGAGCCGAGGAGGTGATGTCGTTCGTCATGTGACAAGGCTCCAACCCTGACGCAGGGTCAGGGTCAACCCCTTCCGCCGCATTGCCCGAAGCGTGCGCAGGACAGAATGGCCTTGGCCTGCGTGGTGAGGAACTGGCTCCACGTCGGTCTCACCCGTCTCGGCGCCGGACCGGCGCCGGCCCTGGTCAGGATCGCCCAGACCGTGCTACCTGCCAGCCGGTAGCCCAGGTTGGCCAATTCGCCCTGGATACGCGCACATCCCCAGGTCGGGTTGTCCCCGAGCCAGCCGCAGCACCAACTGACGCACCTCGGCCGTGACCGGTGGGCGACCCCGCCGCTGCCTCGGGTACGTCCGCCGCCGCGCGATCAGGTTGCGATGCCAGCGCAACAACGTGGCCGGGGTGACGAAGAACGCCGACCACCGAGCCTGCGGCAACAGCCTCGACAGACCAGCCAGCACCGCCTGGTCGGCCGGTTCCAGATCCAGCCGGCGCAGTACCGCGACCTGGTGCCGCAGCACGAGCACCTCGACCGCGTTGGCGCGCCCACCGCGGGCCAACAGGGTGACCAGCCGCAGTGCCTGACGAGGAATCAGGTAGCCGAACGACAGGATCATGACCGGCCGTGCAGGCGCGTTGCCCGGGGAACTGACGGCTGCCGGCGCGGGGTGCTGGGTTCAGGGTCGCCGGCGCAGCAGTGCCCAGCCGGCCTCCACGGTGGCGGCTACTACCAGACCGAGCACGACGTGCCCGGCCAGCCCGCGCAGGTGGGTGACCGGTGGGTACGCCTGCGGCGGCGGGGTGAATCCAGCAGCGGATTGAGTGCCTCGTCAACCACCCAGTCGCTGCGGCCAGTGCCGGGGTGGTCGAGGAGGGGGCCTTTTCGCGACGTCCATGAGCAGAATTTCGTCGCGGTGGCCGCACAAGGACCGTTGGGACATCACCGCCCGAGTCGGCGATAAAGCCCCGAGGTAACGCCTACAGAAGCCTCGGATCCGCCCTCGCTTACGGCCGGCGGGCGTGGGGCCGATCAAGGCGTAGATCACTCGAGGACTCAGCCGACCGGTCGTGGCGGGCCGCGAACGCGGGCACTCGCATCGATATTCATCGATGGGATCGCCGGTCGACCCAGTCGGCGCAGCCAGGACCAGACCGGACCAACCCGAACCTCACCGGACGGGCTGGGAGTAGGGAATGCTCGTCGGACGAGCAGCCGCCGAGCAGCCAACCCTCCACAAGGGCCGAAAAACTAAGAAGCCTGACCCGCGTTTCCGGTTCTTGACGATCGGTGACAAGGCCGCGAGGGCGTCGGTCGACAACCGTGTGTTGTCGATTCTTGTCAACGTTGGGTTCCTGACCTTCGCCGGGGCGTACTACAAGGCCAAGGACCGGCTGCGCTGACCGACAGCGATTCGTCGGAAGAGCCAGGGGCGGTGTCCGCCCGACGACTGCGCTGACCCCGCCGTACCGGGTACCGGTCCGGGACGGCCGGTGCTCGCCCCCGGGTCGGCGACGCAATCCCGGGGGTACCACGACAGTGTGGGGTTCCGCCCTGCTCAGCGGGCCTGTGGTCCCGCCAGCAAACGCCCCGCCGCCATGAGCAACCGGCGGTACTTGGCCGGCTCGGCGAGCACCCCCAGGTGCTCCAGCGGATTGCCGTCCGTCGCGATCAGGTCGGCGTACGCACCCGGAACGATCACCCCCAGGGTGCCCTCCGCGCCGAGCATCGCGGCGGCGGTGGAGGTGGCCGAGCGGATGATGTCGAGCGGCCTCAGCACCTCCCGCCGCAACTGGAACTCGTCGAGCTGGTGGCGCTGCATCCCACCCAGCAGGTCGGTGCCGAAGACGATGTTGACGCCACCCCGGTGCGCGGTCTCCAACGCCCCCAGGCCCGCGTCGAGCACGTCGTACACCTTGCGGTGGACGTGCTCCGGTATGCCGGCGGCCCGGCCGTCCCGAGCGATGGCCTGGTAGGTGACCAGGGTGGGGACCAGGTAGGCTCCGGTGGCACGGAACAGTGCGACGCTGCTGTCGTCGAGCAGGTTGCCGTGTTCAATGCTCCGTACCCCGCACTCCAGCCCTCGGTTGATCGCCTCCGCCGTGTACGCGTGGCCGGCGACGTACCGCCCCGCCGCGCGGGCCTCGGCCACGATGGCGGTGATCTCGTCCAGTGCGAACTGGGTGGCCTCGATCCGGTCGGTCGGCGAGGTGACCCCGCCGCCCAGCATGATCTTGATGTGGTGCGCCCCCTTGCGGAGTTCGTCGCGGGCCGCGCGGCGGCACTCTGCGACGCCGTCGCACACCCGACCGAAGTCGGGGCAGCAGTACGCGACGGTCCCGACGTTGCGGCCGGGACGTCGTACGTCGCCGTGGCCCCCGGTCTGGGAGAGCGCCTTGCCGGCGAAGAACAGCCGGGGCCCGGTGACGAGGCCATCGGCGATGGCGTCGGCGAGGCCGTGGTCCGCGCCGCCGCAGTCGCGGACCGTTGTGAAGCCGCGCATCAGCATGTCGTGCAGCGCCCGGGACGCGTGTGCCCCCACGTAGTAGTGCGACAGGTCCGGCAGTGCGGACAGGTCTGCCGTGGCCGCCGTGACGTGCACGTGGCCGTCGATGAGTCCGGGCATCAGGGTGGCCCCCTCCAGGTCAACCACCGGCGCCTTCCCGTGCCGCACTTCGGCGTCGCCCACCTCGGCGATCAGCCCGTCGACGACCAGGACACGACGGTCCGGCGTCAGGGTACCGGCGACCGGATCCAGCACGGTCGCGTTGACCAACAGCCAGGTCTTCCGCTCATCTCGGGCCGACACGGGGACTCCTTCTTTCTTTGCCGACAGCGACGGGGCCGGGTGCACCGGTCACGGTCTGGGGGCCGGGGACCACCGGTGCCGGCCCGTCCGGTGCGGGTCCGGTCGCCGATCGACCGTCGCTGATCTCCTCCAGCGCCCGCCCCCTGGTGGACACTCCGAAGATCAGGACCACCGCCACACCGACGGCGAGCGCTCCCGTGGTGATCAGGAAGACACCGTCGAAGCCGATGACCGGATAGGTCGTCCCGATCAGGATCGGCGCGGAGATCCCGCCGATGCGGCCGACCGCCGACGCGGTGCCCATGCCCCGCGCTCGGACCGCGGTCGGGTACAGCTCGGGGGTGTACGCGTAGATCGCGGCGTAGACACCGTTCATGAAGAAGGAGAGCAATCCGCCGAAGACCATCACTTGCGCGGAGATATCCGACCCGGATAGCAGGTACGCGGCCACCGAACCGCCGCCGAGGTACAGGGCGATCGTCCACTTGCGGTCCAGCAGATCGTTGAGCGCGGCGGCAGAGTAGTAGCCGGGGATCTGGGCCAGGTAGATCACGATCGAGTAGGTAAAGCTCTTCGCGATGGTGAGCCCGTCCGCGTATAGCAGGGTCGGCATGAAGGTGAAGAAGCCGTAGAACGAGAACGTGATCACCACCCAGAGGACCCACAGGACGGCGGTACGGCCGGCCAGGCCCCGCCGCCACAGCCCGCCTATGCCGACCCGCCGGGGCGGCGCGGTACCCGGTGGGGGTCGGCCGGGGCGACGG
>NZ_SMKF01000252.1 GCF_004348325.1 Micromonospora sp. KC213 | reverse complement strand
CCTCTGGGGGGCGGCGGGTTGCCTGGCCCACCGCCGGGGCCGGTGCCAGGGCTCTCCGGCGTGCCGCCACCACCGCTGCTGATCTCGATGGTGACCACGCCGCCCTTGATGGTGCGGCCGCTGGGGCTGGTGCCGGCCACCTGGCCGGCGGGGCACTCCGAGGGGACACGGGTGTCGGAGACGACCACCTCGAAGCCGGCGCCCCTGATCCGGGACCGTGCGGTGTCCACCGACTCGCACTTCACGCCGGGGATGGACCGCTGGTCACCGTTAATGATCTTGCTGCCGGGCGGGGTGAAGTTGATCCGTTCCTTCCCCTTCATCGCGTCCCGTAGCGTTTCCTGAACCGCCGGGTTGATGCCGGTCAGCTCCTTGTGTCCCATCCGCTGGTTGGTCTGCGGCCAGTCCGGGTCGGCCATGATGCCGGCCACCGCGTACTGCTTGGTCATCGCGACCAGCGAGGAGGTCTTCTCGCTGTCGGTGGTGCCGGACTTGCCGGCGACCGGAGCGTCGACGACGTTCTTGACCTCACGCGCGGTGGCGCCGTTGCAGCGGGAGGTGGAGGACCGGTCACCGACCGGGCAGCGGGCGGCGTCCACCGCGGCGCGGGCCACTTCGGTGCTGACCCGCTGCTCGCACTTCGGGTTGGCGATGTCGAGCTTCTCGCCGTCCGGGTCCTTGATCTGCTGCACCGGGATCGGCTCGCAGTACTTGCCGTCGGCGGCGAGGGTGGCGTAGGCGTTGGCCAACTCCAGCGGCGTGGTCTGCGACACGCCGAGGGTGAACGCGCCCCACTGGTTGGCGCCCCGCTCCAGCGTCAGGTCCTCCTGGGAGCGGAAGGTGATGCCGAGCTTCTTGGCGGCCTTGACCACGTTCTCGGCGCCGACCTGCTGTTGGAGGGAGACGAAGAAGGTGTTCACCGACTGCCCGAAGCCGCTCCACATGTTGTGCACGCCGGCCATGCTCTTGCTGGCGTTGCTCGGGCAGTAGAAGTTGGTGCCGGGGCAGGCCGCCGGGCCGGGCGCGATGATGTACTTCGACCGGAAGGTATCCGGCGAGTTGATCGTGTAGCTGAGCGGGACGCCCTTCTCCAGCGCCGCCACCACCGTGAAGATCTTGAAGGTCGAGCCGGCCTGGTAGCCGGTGATCCCCTGGCCGCCGGTGAGCAGCGGGTTCACCGTGTTCGGGTAGTTGCCCCGGATCTTCTTCTTGGCCTTCTTCGGGTCGCTCGACAACTTGTTCTGCGGTTTCTTCGGGTCGTCGAGCTTGAAGTTCCGGTTCACCGCGAGCGCCCGCACCCGGCCGGTGCCCGGCTCCACCACGGCCACCATGCGGGCAGCCTTGCTGTTCTCACTCAGGTGGTTGCGCACGGCCTTGTCGGCGCCGTCCTGCGCCTGCACGTCGAGGGTGGTGGTGATGGTGTAGCCGCCGCTCTTCAGCCGCCGCTCCCGGTCGTACGTGGTCGAGCCGAACGTCTCCTGCTGCATCCACCAGCGGTAGAAGTAGTCACAGAAGAAGCCCCAGCCCTTCTTGTTGGTGGCCACGCAGCCGTTCGGGGTGCGCTTGTCCTTCACCACCATCGGCAGCGCCTTGGCGGCGTCCGCCTCCTGCTGGGTGATCGCGCCGGTCTTGACCATGTTGTCGATGACGTAGTTGCGCCGTTCCAGCGCGCGCGGCTTGCCGCTGGCGGTGGTCGGGTCGTTCTGGGTCGGGGCCTTGACCATGCCGGCCAGCATCGCCGCCTCCTCCAGCTTGAGCTTGCTGGGCGGCTTGCCGAAGTAGACCTGGCTGGCGGCGAAGATGCCGTACGCGCCGTTTCCGAAGGCGGCGAGGTTGAGGTACCGGGTCAGGATCTCGTCCTTGGGGAACTCCTTGTCGACCTGCATGGCCAGCGACATCTCGCGCAACTTGCGGGTACCGGTGTCCTCGGTCGCGGCGACCACGTCCGCCGGGTGGCTCGCCGAGTACGCGATGGCCAGCCGGACGTACTGCATGGTCAGCGTCGAGGCGCCCTGCTGGGAGTTGGCGCCGGACTGGTTGTTGACGAAGGCGCGGGCGATGCCGGTGAGGTCGACGCCGTTGTGCTTGTAGAAGTCGTGGTCCTCGGCGGCGATGGTCGCCTGGCGCATGACCGGGGCGATGTCCTCGAACTTGACTTCCCGGCGGTTCTCGTCGTACATGCTCGCCAGCGGGGTCTTGCCGTCGGCGGCGAGCAGGTAGCTGATCTGCGGCGGGCGGGCGGCGTTGAACTCCTTCGGCAGCGCGCCGAAGGTCTCCGCGCCGGCCTTCGCGGCCAGTCCGGACATCGCCACCGCAGGGAAGGCCGCCGCCGCGACCACCACACCGGCCAAGAGGCCACAGACGAGTAGCGATGCGGCGTTGGTAAAGACATTGTGGTCACGTTTCCGCATCCAGGTCACCTCGACAGGGTACGCGAGTAGGGAACGAGGGCCGCCGGGGCGTTCTTTCCCCATTTCCTGCGCGCGCGACCCTCGTTGTGCTAAACGCACGACCCCCGGTTCGTGGTTGCGAGTGACCCGGCGTGAGTCTCCACCCGATCGGTGGAGTGGCGCAGCGTTTTCACGTACTTCGGCGGGGTAAGCGGCGAGCGAAGGCCCGGGAAGCCGGGAGTGTCCGGAATGATGGATTTTGCCGACAACGTTGCGTAATCAGGCGACTACAGAGCATGATGGTGGCGGCGACCTGGCCACACGTCGTCCGTGCCTCCTTGGGGAAGGAACGGGCCGGACGACCGGGGGGAGAACGACGGCTGGTCGCACGAGTCGGTAGGTACTGCAAGGGGGGACGTGTACACATGGGCATGATCGCTGACTGGCCGTCACTGGCGGCGTGTCAGAACGGGGACCCGGACGCGTTGTTCGTACAGGGCGCCGAACAGAACGTGGCGAAAAGGATCTGCCGGAGCTGCCCAGTTCGGTACGAGTGCCTGGCCGACGCGCTCGACAACCGGATCGAGTTCGGGGTGTGGGGTGGCATGACCGAACGCGAACGCCGGGCGTTGCTCCGCCGTCACCCCCAGGTGACGAGCTGGCGCAAGATGTTCGAGGCCGCGATGAAGAAGAACGCCAAGGACAAGTCCGGCAAAGACAAGATTCTGGTGACCGCCGCGAACTGACCGCCGTGCCTCACGGCCGGCTGATCGCCGCGCCGATCGTCCGTAGCCCGTCGACGTCGTGCACGTCGGCGGGCTGCGCGGTAACCGACACCGCCGGCACCAACGGGAACGCCTCGGTGAACCGGGCCGCCACCTGTCGCTCGCGTACCGCCTGCCGGGCCAGTGCCGCGTGCGCGCGCAGCACGTCGACGGTCACCTCGTGGCCACCCAACTCCACCAGCCGCTCCGCCGCCGCCAGACTCGCCGCCGCGTCCAACTCCACCACCGGCCGGTGCACCCGGTTGAGGACCAGGCCGGCCAGCGGCATCCGCTCCTCACGCAGCCGCCCCGCGAAGTAGGCCGCCTCCCGGACCGCGTCCGACTCGGGCGCCGCGACCAGCAGGAACGCCGTCTCCCGGGCCTGCAGGATGCGGTACGTCTGCTCGGCCCGCTGCCGGAACCCGCCGAACATCGAGTCCAGCGCGGCCACGAAGCCGGACAGGTCGGTGAGCAGCTGGGCACCGAGCACCTTCTGCACCACCTTGGAGAACATCCCGAAGCCGGCGGTGACGAAGGTGAACATGCTCCGCCCGCCGGTGCGGGCCGGCGCGAGCAGCAGCCGCAGCATTCGGCCGTCGAGGAAACGGGAGAGCCGGGCCGGGGCGTCCAGGAAATCCAGCGCGGAGCGGGACGGCGGGGTGTCCACCACGATCAGGTCCCACTCGCCACGGGCGTGCAACTGACCCAGCTTCTCCATCGCCATGTATTCCTGCGTGCCGGCGAAGGTGGAACTCATCGCCTGGTAGAAGGGGTTGGCGAAGATCTCCGCCGCCTTCGCCGGATCGGTGTGCTGAAGCACCACGTCGTCGAACGTGCGCTTCATGTCCAGCATCATCGCGTGCAGTTCGCCGCCGCTGGCCTCGACGTCGATCCCCTTGACCTGGCGGGGGGTGTTGTCCAGCTCGGTCAGGCCGAGCGACTGGGCCAGCCGGCGTGCCGGGTCGATGGTGAGCACCACCGTGCGCCGGCCGTGCTGTTCGGCCGCCCGCAGCGCGAGCGCCGCCGCCGTCGTGGTCTTACCCACGCCACCGGCACCGCAGCACACGACGATCCGTACACCGGGGTCGGCGAGGATCTGGTCGACGTCCAGCCGTGGCGCCGCGTCTTCGGAAGGCACCAATCGAGCGTATCGGGCCGCTGCCGGCCGTGCGCCGGAGCCGACGGCAGGTGTGAGTCAATCGGTCCGGCCGAGCACCTCGGCGAGCGTCACCAACCCGGCCCGGTCCACCCCGTCGGGCAGCAACGGCAGCTCGACCATGGGCAGCCCCAGCTCCACCAGATCGGCCCGGAGCGAATCCTCCAGCTCGCGGCGGACCTGCTGGTCCCGCGCCTCGTCGGCCAGTCCGGTCACCGTCGCCCGGTCGACGGGCAACCCGGCGGCGAGCAGCCCGCGCCGCAGCTCCGCCGCGGTGACCTCCCGACCCACCGGCAGCGGCGGCCGGGTGCTGTTGACGATCACCCGCCCCACCGGGAAACCGAGCTGGGTCAGCTCGCCGATCGCGTCGACGGTCTCCTGGACCGGCATCTCCTCCAGCAGCGTCACCACGTGCACCGCGGTCATCGGGGAGCGCAGCAGCGCGGCGACCCCCTCGCTCTGGGTCTTGATCGGGCCGACCTTCGCCAGCCGGGCGGTCTCCGCCGTGACGTTGAGGAAGCGGCCGATCCGCCCGGTGGGCGGGGCGTCCAGCACCACCGCGTCGTACGTGCGGCGCTGGCCGCTGGTGCGCGTGGTCGCCTCCTTCACCTTGCCGGTGAGCAGCACGTCCCGCAGGCCGGGGGCGATGGTGGTGGCGAAGTCGATCGCGCCGAGCTTGCGCAGCGCCCGCCCGGCCGCCCCGAGCCGGTAGAACATGTCGAGGTACTCGAGCAGCGCCTCCTCGGCGTCCACCGCCAGGGCGCGCACCTCGCCACCGCCGGGCGCGTCGGTCAGGTGCCGCTCCTCGTACGGCAGGGGGTCGGTCCCGAAAAGTTGGGCGATGCCCTGCCGCCCCTCCACCTCGACCAGCAGGGTGCGCCGGCAGTCGGCGGCCAGGGCCAGCGCCAGGGCCGCCGCCACGCTCGTCTTGCCGGTGCCGCCCTTGCCGGTCACCACGTGCAGACGCGACGGCCATCCGGCACCGGCCGGCTGCGCCGGGGACTCAGCTGCTCGCACCGGTCGAGCCTATCCACCCGGCGGCGTCAGGCCACCTCGCAGACCCACCAGCCCCTCTCCCGTACGACGGTGAAGCGCAGCGCCTGTTCGGCGATCTTCTCGTCGGCGGTGGTCATGACGACCCGCGCGCTGACCGTGGCCCGGTCCCCGATCTGGTTGTCCACCCGCGGGGTGGCCCACCGGAAGCGCGGGTTGGGGTTCCCCGCGGCGTACTTGTCGACCTCGGCGACCTTGGCAGCGATCTTCTGCTGGTCCCGCGAGGCCGCGCAGACGAAACCGGCCGCCTTCTGCGCGTCCCGTTCCTGGTAGACGGCGCTGAGGAAGTTGTCCACCGCCACCGACGGTTCCGCCGCGCCGGAACCGTCCTCGCGGTCGCGCAGGGTCAGGTAGGCCGCCGTGCCGCCGGCACAGAGCAGGAGCGCCGCGGCGATCGTGAGTGAGACGGCGAGACGACTCCGCCTCGGTTTCCCCGCCGCCGGACGGTGGGCCGGGTAGGAAGCCGTCGCACCAGGCAAGGCCGGGCCGGAGGACGGGGAGTCGAACGGTCCGGTCACACCGCCGGTCGGTGGTCGGTTCATGTGCCCCCCCGGGGAAGGGCGCCCTCGCCTCCCCGGGCGCGGACGCGGGTTCGGGTACGCCGGGCGAACCCTCTTCGCCCGTTCGTGGCAGAAGGGTAGCGGTCGACGGGGTCGGCTGTTACGTGTCACGCACGATGTGCCGATTCGGCGCGATCGTCTTCCGGACCAGCCTTGTGTCACATATGTGACTTGGCGTGGCCAGGCGTGCGCGTCCCGTTGTGGCGCATGGGCGGCGGTCCTACTTTCGTCCCGGTACGGGGGACGGGGCGGACAGGGGGTCCGGCCCGGATGGTCATCAGATCACGTACGAGCCCGGAGGCAGTGCATGCGCGACGCGGACAACATCGCTCGAGCCCAGTTCCCGCCGGGGGGCCGGGCGGGG
>NZ_SMKF01000251.1 GCF_004348325.1 Micromonospora sp. KC213 | reverse complement strand
GGGCGATAGTGGGGTGGGTCAGCCCCGGACGACCAGCAGCGGGACGGTCATCTCGGCGGCGGTGTCCGCACCGTGGTAGGCCACCAGCCGGGACACCGCCGGCGGTTCGGAACGACTGGCGAGCAGCGCGTACGTGCCGGCGCAGGTGACCACCAGGTCGCCGACGCGGCCCAGGTGGTCCGGCGACACCGGCCCGAACCGGCCGGCGGCCACCGCCTCCTCCCGGGTCTGCACCCGGGCGGCCGGCCCGAGCACCGCCGCCCAGGCGGCCCGCACGTCGTCGAGCGCTCCCGGCGCGACGTGCAGGTAGCGCACCCGGGGCTCACCGGCGACCACCCGCACGCCCGCGCGCAGCCGGGGATCGGTGTCCAGGTCGATCCGGTGCGCGGCGGGCACGTCGAGCTGGCCGTGGTCGGCGGTGACCAGCAGCGCGGCGTCCGCCGGCAGGCCGTCGACGAGCCGGGCGAGCAGCGCGTCCACCTCGGCGGCGGCGGCCCGCCAGGGCATCGAGTCCACCCCGCTGAGGTGGCCGTGCCGGTCCAGGTCCGGGTGATAGCCGGAGACCAGGGTCGGGCCGGGGCCGGCGGCCAGCGCGGCGAGCATCGTGGTGGCCAAGGCGTCCACCCCGGCCGCGCCCCGGTAGTCGCCGCCCCGGTTGGCGGCCAGGGTCAGCCCGCTGCCGGCGAACTCGGGGCGGCTGACGACGGTCACCGCCACCCCGGCCGCGCGGGCCCGTTCCCACTGGGTGCGGACCGGCTGCCAGCGCAGCGGCTCCGGGTCACCGGCCCAGTCGATGTGGTTGAGCACCCGGTCGGTGCCGGGTACCCGGACGGTGAAGCCGAGCACCCCGTGCGCCCCGGGAGCGACGCCCGCGCCGAGGCTCGCCAGGCTGGTCGGGGTGGTGGACGGGAAACCGGCGGTCAGTGGCCGGCCGGCCGTGGCGGCCAGCCCGGCCAGGATCGGGGCGTACGGCGCGGCGGCGGGGATCTGGTACCAGCCGAGACCGTCGACGAGCAGCACCGCGACGCGGCGTACCCCGGCCAGCCGAGGTGCCAGGCCGAGCAGGTCGACCGCGCCAGGCACGCCGAGCACGGCCAGCGCGCTGGGCACCACGTCGGCGAGGCTGCCACCGCCGTAGCGGGGTGGCACGACCGCCAGCGGACCACCGTCGGGGACAGGCGCGGCGGGCGCCGGCCCGGTCGGGGGTCGCCGCGGGTCGGTCATGCCGGGCGGCGGGCGAACAGGTGCAGTTGGGCGGCGAGTTCCCGGTACGGCGAGCGGGCGGCCAGGGCCCGTTCCAGCTCGACCAGGGCAGCCGGCTGACCGTCGGCCACCGTGGCGGGAAGCAGGTCGGCGAGGACGCGTATCCCGTGGATCTCCTCCACGGTGAGCCCGGCGGCGCCCAGCAGCGCGGCGGCGCTGTCGGAGTCGAAGCGCCGGCGCAGGGTGTCCCGCGTCCCGGCGGAGCCGGCCGGAGCGGCGGCGAGCGCGGCGGCCACGTCCAGGTGGCCGTTCATCGCCCGGCTCAACACGGCGGCGGCCCGGCCGGCGACCAGCACGCTGGCCGCGCCGCCGGGGCGCAGCGCGGCGGCGAGCGCGGCGGCCACCGGCGCCGGGTCGTCGACCACCTCCAGCACCGAGTGGCAGAGCACCAGGTCCGCGCCGGCCGGTTCGACCAGCCCGCCGAGCGCGTCACCGTCGCCCTGCACGGCGCGTACCTGGTCGGCGACGCCGGCCTCCGCGGCCCGGCGGGTCAACGCGGCGAGCGCGTCGGGGCTGGCGTCGACCACGGTGACCCGGTGGCCGGCCCGGGCGAGCGGGACGGCGAAGCCGCCCGTCCCGCCGCCGACGTCGAGCACGGTGAGCTGGTCACCGTCGCGTCGGGCCAGCTCGGCGGCGAGGACCGACCAGATGACAGCGGTACGGGGGGTCAGCGGCGGCCCGGTGAACCCGGTGGTGTGCTCCACCCGGTCGAGCCTAGTCAACCGCGCCACCGACCCCCCGCAGGCGGTACGACCCGCCGGTCAGGACTCCCCGCCGCCGGCCGGGTCCTCCTCCGCACGGGACCGTTGGGCGTTGGCCACCGGGCCGTCGGTCACCTGGTACTCGCGCAGCTCCGCGCCCTGGACGGGCGACCAGCCGGCCGCCAGCCGGGTCCGCCGGGTGTTCGCCACCCCACCGGTACGCATGCTGAAGGTCATGGACACCCCCTTGCCCGAGCGGGCCACTCTGCCCGCGCGTGTCCGGAAGTCTCCCGCTTCCCGACTCGGGAAACTGTAATGTGGATCACCCGGCTCAGCGGAAATCCCGGGACGCCGGGCTCACCGGGGGCTCAATCGCGTCCAGCCGGTCGGCGATCAGGCTGGTGACGCCCTCGTGCCGCTGCAACCGGCCGCGCACCACCAGCGCCGCGCTGGTGCGGGCCGTCCGGCGGTAGTGCTGCCACAGCCCGGGGGAACAGGTGACGTTGAGCATCCCCGTCTCGTCCTCCAGGTTGAGAAAGGTGACCCCGCCGGCGGTCGCCGGTCGCTGCCGGTGGGTGACGATCCCGCCCACCCGGATCCGCCGGCCGGGTTCCACCTGGCCGAGCCGGGCGATCCGCACCGCGCCGAGGGTGTCCAGCCGCTCCCGGATGAACCGGGCCGGGTGGTTCTCCGGGGACAGCCCGGTGGCCCAGACGTCGGCGACGAGCCGGTCCACCGCCTCCATCCCGGGCAGGGTGGGCGCCGCCGTGCCGGTGACCGTGCCGGGCAGCCGGTCGGGCCGGTCCTGGGCCGCGGCGCCGGCGGCCCAGAGGGCCTGCCGCCGGGTCAACCCGAAACAGGCGAAGGCGTCCGCGGTGGCCAGCGCCTCCAGCTGCGCGGCGGTGAGCCCGACCCGCCGGGCCAGGTCCGGCAGGTCACGGTACGGCCCGTGCGCCGTCCGCTCCGCCTCGATCCGTTCGGCCACCGGATCGCCGAGGGTACGCACGCTCGACAGCCCGAGCCGGACGGCCGGCCCGCCCAGGCCCCACTCGTGCGACGGTTCCCCCGGCTGACTCCCCCACCGGGTGGCCGGGGTGGACTCCAGGACGGCCTTCACGCCGCTGGCGTTGACGTCCGGCCGGCGTACCTCGACGCCGTGCCGACGGGCGTCGTCCACCAGGGTCTGTGGCGAGTAGAAGCCCATCGGCTGGGCGTTGAGCAGCGCGGCCAGGAACGGCCCCGGATGGTAGCGCTTGAGCCAGGAGCTGGCGTAGACCAGGTAGGCGAAGCTCATCGCGTGGCTCTCCGGGAAACCGTAGCTGGCGAACGCGGTCAGCTTGCGATAGACGTCGTCGGCCAGCTCGCCGGTGATGCCCCGCGCGGCCATCCCGGCGTAGAGCCGGTCGGCGAGCTGCGCCATCCGCTCCACCGACCGCTTCGCCCCCATCGCCCGGCGCAGCTGGTCGGCCCCGGCCGCGTCGAAGCCGGCCAGGTCGATGGCGAGCTGCATGAGTTGCTCCTGGAACAGCGGCACACCCAGGGTCTTCTCCAACGCGTTGCGCATCAGCGGGTGCGGGTACGTCACCGGTTCCTGGCCGTTGCGGCGCCGGATGTACGGGTGCACCGAGCCGCCCTGGATCGGGCCGGGCCGGATCAGCGCCACCTCCACCACCAGGTCGTAGAACTCGCGGGGCTTCAGCCGGGGCAGGGTGGCCATCTGGGCCCGGCTCTCCACCTGGAACACCCCGACCGAGTCGGCCCGGCAGAGCATCTCGTAGACCTCGGGGTCGTCCAGCGTCATGTCACCCAGGTCCAGGCTCATCCCGATCATGTCGTAGCCGTAGTGCAACGCCGACAGCATGCCGAGGCCGAGCAGGTCGAACTTGACCAGCCCGACGGCCGCGCAGTCGTCCTTGTCCCACTGCAGCACGCTGCGGCCGGGCATCCGCCCCCACTCCACCGGACAGACCTCGATCACCGGCCGGTCGCAGATCACCATCCCGCCGGAGTGGATGCCCAGGTGCCGGGGGAACGTCTGCACCTCGTTGGCGTACGCGACCACCTGCTCGGGGATGTCCGCCACGTCCACCGTGGCGACCGAACCCCACCGGTCGATCTGCTTGCTCCAGGCGTCCTGCTGGCCGGGGGAGAACCCGAACGCCTTGGCCACGTCCCGCACCGCCGACCGGGGCCGGTACGAGATGACGTTGGCGACCTGGGCGGTGTGCTCCCGGCCGTACCGGGCGTAGACGTGCTGGATCACCTCCTCCCGGCGGTCGGACTCGATGTCCACGTCGATGTCGGGCGGGCCGTCGCGTTCGGGGGCGAGGAAGCGTTCGAAGAGCAGCCGGTGCCGGACCGCGTCCACGTTGGTGATCCGCAGCGCGTAGCAGACCGCCGAGTTCGCCGCCGACCCCCGGCCCTGGCAGTAGATGTCCTGCTCGCGGCAGAACGTGACGATGTCGTAGACCACCAGGAAGTAGCCGGGGAAGCCGAGCTCGTCGATCATCCGCAGCTCGTGTTCCAGCTGCGCGTACGCCTCGGGGTGCGCCTGCGGCGGGCCGTAGCGTTCCCGGGCGCCGGCCATGGTCAGGTGCCGCAACCAGCTCATCTCGCTGTGCCCGGGCGGCACCGGGTACGCCGGCAGTCGCGGCGCGACCAGTTGCAGGTCGAAGGCCAGCTCCGCGCCGAACTCGGCGGCCCGCGCCACCGCACCCGGGTACGCGGCGAGCCGGGCGGCCATTTCCGCGCCGCTGCGCAGGTGGGCGGTGGCCGCTGCGGGCAGCCAGCCGTCGATCTCGTCGAGGCTGCGTCGGGCCCGTACCGCCGCGAGGGTGGTGGCCAGCCGGCGTCGCCCCGGGGTGGCGTAGTGCACGTTGTTGGTGGCCACCGTGGGCAGCCCGGCCGTGGCGGCCAGCTCGGCCAGGGCGTCGTTGCGGTCGGCGTCGACCGGATGCCCGTGGTCGGTCAGCTCCACCGCCACCGTCTCCGCGCCGAAGAGCGCGGTCAGCCGGTCCAGTTCCCGGGCCGCCGCGTCGACGCCCTCGGTGAGCAGCGCCGCCGGCACGTGCCCCTTGCGGCAGCCGGTCAGCACCAACACGTGGTCGCGCAGCTCGGCGGCGACCTCCTCCAGTTCGCCGTAGACCGGGCGGCCCTTCTCCCCGCCGCGCAGCTGGGCCCGGGAGATGGTGGCGGCGAGCCGGGCGTACCCCTCGTGCCCGTGGGCGAGCACCAGCAGGTGCCGGCCGAGCGGGTCGGGTTCGCCGTTCTGCGGGCCGGGCAGCCCGAGGGAGAGTTCCGCGCCGAAGACCGTCGGCAGGTGCAGCGCCCGGGCCGCCTCGGCGAAGCGGACCACGCCGTAGAACCCGTCGTGGTCGGTGACGGCGAGGGCGGTGAGCCCCAGCCGGGCGGCCTCCTCGGCCAGTTCCTCGGGATGGCTGGCCCCGTCGAGGAAACTGAAGTTGCTGTGCGCGTGCAGCTCGGCGTAGGGCACCACGCCGTCGGGACGGGGCAGCTCGGGCGCCTGGTAGTGCTGTCGGGTGCGGCTCCAGGCGGGGGCGTCGCCGCCGTCGGCGTCGACCGCGAGCGGGTCGACCACGTGCAGGTGCCGCTCGCCCCGGGGCCGTTCCTTGCCGGACCGCCCGGACAGCACCTGCTCCAGCTCCGACCAGGGCATCCTCGGGTTGTGGAAGCTCACCGGCCGGCACTCCTCCACCATCGACGTCCGCCCCACCATCGACTTCCGCCCTCGCCGGGGAGGCGGATGACTGCCAATCGACTACAGACGTGATGGCGTAGATGGATCGGCGAGGCCGCCGGCCGGCTGATCGAGCCGGAAGCTGAAGCAGGTGTGGACACGGAACCGGGAACGGGAACGGACGGCGATCCAGTCACGCCATCACGTCCGTAGCCTCCGACGGGTCGGAGCGGGCACGGCAGGTCAGCGTGCCGCTCGGCTGCGGCACGCTGCTCAGTCATAGATCGCCTCCACCAGCCATCGACCGGCCTCGACGGCCAGCAGTAGGGCGGTGCCGTCGGCCAGGCAGACCTGGAACCGGGCCCGGCGGCGTGCCTCTGCCGGGGCCCACCATCGTTCGTCCACCGGCCACGGGCCGGCCCAGCCGGTAATCTCGACCGGTGCGGCCGTGCCGACGGTCAGCCGGGCCGGCGCGCCGCTGACCGACAGCCGCGCGTTGACCACGACCGGCTCACCGGCGGCGTCGTGCACGGCGGCGGCGAACGGGGTGGGCAACACCACCGCGGGTGAGGGCGGCGGCAGCCGGCCCGGCCAGGGCGGTACGGGGTTCCCGGCAACCGCGCCCTGA
>NZ_SMKF01000250.1 GCF_004348325.1 Micromonospora sp. KC213 | reverse complement strand
GGGCGTGGGGTTCGGGCCGGCTGACTTTTCCGCCCCGGCGCTGTGGCGCCGGGGCGGCGGCTCCGCAGGAGCCGTTTGCCGCGCCCCGGCCCGCGCCGCGCGGAGCGCCTTGATCTAGTACAGGCTAATTCGGCAACAGATCGCGAGCAGCTCCGAGCCGACCAAGGCCAACAAGACACCACCAACCGCCGCGGCACCTTCCATCCCAGCGACACGGAAACCCCGGGCTCTGGCATCGGCGTTTCGTCCGGCACAAGCTGCCGTGAACAATCCTGTCAACCCGCTACGGATTCCTCCCACTGACCTGGTACGTCATCAGCCGCGCGCTCTACGCCCACGTACGGCCGACTCCGCCCTCTCCCGCCTCTCCCTTACTGAGACCATGCCTTACCAGTGCCCTTGTACTGCGACACGGGGATGGGAGACACACCGTCGCGCATCTTGGCGCGGTAGAGGATGCCGTACACGTGGTCGATCTCGTGCTGCACCAGGCGGGCCACTCCCCCAGTGAAAGCGGTGATGCGGGTAGTGCCGTCGACGTCCTGGTGCTCGACCTCGATGCCGCGGGGCCTGGGCACCATCCCTCGGACGTCAAAGAAGCTCAGGCATCCCTCGTACTGCTCGTCGGTGTCGGGAGTCTCCGCGATCACCCTCGCGTTCAACAAGGTGATGACCTGACCGTCCGGGGTCCGCACGAGACTGGCGTTCCGGCTGATCCCGATCTGCGGCGCCGCGATACCCATGCCCTTCGCGAACTCATGCACCTGCGCGGCCCGCTCCATCGTGGAGGACAACTGCGCGATGACCCGACGGGCATCCTCTGACTCGGCCGGCAGGTCGAACCGGCGAGTTTCGGTCGTCAGCACTGGGTCGCCTTCCTGCACGATCCCGATCTGCTGCATCTGATCGCTCGGGGCGAGCGTATCCACCTGGTCCTCCTTCGCGTTTGCTGCCTTGAAACGCCACGCGATGCGGAACCGCGTGTGCAGGGGCGGCTCGGTGGTCGCCCAGGTGAACGTGACGCTGTCACCGTCGCTGTCCCTCGTGATCGGCGTACGGAAGGCCGACGGCTCGGCGGTCATCGACGTCTCCGTACCCCATGCGACGGGATCGAGGTCCGCGGGAAGGGTGAGAGACAGGCTCAGGCGCCGGGTGGGCAGCCGGATAGCGCGCTGCCACCATGGCCCCCACTTGTGCGCCGAGACGGTGTAGACGTACTCGATCCACCGTTCTTCGCCCGGGTAGAGCGGGAATCGGCCGTCCTGGTTCTCGAACTGCAACCAGACCTCTTTGAAGGCGTCCCGGTCGTGCATGATCGTCCACGCCATCGGCTCGCCTGCACACTGTGCGGTGAGGTTGATTTCCTCCCAGGTGAGCGGGTCGCTTCGGTATAGCTGGTTCGAGCGCTCAGGATCACCGGGGTATCGGTCGACCGCAACGCGCACCAGATAACGGGTGACCGGCTCGGTCCCGACATTACGCAGCAACCGCCGCACCCGTGTGCGGTAGACACCGTCGGCCAACGTGAGTTCGGCGTGCTCGTGCTCCACCACCAGCGCCGTACCTGGTGCGGTCTGGGGGTCGGCCACCGCTGCCTCAGGCCTGCGCTGAGTGGGCGCCGGATGAGCCTGCGCCGCAGCGTGAAGGTCACGCCAACGCCGAATGAGCGCCTGCCCGGCCTTCAACCCTCGATCGGCGCTCTCCGCGAAGTCCCGGCTCGGAACGATGGTGCCGCCTTCGACCTTGCTGATGTACGAGGGGGTGTAACCGACCAGCCCGGCAAGGGCCTTCTGGGAGTAGCCCGCGACCTCACGCCAGTGACGCAGCTCTGCGACGAACGCGGCATGTTCCTCGGATAGCTGTTCCCGGTCCTGGTTCACCGGCGGCCCTCCCCGTAGCCCTGTGAATGGAATGAACGGCGGTTGATCGCTGGTCACCCTGTCGGCAACCGTCTTTCACGCGCTGTCATGGCGACATGCCAAAGACAGCAAGCGAGGCTCAGCGCTTGGTACGGCGGGAGCCTTCCAGAGCAGCAATCCGAGCCTGGAGGTCGGCCAGGTCCGCGCTCTGCTTCTCCACGATGTTCGCCAGCTCGGCCAACCGAACCGACACGTCAGATGCCGGCCGACGCTGCTGGTCGGTGACGAACACTCCCCGGCCCTGCCAGGACTCGACCAGGCCCTCATCCCGAAGCAGGCCGATGGCTCCGGTGACGGTCATCAACGCCACCCCGTACTGCTTCGCCAGCTCCCGGCCGGACGGCAGCTTTGCGCCCGGCTCGTACTCGCCGTTCTGCACCGCGCGCCGCAGGTCATCCGCGATCTGCACGTACGGAGGCCGCGGGTCGTTCGGGTTCACCTCTCCCACGGGAACAGCTTACCCAGAGCGACCTAGAACTCCCGCAAGGTCGATCAAAGGGTAGGTCTAGACTGTTCTAGGTCGCACTAGTACAGTCGGTCTCAGCTCAGACGGTTATCGCCGTCAAAGACGCATCAACAACAGGAGGCAACGATGGCCCTCAGGGGTGGTACGCGGTTCTCGGTGCCGTTCGAGGCGGTGTTCCCGCACGGTGCGGTGTTCGTGCCGGACTCGATTGCGGAGGCGCAGGACTACGACGAGAAGACGGGTCGGCGGACGCCGTCGAAGGACAAGTTGACGGGTCAGCGGGTGTGGCAGTGCCGGGTGATGGATCTGGACCCGGAGTTGGGTGCACGGTCGCGTGAGGTGGCGGTGAAGATCCTGACCGATCACCAGCCGGTTCCGCCGGTGGGTGCGTTCCAGCCGGTGGAGTTCGAGAACCTGACGGTGACGCCGTACGTGGACAACAACACCAAGCGGCTCATGTTCTCGTACCGGGCCTCCGCGCTGGTGGCGCCGAAGACCCTGGCGGAGTCGCGCGGGAAGGCTGCCTGATGTTCGGCCGGAAGCGCTCCGAGTCGGAGCCGGTGCGTAAGGACAAGGTCATGCGTCTGGTCAAGCTCGGTATGGCGGAGACCGACGCCGCTGATCGAGACATCGACAGCCCGGCGTTCGACAAGGCCAAGGCCGCGTACGAAGCCGCAATGGACGGCTGCACCAAGGCGGAGCTGTCGGCGGCGTATGAGGCGCTCAAGAGGCACGGCTACTGAATATGGCGCGGGGCGGCCCTGGCCCTAGGAAAGCTCGGCCGCCCCGCTGCCCAACCAATTCCTCTCGGCCTGGAAGGGCAGGTTCATCATGCCAACTTCTCTGGACTGGACGCGCGGCGCGGGTGCCGGCGACCCGGTCCCCTGCGTGATCTGCGGGAAGCCGGCCATCTGCCGCAGTCCCGCCGGTAAGCCGGTGCACAAGGTCTGCGCGGAAGCCTGGACCGAGCAGCAACGCACCGACCGTAAGGCGGTGGCGTGATGGTGCGCGCTCCGCTGGTCAACTTCCGCCGGTTCCAAATCACCGCGCCCTGGCCGGTGGTGTGGACGGTCACCGGCCTGTTCCTGCTGATCCGCTCCGTTGTCGCAGTGGTGCGCCTCGCGGTGTTCGCGGTGAAGCGCTGGCGGGCCTGGCCCGTCGTCGCCCTGGCCCTGTTCGCCGTCGACGTCTACCGGGATCACGGGTGGTGGCCTCACCTCCTGGTCCTCATCACCGTGACCGCTGCGGGCGGTATGTGGTGGTGGCGTGCCCGGGACTCGTTCCACCGCCTGATCGTTCTGCCGCTGGTGTCGTGGTGGCGGCGGTTGTGGGTGTACCGGCGTCAGTGGCACGAGGTCATGAGCCTGTGCGGGCTGGTGAAGAAGTACGACGGCGGCGAGAAAGTCCCGACGCTGCTGTCAGTGCGCTGCTCCTACGCCACCGATGAACTCGTGGTGCGGATGCCGAAGGGCCAGAACCCGGAGGTCTATCACAAAGCCGCGCGGGATCTGGCGTACTCGTTCGGCACTCGTCACTGCCGGGTGTTCTCCGGTCGTCGCACCGCCGCTCCGCACCGCTCTGGCCGCCTCGCGTGGCTGCTGCGGCTGATCGACCGGGTCCGCTTCCGCGACCGGCCTCGTCACGTGTGGCTGGTGTTCATCCGCCGTGACCCGCTGACCCGCATCGTCTCCCCGCTGCCCGTGCCGACCCGCCCGGACTTCACCGCGCTGCCGCTCGGGCTGCGGGAAGACCTGGCCGTCTACTGCCTGCGGCTGCTCGCTACCCACGTGCTGATCGGTGGCGCGACCCGGATGGGCAAGGGCTCGGTGATCTGGTCGCTCATCCGTTCGCTTGCCGCTGGTATCCGGTCGGGGCTGGTGCGGGTGTGGGCGATCGACCCGAAGGGCGGCATGGAGCTGGCGATCGGCCGGCCGTTGTTCTCTCGCTATGTCGATGACGACTGGCACCGCATGGCCGACCTCCTCGATGACGCGGTGGCTCGGATGCGGGCGCGTCAGCAGATCCTGCGGGGCAAGGCCCGGGTGCACACGCCGACGGTGGATGAGCCGTTGATCGTCGTCGTCATTGATGAGATCGCCGCGCTGCTGGCGTACCTGCCCGACAGCGAGATCCGCAACCGGATCACCCAGTTGCTGGGGTTGCTGCTGTCCCAGGGCGCCGGGCTCGGTGTTCTGGTCGTCGCCGCCACCCAGGACCCCCGCAAGGAAGTCGTTACCGTTCGCGACCTGTTTCCCACGCGCATCGCCCTCGGGCTAACCGAGCGCGGCCACGTCGACCTCCTGTTGGGCGACGGCGCCCGGGACCGCGGAGCACTGGCCGATCAGATCCCGCTGTCGGGCAAGGGCGTCGCCTACGTGCTGCTGGACGGCCAGCCCGAACCGGCGCGGGTGCGGTTTTCCTTCGTCTCCGATGACGTGATCCGCGAGATGGCCGCGACGTTTCCCGCTCCGGCCGAGGTGCAGCCGGAACCCGACCCCGACCCGGCCCCAGCGGCCCGGGTCAACGGCAACGGGCGACGCACCTACCGGCCCACCCCGCCGAAGCAGGCCGCGCCGCTGCTGCCGCCGTCGCTGCTCAACGCACTCGACCTCGGCCCGAACGGAGGTGACCCCCGATGACCGCCCACGAGCTGCCCGAGTCGACCCCGGTCCGGATGCCCTACTCCGACGAGCCGGACGAGCTGATCGAGGAACCGCGCCGGTTCTACCGGCTGCGTGCTCCGCATGTCGACAAGGCATCCGTCCCGGTCACCGTCCGGGTCACCCCCGACGCCGATCTCTACGTCGCCGTCGGCGCTGGCCGGCGCCGCATGTACCTGACCCCGTCGGAGGCGTGGGCGCTGTGGCGCTGCCTGTCCGAAGCAATCGCCTCCACCGGTGAGCCGCCGGAGTGGATCCGCGTCCACGTCAAGCCCACCCACCGCTGACCCTGCCCGATTCGCAACGAGGAGTCCTGTGATGGCTGCCCGTCGACTCACCCTGCGCCCGATCCGCCGCATCTGCCTGGACCTGTCCCACACCGAACCCGACCAGACCTGCCCCTACTGCAACCCCGACACCGTCCTGGACGCCATCGTCACCGCGGCCCTCAACCGGCACGCCGAGATCGCCGCCGAGGACGCCGAGGCGTGGGGGTGGGCCGCATGAACCCGCAGGTGTGGTCCTGGCTGCTGATGACAGTCGGTGTCACCGGCCTGTGGCTGGCCGGCAAGCGCTCCTGGACTGGCTGGGCCGTCGGCCTCGCCGCCCAGCTGCTGTGGCTGACCTACTCGATCGTCACCGAACAGTGGGGGTTCTTGGTCTCCTGCTTCGTCTACGGCGCGGTCTACCTGCGCAACCTGCGGGCCTGGCTCCGCCCGGTCCCTGCGCCGGCTCCGGCGTCCGACTCAACCGGGCAGGAGGTGACCCGGTGCGCCGCGCCCTGAACTCCGAACGGCTGGAAGCCGTCGCCCTGGTTCTCATCCTCCTGGCCGTCGGCGGGATGGCCGGTGCCGCGTCGTTCACCCACGTCAAGGACTGGACGATGATCCACGCCCCCGCCGGCACCGGGGAATGGTTCGGCTGGTCCAACGCCGTCATCTCCGAACTCACCCCCGCCGCCGCGCTGCTGGTCATCCGCCGTCGACGCCGCCGCGACCCGAACGCCCCGGTGCTCTACCCGCTATCGATCCTGATCGCCGCGGTGGCCCTGTCCCTGGCCGCGCAGATCGCAGTGGCCAACGACAGCTTCTCCTCCCGGCTGCTGTCCTCCGTGCCCGCACTGGCTTTCCTCGCCCTATCCAAACTCGTCCTCACCGGCGGCCCCATCCCGACCAAGCCAACCGCCTCGGCCCCGGTGAAGTCGACCTCGGCCCCGGTGGCTGAGCCCGTCGACCTGGACCCGGCCGACCTCCCCACC
>NZ_SMKF01000024.1 GCF_004348325.1 Micromonospora sp. KC213 | reverse complement strand
ATAGTGTTACGGCGGTCATGGCGGAGGGGAAACGCCCGGTAACATTCCGAACCCGGAAGCTAAGCCCTCCAGCGCCGATGGTACTGCACTCGTGAGGGTGTGGGAGAGTAGGACACCGCCGGACAATTCTTCATGGTTCAGGGTCACCCCCCGGTCGGGGGTGGCCCTGAACTGCATACCCGACCCAAAAAACCCGCCACGAGCGAGTGACGTGGCGTACGCCTCCTAAAGGATCGGGGCGGGCCGGTTGGGGTACCTGCTTCCCGTACGGACCGGGAACTGACCGCCGGGACCGGCGGAGGCAGGAGTGGCCATGAAGATCGGAATCATCGGCTCAGGGAACATCGGTGGGACGCTCGCCCGGCGGCTGTGCGCCCTGGGCCACGACGTCACCATCACCAACTCGCGGGGGCCGCAGAGCCTCACCGACCTGGCTCAGGAGACCGGTGCCACCGCCGGCACCCTGGAAGACGCGGTACAGGACGCCGGCCTGGTGGTCGTGGCGATCCCACTGTTCGCCGTGACCCAACTCCCGGCGGAGCTGTTCGACGGCAAGGTGGTCGTCGACGCCAACAACTACTACCCACAGCGTGACGGCGACATTGCCGAGCTGATCGACCGCAGTCTCAGCTCCAGCCGCTGGACCGCCGACCACCTCAAGGGCGCCCGGGTGGTCAAGGCATTCAACAACATCCAGGCGCGGCATCTGATGGACAACGGGCACCCCGCCGGCTCCCCCGGTCGGATCGCGCTGCCGGTCGCCGGGGACGACGCCGAAGCCAAGCAGGTGGTCATGCAGCTGGTCGACGCGCTCGGGTTCGACCCCGTCGACGCCGGCACCCTCGACGAGAGCTGGCGACAGCAGCCCGACACCCCGGTCTACGGCACCGATCGCGACGCGGCCGGCGTACGGCAAGGACTGGCCGAGGCGCGGCCCTGAGCGCGTACGACACGCAGAAGCCCCGCTGGCGATCAGCCGGCGGGGCTTCTGCGTGGCCTGCGGTCAGGACGGCTTGGGGCCGCAGATGAAGCGGGGCTCGGCATCGTAGGTCCAGGTGAACCTCTCCCGCTTCACCACCTTGCCGTCCTTCTTGATGACCCGGAAGGCGTCCTGGGTGAATCCGTCGCTACCCGCGGCGGCGATGCACGTCGGGCCGGGCTCCAGGTGGACGGTCTTCGGCTTGGTGATGTTCCGGCGGGGCCCGTACTCGGTCTTGACGCTGTCGTAGATCTTGGTGCTCCAGACCGACACGGTGATCGTGCTGGACGTCCACGAGGTGTCGAGGAGAACCCCGTGCGGGGTGTTGTTGCGGAACTTGAAGTCCAGATCAGGCCAGAAGATGGTTGACTCGATCACCGCCGGGTAGCGGCTGAAGTAGTACGAGTGCGGCTTGTGCTCGACGTCCTCCAGCCCCGCGTAGTAGGTGGCGTTGAACAGCGTGGTGGTGAACTGCGAGACGCCGCCGCCCACCCCCGGGACCAACTTGCCGTTGAGGATCACCGGGGCGTCCTTGTAGCCCTGGGCGTAGCCACGCTCGCCGGTGTGCCCGTTCAGTGAGAACGTCTGACCCGGCTTCACCACCGTGCCGTCGACCTCCTTGGCGGCCTGAATGATGTTCTGGCTGCGCGGCGAGGAGAGACCACCGGGGAACCGGGTCGTGAAGGTGGAGACCCGCTCCTTGATGCCGAGGCTGGCCAGTTTCTCCTCGGTCAGCTCCGGCTCGGCCGTCTTCAGCGTCGCGGTGACCGTCCGGCCCTGCGTCTTCGGCAGCACGGCGAGCAGGGCCGGGCCGAGGGCCGCCGCGTCGAGCTGCTGGCCGGCCCGCCCCGGCACGACCTTCGGTTTGCCGCCGGAGATGCTCAGCGTCGCGTCCTTCGGCTGCACCTCGATCTTCGCCAGCTTGTCGCCGAGGGCGTCGCGGAGCCGCTTGACGTCCACCCGGGGAGTCAGCTTGCCGGCGTCGTCGGCGGAGAAACGCAGGCTACGGGCGATCGCGGCCGGCGGGATGCGCACCGAACCCTTGTCGGTCGTCAGCGTCACCGGGGCGGCGACGGCCGGCTCGGCCAGCTCGGCCACCAGCCGGTCCACCTCCTCGCGGGTGGTCGCGGGAGCCTTCTCCACCAACGGAACGGTCACCGGTTCCTGCGCGAGCCAACCGGCCCGCACAACCTCGGCGGACCGCTCCGCGTCCAGGGAGAGGGCGGGCTTCGGGTACACCGGCTTCGGGGTGGTGCCGGTGAAGATGATCGCCGGCATGGTCATCTCCCGGCCCTGCTTGCCCAGCACCTTGCGCAGCGCGGCGTCGAGCTTGGCGGAGTCGACGGTCACCACCGGTTCGACCGTACGGGAGCCGACCAGCCGGCTCATCGGGTCCGCGTCGGCCTTCGCCGCGGCGGCCACCGTGGCGTCCACGTTTACGGTCAGGCCCACGTCGGCCGGGTTGATCTCGGCCCGGTTCTCGCCGACCACGACGGTCAGTGGAGCGCTCAGCGCCGCCGCCCGGCGTTCCAGCGCGGCGCGGAGTTCCTTGGCCGCGTCAGCCCTGCTGCGGCCGCCGAGTTCGGTGCCGAGCACGCTCGTGCCCCGGGGGACATCGCCGGCGTAGGCCCAGGCGCCGGTGAGGCCGACGCCGGCCAGCACCGTGACGGTCAGCCCACCGGCGAGCAGCAGCTTCGTGCGGCGCGACCGTGCGCCACCGGTCGGGGCCGCGGAAGTGCCCGCCGGCTCCGGTGCGTCGTCACCGGGCCAGGTCACCGCGGTGACCTGCACCGTGGGCCGGTCGTCGGAGAGACGTTTGTCGCCGTAAAGGGTCACAGCCACCTCGATAGGGACGTACCACAGGGGGGGTTGCCGACCCCCGGGAGACAACTACGGTAACCAACGTGCGGACCGCTCGGCACTGTGCGTCTGCCCATTGCGTGGCGCGCGTGTCGCGCCCCCACCCGGCGGTCGCTCAGCGTGACGTAGGGGCAACGATCGGGCCATATTGGAGTGGGTGGCCATCCGCGAACATCATGGTCACGAGGTGGTCTGCGCGACCCTGGGCCGTTAAGCTCTCCGCTCATGCCGTCCTCGACCGGTCTGATGACCGCGGTGAGTTCACAGGTTGCCGCTCTGCTGCCTGACCGGCTGGTCGGGGGAGCCCTTCGCGCCGTCTACCCCCGCGTCGAGCCCGAACTCGCGCGTATCGCGGACTTCGTGCCGCGCGGTGGCACCGCCGTGGACGTCGGTGCCTGGTACGGGCCGTGGACCCAGCGCCTGCGCAGGCTGGCCGAGCAGGTCGTCGCGATCGAACCCAACGACCGGCTCGCTCGGAGCATCCAACGTGCCTTCCCCGAGGTGCGGGTGGTCCGCGCGGTGGCCTCGGACCGACTCGGCACGGCTGAACTCTTCCTTCCCGACGGCGACCCCGCCGTCGGGACATCCTCGCTGGAGACGGGCAGCGGCCGTTCGGTGACGGTCTCCCGGGTGACCGTCGATGGCCTCAGCCTGCGGGATGTGCGATTCATGAAGATCGACGTAGAGGGCCACGAGTTGGCCGCACTGCGGGGTGCGGCCGAGACGATCCACCGGGACGGGCCGGTGCTGCTGGTCGAGGTCGAAGAACGAATCCAACCGATTGAGCCGATCATCGACCTGCTCGGTGAGTGGAACTACCGCGGCTACGTGATGCCGGAGCAGCAGTGGATCCCCCTCGCCGACTTCGACATCCGGGCCCACCAGCGCGAGGCGATTGTGCGGGTCCGGCAGAGTTTCGCGCGGCGGGTCCTGGTCCCTCGGCCGCGCTACGTCAACTCGGTGCTGTTCAAGCGGGACCGAAGCTGACTCAACCGACCAGGCGCTGAGAGCCGACGGACTTCTCCGCCGCGGCCGGGTGGCCTTCGTGTCTGGCCTCGACGCTGCCGTTGCGGGCCGCGGCCAGGAACGTCAGGACGACCGCGATGAACGCGGCGGCCAGACTGGCCCACATGATGCCCGGGAACGTGCGCGGCACCAGGAGGACCGCCGCGACAGCGAGACCACCGGTAGCGACCCACAGGGGCAGGGAGGGCCACCGGGCACCCGCCGCGATCTGGGCGTTGATCTGCACGAAGACCAGGGCGTAGAGGGCGCCGGTGGCGGCGAAGAACGGGGCGTGTCCGCCGAGCGGCGCGTAGCTCTCGCCACCGGCGAGCCGGAACGCGAGCCCACCGGCCAGAGCCGAGGCGATGACGAGCACGACGCCGCAACCTCCGACAACTGCCAACGCCACGCTGCGCGTTCTGCCGTCCCGGCGAGCCATCCGCGGAAGAGCCAGCACCGTCACCACCTGTGGCGCCCAGAGCGCGCCCTTCGTCAGCACGGTGCCGACGGAGTACGCGCCGGACTCTGCCGCCGGCAGCAGGAGCCGGGCCAGGATCAGATCGGCGTACGACACCACCAGCATCGCCAGCACGGCGGTGCTGGCACTCAGAACCCGTCGGATCGGCATCGCGACCGTCGCGTCGCCTCCGCTGGCCCGGGCCGCGGCCCTCGGGCCCCCTGGCCGTGCGATCCAGGCGATGACCGGTAGCGCGACGTAGACGCTCGCCAGACCGGCGAGGAGGGCACCGGTCGCCCCGGCGCCGAGGACGAGGCCGCCGATCGTTCCTGCGTAGCGTCCTAGGGCCAGCAGCCCCATCCCGACCGCGAGACGCACGAAGCGCTCGTCGCCCTGCAACTCGCCGAGCCACCTGCCGGCCAGTACGACTGCCACGGTCGCCGCCACCACGACCGTCACCAGATGGATCGAGAGATGCAGGGTGCTCACCATGAGGGGAGCGGCCGTGACCAGGGTGCCGGCGGTGATGGCGGTCGTGACGAGGGTGACGCGGCCGGTGGACGCGCCCGGGGACCGGACCCGGTGCACGGCGACGGCCAGCTGCAGACCGACGCCCGGCACACCGGCTATCGCGACGAGGGCGAGCACGGTGGCGAGCACGCTCAGCTCCTCGGCCGGGAGGTGCCGGGCACCGAGCATCGGCACCAGATAGGCCAGCCCGTTGGTGACCATGCCGGCACCCGCCACCGCGGCGCCCGCCGTCCCCAGGCCGCCCGCCCGGGACCTGGCCGTTGTCTCTGTCATCATGCCTCGTGTCGGTGGTGCCGTACCGCAGCGGCCATCGCCACGGGCCTCGCCTCGTCATCCCGGGTCGGGGTCGTCTGGCAAACTACCGCCAGCATCGGGCGATGCCTAGAGTGCTGACACGAGCGCCGGGGCGCTGGACGCTGACATCCGTGGGGGTTCGTGTGCGTCGACCGTCGGCGTTGCCCGGTCCGGCGTCCTTCGGGGCCGGCGCCGGACTGCGCAGTCGGTGGCCGGAGGTGCTACTCGGACTCGGTGTCGTCCTGGCGATCCTCGGTCCGGTACTCGGTCGCGGCTACCTGCTCCGATACGACCTGGTGTTCGTACCCGACCCCCCGTTCGGCGCGACGGTCTGGGGCAGCGGCTCCGAGCTGCCCCGGGCGGTACCCAGCGAACTTCTCGCCGTGGGTCTGTCCCGGCTGCTGCCGGCGGACGTCGCCGAGAAGCTGCTTCTCGCCGGCTGCCTGGCGTCCGCGGCGGTCGGCGCCGCCCGGCTCACACCCGTCCTGCACCCGATGGCCCGGGTCGCCGCCGGGCTCGGCTACGTCTGGAACCCCTGGGTGTACGGACGGTTGCACCTGGGCCAGTGGGCGATCCTCGCGGGTTACGCCGCGCTGCCCTGGGCGTACGCCTGGGCGGCCGGCGTGGTGCGGCGGTGGCCGGGCCCTCCCGCGCCGGGTCGGAACGCGGCGGTCGGCGGCGGACTCGCGATCGTTCTGGGTGGCCCGGCGATGGTGCTGGCCGCGGTGCTCACCTGCGCACCCGCGCTCGCCCTGGCCCGCCAGTGGCGTGCGTTCGTGGCCGGCACCGCGACGCTGCTCGGGCTGACCGCCCCCTGGCTGCTGGCGCTGGTGTCCCGCACCGCACCGCTCGACGTCGACGAGCAGGGGGTGGCGGCGTTCGCGGCCCGGGCCGACACGCCACTCGGCGTGCTCGGAAGCGTGGTGACGCTGGGCGGCGTCTGGAGCCGTAACGCCGTTCCGTTCGGGCGCGACCAGTGGCCGGTCGCGGTCCTGGCGCTCGCGCTCGCCGCCGCCGCCGGGTGGGGGTTCGTCATGCTCCGTAGCCGGTGGCCGGCGGCGCTCTGGTGGGGGCTCCTCGCCGGCGCCGTCGCCGGCACCATGATCGCCCTCCTTCCGACCGTTCCGATCGGCGAACGGGCGATGGAGTGGCTCCTCGGTCACCTGCCGCTGGCCGGTGCCGTCCGGGACGGCACCCGGTTGCTCGCGCCGTTGGCGCTGTTGCAGGCGGTCGGCCTCGGGGTGCTCGTCGAAGCGATGGTCGTGGCCGGCGCCCGGGCCGTGGCCGCGGTGGTGTCGGTCGCCCCGGTTCTGCTCGTGCCGGGTCTCGCGTGGGGTCTGGCCGGCCAGCTCGACACCGTGCGCTACCCGGCCGAGTGGGGCGCGGTGCGTGCGGTGGTGAACGCCGACCCGGTCGGCGGACGTCTCGTCTCACTGCCGTGGTCGTCGTTCCGGGCGTACGGGTGGGCCGGCAATGTGCCGGTGCTCGACCCGGCGCCGCGGGCGTTCCGTCGCGTGGTCGTCGGTGACCAGGACGTCTTTGTGGGGCACCAGCGGGTTCGCGGCGAGAGTCGCGCGGCGGAACAGGTGGCTGCGGTGCTGGCGGCACCGGGCGATCCGGTGCCGGCGCTCCGCCGGCTCGGCGTCCGGTACGTTCTCGTGCAGACTGATCAACCGGGTGCCGCGGAAATCATGGGCCGTTTCTCGACAGTCGAGCCGCTGCGTCGAGGTGAGACATTGACGCTGCTGCGTCTGTCTCAGCTGGCTTCTGTCCCCGGGGAGACGAGTACCAGCAATGTGCCCGTTGTGGGGTATTTGGTCCTCGGGGGCACCCTGATAATCGCCCTGTTGGACCCCGCCAAACGTCGCCGACGCATGCTACTGTCCGGTCACTTGTTTGGAAGGGACCATCAATGAAGGCATCCTTCAACCCGCTCCTCACGGCGATCGTGGCCGCGGCGGTGGGCGCAGTGCTGGGAATCCTGGCCGTTTCACTCGGGACGTCCTACGTCACGAGCACGACTCCGGTCAAGGTGGACCAGCCGCTCATCGTGTACGGCGAGCGCTGACGGCGCTTCATGGAGGCGAGTCCTCCTGAGGCGTCGTCGCCCGCCCCGGTCCTCGACGTCATCGTCCCCTCCTACAACGAGGAACGTCGCCTGCCGGACACGCTCGTCCTGCTGCGCGCCGCGCTGGCCGACCTCGGCGTGCCCTGTCAGGTGACGGTCGTCGACAACGCGAGCACCGACGGCACCGCCCGCGTCGCCGCCGAGGCGCCGGCCAACCCGGTCCCGGTCCGCCTGCTGCGCTGCGACGAGCGGGGCAAGGGCTTCGCCGTCCGTACCGGCGTGCTGGCCACGCGGGCCCGGTACGTGGGTTTCTGCGACGCCGACCTGGCGACCGCGCTCGACGACCTCGGGCACGTGCTCGCCCTCCTCGCCGGGGGCGCGGACGCGGTGGTGGGATCGCGGGCCCACCCGGATTCGGTCGTGCAGGACCGGCACAGCTCGCTGCGGCGGTGGGGCGCGGTGGCGTTCCGAAGCGCCGTCCGTCAGGTGGTGCAGAGCGTCGGTGAGACGCAGTGCGGCTACAAGTTCTTCCGCGCCGATGTCGCGCGCCGGGCCTTCGAGCCGCTGCGGTGCGGGGGTTTCGCGTTCGACGTCGAGGTGCTCGGACGTACCGAGCGTGCCGGCGCCCGGCTGGTGGAGATCCCGGTCAACTGGGTCGACGTACCCGGCTCCACCTTCTCCACGCTGCGCCACGGATGGCGCAGTTTCCTGGAACTCGCGGCGATCTCCTGGCAGCTGCGACGGGAGGCGACCGTACCGGCGCCCTCGACCCTGTCGACCCCGACCTTGTCGACCGTGCCGGTCGTCAATCTCCCGGTGCAACCCGACGTGACCGGTGGCGCCGCCACCGTGGTTCTGCGGCCGTGACCGCCTCCCCGTCCCGGACCGATCCCGTCACCGACACCGTCGCGGGGCGTCGTCTCGCGATTCTGAACTGGAAGGATCCGTGGCACCCGGATGCCGGCGGGGCCGAGGCGTACGCCTGGCGGGTCGCCCGGGACCTGGCGACAACCGGTGCCGAGGTCACCTTCGTCACCGCTCGTGGACCGGGCCAGAGCGCCGAGGAGACGCGCGACGGCATCCGGGTCGTCCGGCGTGGCGGCCGATGGGGCGTCTACCCCCGGGTGCTGGGTTGGCTCCTGCGTCGCCGACGTCGGTTCGACGCCGTGATCGACTGCCAGAACGGCATACCCTTCTTCAGTCCGCTGGTCCTGCCGCGCGGTGTGCCGGTGCTGTGCGTGATCCACCACGTGCACGACCGCCAGTTCCGGCTGTACTTCGGCCCCGTGGTGGGCCGGTTCGGCGCGTGGCTGGAGGGACCGGTGGCCCGGCGGGTGTACCGCGACGGCGTGACTGTCGCCGTCTCCCCCTCCACCGCCCGGGCCGTACGGGACCGGCTGCGCTGGAGCGCCCCGGTCGTCGTGGTGCCGAACGGCGCCGACGCGTCCCCCGGTGCGGCGCGCGAGCGCCGGGCACGCGACCCCCGACCCCGGCTGGTCTGCGTCGGCCGGGTGACCCCGCACAAGCGGGTGAACCTCCTGCTCGACGCCGTCGACCGGCTCCGCGTCCGGCGACCCGACCTGTGTCTGGACATCGTCGGCGGCGGACCGGACGTGGAGACGATCCGCCGGTGTGCCGCCAACCGGGGACTGGCCGACCTGGTCACCGTCCACGGCCACCTCCCGGCGGTGCGGCGGGACGCCCTGGTGGACGCCGCGTGGCTGCACGTCTCCGCCTCCTGGGGCGAGGGATGGGGGCTGGTCGTCATGGAGGCGGCGGCAGCCGGCCTGCCCACGGTCGCCTTCGACGTGGAAGGGCTGCGTGACGCCGTACGGCCCGGGCGGACCGGATGGCTGGTGACCGAGGCCGACGACCCGGCCGGCGAACTCGCCGAGGGCCTCGACCGGGCACTCGACTGGCTTTCCGTCCCCGGCAACGCGGAACGGATGGCCGCCGAGTGCCGACGGTGGAGCGGGTCGTTCCGCTGGTCGGGCACCGGTGAGCGGGTCCGCGATGTGCTTGGCGACCTGCTCACCCCGCAGGCCCTGCCGGGGAGGGCCCGCCGTGCCGCGGATCGGCGGGTGGACGTCCCGCCGGACACCTGCCTCCTGGTCCGCACCGACCAGCCGGACGACGTCCTCGCCCGGATCGCTCCGCTCCTGCCACGTTCCCGGCACACCGCCGTCGGGAACGGCACGCTGTGGATCCTCGTTCCGGCGGCGGACCCGGCCGCGGTGCGCGCGGTGCTGACCGGGGCCGGTGTGCCGGCCTCGGCCGTGACAGAGCGGGCGGCGTCCGTCGAGGAACTCCTCACCGGCGCTCCGGAATGGCAGTGCTGAGCGGCTGGTCAACCGCCCGACGTACCACCGGAGCCTCCACCACACCGGTGTCCGTGGCGGTGTGGCGTCTGCGTGAACTGCTGGTCTGTCTGGCCCTGACCGGTCTCTGCGTCACGCAGGAGCCGGGTCTCGTCGTACCCGACACGAAGCTGGACATGGCCGTGAACCCCGGCGGGTTCCTCGCCCGGGCAGCCGTCCTGTGGACGTCAGAGTGGCAGTTCGGGACGCTGCAGAACCAGGCGGTGGGCTACTTCGTCCCGATGGGGCCGTTCTTCGTTCTCGGCGAGGCGGTGGGCCTGCCGACGTGGTTCGTCCAGCGGTTGTGGATGGCGGCTCTGCTCTGCGTGGCGTTCACCGGCACGGTGCGGTTGGCCCGCGCGCTGGAGATCGGCGGGTCGGCCACCCGACTGGTGGCGGGTGCGATGTTCGCGCTCTCACCCCGGGCGCTCAGCCTGGTGGGCACCGTCTCACTGGAGTTGCTGCCGTATTGCGTCGCCCCCTGGGTGGTGCTGCCGCTGGTCCGCGGCGCCGCCGGCGGCTCGCTCCGCCGAGCGGCGGCGCTCAGCGGCCTGGCGGCGGTGTGCATGGGCGGCGCGAACGGTGCCGCCGCCGCGTGCGCCGTCCTACCGGCCTTCCTGTACGTGGTGACCCGTCCGCCGGGTCGTCGCCGGTGGCGTCTGTTCGCGTGGTGGACGCTGGCGATGGCCCTCGCCACCTTCTGGTGGCTGGTTCCGTTGCTGCTCATGCAGCGTTACGGCTTCCCGTTCCTGCCGTACACCGAGAGCGCGGCGGTCACCACCAGCGCGAGTTCCCTCCCGGCCGCGGTACGCGGGGTCACTCACTGGGTGGGTTACCTGGCCGTCGACGGGGTGCCCTGGTGGCGGTCCGGCTGGGCACTGGTCACGGTGCCGTGGCTTACGCTCGCCACCGCGCTCGTCGCCTGCCTCGGCGTGGCCGGCCTGGCCCGTCGGGACCTGCCGGAGCGACGATTCCTGCTCATCGCGGCGCTGGTGGGGTTGCTGACGCTGACCGCGGGCAACCTCTCGGTCGGCGGCGCGGCGTTCGCCGGGACCATGCGGGAGCTCCTCGACGGTTCACTCGCGGCGCTCCGCAACCTGCACAAGTTCGACGTCGTCGTCCGGCTGCCGCTCGCTCTCGCCGCCGCCCACCTGTTGGACAGCGTCGGCCGGATCGCCGCGATCCGCCGGTTTCCCCGGCCGGCCAACCTGGCGCCCCGCCGTGCGGCGATCGGTTTCACCGCGGTCGCGCTCGTCGCCGTGGCCACCGGCGCCGGCACAGCGGGTCTCGCGGCGCCCGGCGGTTTCCCCGGGATTCCGGAGCACTGGCGCCAGACGGTCGACTGGCTCGACCGGCACGCGGGGTACGGCACGACACTGCTGGTGCCGGGGTCGAACTTCGCCGAGTACGGGTGGGGACGATCGTTGGACGAGCCGATCCAGCCGCTGCTGGAGTCGCGGTGGGCGGTGCGCGCGCTGGTGCCGGCCGGATCGGTCGGCAACGCCCGGCTGCTGTCCGCGATCGACGAACGGCTGGCCACGGGTGCCCTGTCGCCCGGGCTGACGGACGTCCTCGGTCGACTCGGGGTGCGGTACCTCGTCGTCCGAAACGACCTCCGTCCGGCCCTCGGCGCGGCGGCCTGGCCGGTGCTGGTGCACCGGACCCTGGACAGTGCACCGGGGTTGTCCCGGGTCGCCGAGTTCGGCCCGACCGTGGGGGCGGAGCCGGACTTCGGCGGGGCCTGGGACTACGGACTGCACCGGCGCTATCCGGCGGTGGAGATCTACCGGGTGGAGCGTCCGGCGCAGCGGGTCGACCTCGTCGACGCCGCGCAGCCGCTGAACCTGGTGGGCGCGCCGGAGACGCTGCTCGACCTGGCCGACGTCGGGGCGCTCGACGACCGGCCGGTGATCGTCGATGGCGACGCCGGGGGGGCGGCCGGGGCGCGGACCGTGCTGGCGGACAGCCTACGAAAACGCGAGGTCGACTTCGGCCTGGTCCGGGGGAACGTCTCGCGGACGCTCACCCCGGACGAGAGCCCCCGGCTGCCCCGGGCGGTGCACGACATCATCGACCCGGCCTGGCGGTCGTCGCTGACGACCGCCGGTTACGACGACGCGACACAGGTGCGGGCGTCGTCCACGGCAGCCGACGTCACCGGGCCGGTTGGACTGCGCGATGCGTCGGCCTCGCCGTACTCCGCGGTCGACGGTGACACCGGCACAGCCTGGTTGTCCGATGGTGCGCGTAAGCCCGTCGGCCAGTGGTTGGAGGTCCGGTTTCCGCGACCGGTGCGCATCGGCTCGATCGACCTCCAGGTGGTCGAGGACGAACTGCTCGGCGCCCCGGTGACCCGGGTGGAGGTGAGCACCGCCGCCGGCTCGTCCGTACATGGGACCGAGCGTTCCGGGACGACCCCGGCGCGACTGACGCTCCCCTCCGGAGCGACCGACTGGATCCGCGTCACGATCGACGGTGTCGCCGACCGAGACGTCCCGGGCCGCCGGGTGGGCATCCGTGAGCTGCGGATCCCGTACCTGGATCCGGAGCGGTACCTGCGCCTGCCGGAGACACCTGCCGGGTCCGAGGCGCCGGCAATGGTGGTGCTCGCCCGCCGGGCGATCGACCGCCCGGCCTGCACGTACGCGGGCGACCACTACCTCTGCGCCCCCGACCTGATCCGTCAGGGCGAGGAGCCGGGACTCGACCCGCGCCGCTTCACGCTTCCGGCGGCGTCGACCGCCCGGATCACCGGTCTGGCCCGTCCCACGCCGGCCACCGCTCTCCAGCGGTACGACGAGATGGTCGGCGGACCCCGCTTCACGACGTCCAGCACCTGGTTCTCCGATCCGGTGGCCTCGTCCCGCGCGCTGGGCGACGGTGACGACGGCACCGCGTGGTGGGCGGATCCGGAGGACCACCAGCCCACGATCGAGTTGCGTTGGGCGAATCGGCGGAAGGTCAGCTGGATCCGCCTGCGCTTCCCGGCGACTCTGGTCGCGGCCCCACCGAAGACGGTGCAGGTCACCGGTGACGACGGCATCCGGCAGGCGACGGTGGGTCCGGACGGCATGGTCCGGTTCAAGGCGCTGCGTACACGCAGCGTCTTCGTCTCCGTGACCTCGACCCTGCCGCGGGTGAACCGGTCGATCGCGTTGTTCGAACCGCAGACGCTGCCGGTCGGACTGAGCGGGGTGGACGTCGGAGCCGTACCCGAGGCCAACCAGCCACGGGACCTCGCCCGACCGGTCACCCTGCCGTGCGGCGCGGGGCCGACCATCGTCGTCGACGGTAAGCCGGTGGCGACGACGGCCGCCAGTTCGCTCCGCGACCTACGCGACCTGCGCCCCCTGCGGTACCGCTCGTGCGGGGCCGTCAAGGGCTCAGGATCCCGCTCCGCGGCGGAACGGGTGCGGTTGGCGGCCGGACCGACCGAGGTGTCCGCTCCGCCGCACAGGTTCGTCGTCGACACCGTGATTCTGGACAGCGGTCCACGACGAGCCGACGACGAGCCGTACGTCCGGTCGGTGAGTGTCGCCGGCTGGCAGGACCGTCGCCGGACCGTCGAGGTTGGGCCGGGCGACGACGGCTACCTCGTCGTGCCGGAGAACGCGAACCCGGGCTGGCAGGCCACACTCGACGGCGCTCGACTGGAACCAGCGCGCATCGACGGCTGGAAGCAGGCCTGGCGGGTGCCGGCCGGTGCCGGTGGACGGGTCGAGATGGTCTTCGCGCCCGGCGAGCAGTACCAACTGATCCTGCGGGTCGCGGCCGGTCTGCTCATGGTGCTGCTCGTCGCCGCGATAATTCCCGCCCGGCGCCAGCGGCCCACGTACCCCGTGGTGCCGGACACCATGCCCACCGCGCCGCTGCTCGCGGTCGGCGTTCCGGCGCTGCTCGGCGGGCCGGTCGGTCTGGGTTGTGCCCTGGTGGTCGTCGTGCTGCACCCGCGCCGGGTGCCCTCGCCGGTGTGGATCTGGTTGCCGGCCCTCCTCGGCCTCACGGGCCACGCGACCGAGCGGTGGTGGTCGGCCCGGATCGGCGACGAGATGCTGGTCGACCTGCTCGAGGTGGTCCCGACCGGGCTGTTACTGGTCGCCGTGGCCGCCCTGGTGCTGCGGTACCGCCGGGTCCGGGGCCGTTACGAGACCGGCCGAGAGGGCTGGCTGGCCCGGTGGCGTCGACGCCGCGCCCTGGAGCGCGGGAACCGGGGTGGGTTCGCCTGCGTCAACAAGCGGGCGGGACGGTGGTTCGGGTTCCGCTTCCGGGCGTCGCGTCCGGGCGTCGACGTGCCGACGCAGCCACTGCAGCGGCCACTCGATCAGGTAGTAGCTGGCGGCGGCGGCGGGGATGGTGAGGGCCAGGCTGAGCAGCAGCAGGCCCCAGAACGAGCTGTTGAACCGGGTGAAACCGAGCAGGCGGAGGCAGACCTCGATCGCCAGCAGGTGCCACAGGAAGATGCCGTAGGAGATCCGGCCGAGGAAGCGGACCACCGGGTGGCCGAGAAGGATGTGGGGTAGCCGGCCTGTCCGTGGGCCGACGAGGGGAGCGATCACGAACCACACCACCATGGCGAACAGCAGGTGTTCGGTCAGCGACTCCACCGTGCCGGCGGCTTCGACGCCTCGGGGGCCGGCGATCGGGGTACTCGCGATCCAGAGCAGCACGCCGGCGATGAGCCATGACGTACCGGGAGCGAAGGTGATGACGCGCAGCCCTCGCGGCGTCGCCAGCCACGGGTCCGGCTCACTGTGCGACGCTCCCGGGTAGAACCCGCTGAGGACGGGTGTTTCGGCCGCGCTGACCGGCCAGGACGCGAGCACCGCGAGCACCATGCCGAGGCCGAACCAGTCCAGGTACGCGGGAAGCCACAGCACCGCGAGCATCGGCAGTGGCGCGCCCGGCCCGTGGGCGTACACGTTCCAGACCAGCCCGGCCATGATGAGCAGGACGCCCAGGATGAGCTGCCGCCGGGCACGGGCCCGGGGAGTACGGCCACCCATCCGCCGGCCGAGGACGGCGAACAGGGGTAACGCGAGGTAGAAGGCTGCCTCTGTGGCGAGGCTCCAGGTCTGTTCCATGCCGACGGGCAGCTGCAACGGCTGGTAGATGTGCACCAGGAGCAGCGGGATCGCCCAGTCCCGGACGGAGTGCAGGTAATCGATGTTGAGCCACACCAGCGCGACGACTGCCATTGCCCAGTACCCGGGCAGAATGCGCAGGGCGCGATGCCAGAGATATCTGCCGACGGGCGGTTGGGGGCGAGCGTCAATGGTGGCGGCGGCGAATGGTCGGTAGAGGAGAAAGCCGGACAGAGCGAAGAAAAGAGTCACTCCCACGTCGAGTCGGGCCAGGAGTCCACCGAAGTGTCCCGGTGCGGTCGTGAGACCGCTCAGGTAGGAAACGTGGTGGACGAGCACGCCGAGCACGGCCACCGCCCGCAACCCCTCGAGCGCTGGTGACCAGCCGGGTGCGCCCGCTTGCCGGCCACCCTGGGCTGGTTTGACAGGTTCGCTCACGGTTCCTCGACAAGCAGATAGATGCGGCGATCACTCGGCCGCCCACGGTCGGCGTCGGTGCGGCTCAGGAAGCCCGCCGGACCGTATCCGAAATCAACCCTCATCATGTACTGTCAGCCGACTACTGGACAGTAAGAAGGGGAACTCCATGCGACCTGCGCCGGGTGCCGTCTTGGTGGCGGCGGGCACGTTCCTGATCGTCGGGGCCTTGGCGATGCCGCTGTACGTCGCACCGGCGCTCGTGAAGGTGCCGCTCAACCAGAAGTCGGTCACCCACTCCAAGGCGGAGAACGCCACCGTCTTCGACTTCGCCACCCTCTCCGAGCGGACCGGCGTGAACCTCACCGCGACTCGCGCGGTCCGCGGTGACACCGAGGCCGGCAACGCCGAGCGGGCGGTCTTCGACGTGGGCCTCACCGTGACGGACGACGCCGCCGCCGACCCTGCCGAGGCGCCGATCACGCTCAGTACGGACCGGGTGGCGCTCGACCGCCGGACCGGTGAGGCGGTCGCCTGCTGCGCCGAGAACATCAACGGCACGGCGTTCAAGCACGAGGGCCTGACGTACACGTTCCCCTTCGGTACGGAGAAGAAGACGTACCAGTACTTCGACAACACCGTCCGGAAGCCGTACCCCATCAAGTACGTGGGAACCGAGAAACTCCAGGGCCTGACCGTCTACAAGTTCGAGATGACGGTCGAGCCGGTCCAGATCAGCGAGATCAAGGTGCCGGGCAGGCTGGTCGGGTCGACCGAACCGAACGTCACCGCCGGTCGCTACTACGCCAACACCCGTACTCTCTGGGTGGAGCCGGAGACGGGTGTCATCGTCAAGGGTCAGGAGAAGCAGCTCCAGACCCTGCGGGATCCGGCGGGCGTTGACCAGCTCAAGATCATTGACGCCACCCTGGCGTTCACCGAGGCGACCCAGAGGCGGCAGGCCGACGCGGCCAAGGACGCGCGCCAGAAGATCAACGTGCTGACCGTCGTCGTGCCGATCGTGCTCGCCGTCCTGGGCGCGCTGATGGTGCTGCTCGGCGTCCTCATCGTGGTGCGGGGCAACCGTCGCGGCGAGGCCGCCGCGCCGGCCATCGACGACCGGCCGGCCGACGACAGCCCTTCGGGCGCAGCGACCGAGTCGGTCGATGAGCCGGCGGTGCCGTCCCAGGGCGGCCGGCGCGTGGAGCGCACCGACGCCTAGCGCGAAGTCTGCCTGTTCTGTCGGGCCGGTCGACCTCAGGTTGGCCGGCCCGACGTTCGTTCGCGCAGTGGGTGGGCTACCGGCGGCGCAGCGCGTACCGGGTGCACTGCCAGTCCTTCGTGTACGGCAGGTCCGGGCGTCGGTCGACGATCTCCCCGCCGTGCGCGGCCACCAGCCGCGTCATCTCGGCGTCGGGTACCGGAGTCATCCGCATCGGAGCCGGGTAGTCCAGCAGGCGGCGCTGCGCCCAGCTGATGAGCCCGAATGGCGCAAACCGCCAAATCAGGCCCCTGAGGGTGCGGGTCGGCCTGGTTGGCAGCCCGACCACGGCGATCCCGCCCGGACGGAGGACGCGGAGGAACTCGGCCAGGTAGCGGTCGACCGCGGGGCGCGGTAGGTGCTGCAGGACCAGGGCGCTGTAGACCAGGTCGAAGTGCCCGTCGGGGAAGCGGCTCAGATCGGGTGCCTCGTTGAGGACGAACTCGATCCGTCCGCCGGTGCGGTCGAGGCGGCGGGCGGTCTCGATCATGGAGGGGGCGATGTCCACACCGACGACGTGGTCGGCGTGGACAGCGAGTGCCTGGGACAGGCGCCCGGCTCCGCAGCCGAAGTCGAGCGCCCGTTCCCACCGCGTGGGCAGGTCGTTCCTGCGTAGCCACTCGACCGTGTCCTCGACGTCGGTGCGCCCGGTGGTCAGAAACTCGTCGACGTCCCACCGGCCACCCCGTTTGCCAGGCTCGACCAGTACGGCCCAGAGTGGGTCCTCGGTGCCCAGCTTGGTCCAGTCGCGCCGCACGTCGTTCAAGCTCACGGGAAGACCCTAGGTCATCCCGCCGGGCCGCCGGCAGTCCGCCGGCCGGGTCGCCCGGATGCCCCCGACCTCGCCCGAGGTTGCCCGCCCCGGCCGGCCGGGACAGCGGTTCCGACGTCACCCTGCGCGCTCGTTATTCAATCGTGACATATCGATGTCGCGTTGCCGAAAGTGACGAAAGTCGACGAGAGGTGTCCTGTTTGTCCCGTTAGCCGCGAGGATTGGCGGCTCCAGCCGATGGCTGTCCGTGCCTGGACGGGTCGCTGGCCTCCGCGTCAGGTTACGGAACCGTAAGTGGGGTCTTGTGACCTACGCCGCACCGGGTGCACCATCAGGCGGCACCTCATTACCCGCCGGTAACAGATGTTCCGGCCCGGCCGGCATCCTCCCCCCGGCCCCCTCGCGAAGACGCCCTCACCAGGAGGAACCCGTGCAGGATCGGATCGACAACCCGGGGCGTACCCGGTGGCGGCGTTTCGCCGCGATGATGGTGCCCGCGGCCGCCGCCGTCGGCAGCATCCTGTTCGGCATGCAGTCCGGCGCGATCGCCGCCGACATCACCGTCTCCGGTCAGACCTTCAAGATCCGCGCCGACCGGTTGGAGGGCGACGGCTTCCGGCAGTACGGCGGCATCGTCAAGGAGAAGGACGGCACCAGCCACCCCGTCGCCCTCTCCGAGATCGACAGCGCCGAGCTCTACAAGCTCTGCCAGTCGGTCCGGGCCGACCTGCCCGGCCTGCCCGTGGTGCTCACCATCAACGCCGGCGACGACGAGCCGGCCACCGCGAAGAACCTCATGATCGCGATGGACACCCTGGAGGGCAACGCCTCCTTCACGAACATCAGGATCGGCCGGGACGCCAGCGACCTGAACCCCACGGCCCAGGCCGGCTCCTTCGGCCAGAGCAGCGAGAAGGTCACCATCCACGGGCTGCGGCAGGTGTCCCGCTACACCACGGCGGCCACCTTCAACCTGACCGGCCTGCGACTGAAGGTCAACGTCGGTGACGAGGCCGAGGGCAAGGAGTGCTTCTGAGGTGACCGGTGACCCGCGCCGGGTGACCGCCGCGGGCCCCACCCGGCGCGTCCCCCGTCCCCGCTCCGCCAGGAGGAGTACGTGACAACCGCCGAACCGCAGCACACCCCCGCCGGGGGCTTCGGCCGGGCGTGGCGCGGGTTCCGCCGCTGGCGGCGGAGCCGGCCCTTCTCAGGTGGCCTGCTCACCGTGCTGGCCGGGGTGGAGATGTTCGCCTCCACCAAGATGACGCTCAACGGGTTGACCTTCTCCAGCGGGTCGACCGGCCTCTACTCGCTGCTGATCCCGGCCATCCTGCTCACTTGCGGACTGCTGCTCTGGCTCAGCCCGGCGCAGCGGCCCTTCTACTCGATCGTGGCCGCGATCACCACGGTCTACTCGCTGATCGGCCTCAACCTCGGGGGGTTCTTCGTCGGCCTGCTGCTCGGCCTGGTCGGCAGCGCGCTGGGGTTCGCCTGGATGCCGGGCCGGCCGGCGGCGAACGGCTCGGCCTCAGGACGGAGCGCCGGGGAGCACCCCGAGGCAGAAACCGGCACCGGCCCGGCCGCGTCGCAGGTCGGTGGCGAGCCGTACGCCGAGGAGCGGAGCCTGGTCGACGACCTGATGCCGGCCGACGAGGGGTCGGTGTCACGACGGCTCGGTGGAACGCCGTACACCGGGACGGGGCAGCCGGCGGCGACCCCGGCCGGGGCGACGTCGCTGCCCCGCGACGCGGCCCCCGCCGGCCATGGCGCCGCGCCGGCCGAACCGTCCGTCGGTGCGCCCGACCCAAGCCGGCTCACGGCGGCGCTGGTGGTGCTCGGGCTCGCCGTGGGTGGGCTCGTCGCGGTCCGGCCGTCGACCGTGCAGGCCGCGCCGGCCGCCGCCACCCCGACGGCGACCTCCTGCGCCAGACCCGGCGCGAAGCCCGGCCGGGCGGCCACCAGCTCCGCGTCCCCGCGTGGCGGCACGCCGTCCGCGACACCGACGGCCAGCCCCAGCCAGTCACCGGAGTCCACCGAGGACACCGCCAACCCGATCGGTGAATTCTTCGACCGGGTCGGGGACTTCCTCACCGGCGGCCGGAGCCGGACCGAGCCGACCGCGAGCGCGCCGTTCGGCCCGACCCCGTCGGCCACCCCCAGCGCCGCTCCGACCCGCCGGGCCGTGAGCTGCGCCCCGGCGAAGCGGGACCGGCCCGGAAAGGTGGAGGCCGGCAAGCTCCTGCCCCGCCTCGCCCCGGACCCGGGACAGCCGAAGGTCGCCGCGAAGCCGTCCAGACTGACCGGTTCCAGGGTCACCATGACCGGCCTGCGGTTCGACGGCATCGTCGACCTGCCGACCGCCAACGGCTCGGTGAAGGTGTTGAAGTTCAGCATGACGGAGGCGGTCACCGACGACTTCAAACTGGTCGCGGACGGGCCGTCCGGCCGCTCCCAGCAGTACGTGACCAACCGGCTGACGGTGCGGGGCGACGTGGCGTTCTACGCCGCCCGGTTCTCCGGCAAACTGCTCGGCATCCCGGTCACCCTGACCCCGGACCTGCCCTTCCCGGACGGGATTCCGATCACCTCGCCGATCCCGATCAGCTTCACCGAGCCGGTGATCGAGCTGGCCTTCGTCGACTGCGACACGCTGACCGCCGCGCCGTCGCTGCGGCTCAGCGTGCCCTGACCGCGCTCACCACCACCACAACGCCGGGGGCGGGTTGTCCCGCCCGCCCCCGGCACCACAGTTCAGAGGCGGGCCAGCGCCGTGCGGAGCGGGTCGAGCCCGAGCGCGCCGAGGTCCAGCGCCTGCCGGTGGAACTCCTTGAGATCGAAGTCGGCACCCTTGCGGGCCTTCGCGTCCTCCCGGGCCTGGAGCCAGATCCGCTCGCCCACCTTGTACGACGGCGCCTGCCCCGGCCAGCCCAGGTAGCGGTTCAGCTCGAAGCGCAGGTTCTCGTCCGGCACCCGGCAGTGCGCCCGCATGAACTCCCAGCCCAGCTCCGGCGTCCACCGTTCGCCCGGGTGGAAGCCGAACGGGTTGTCCTTCGGGATCTCCAGCTCTAGGTGCATGCCGATGTCGACGATCACCCGCGCGGCGCGCAGCGCCTGTCCGTCGAGCATGCCCAGCTTGTCACCCGGATCCTGCAGGTAACCCAGCTCGTCCATCAGCCGCTCCGCGTACAACGCCCAGCCCTCACCGTGGCCGGACACCCAGCACAGCAGCCGCTGCCAGCGGTTGAGCAGTTCGGCGCGGACGGCGGTCTGCCCCACCTGGAGGTGATGACCGGGAACGCCCTCGTGGTAGACGGTGGTCACCTCCCGCCAGGTGGAGAAGTCGGTGATACCGGGCGGCACCGCCCACCACATCCGGCCGGGGCGGGAGAAGTCCTCGCTCGGGCCGGTGTAGTAGATGCCGCCGTCGCTGGTCGGTGCCAGGCAACACTCGATCCGCCGGACCTGCTCCGGAATGTCGAAGTGGGTGCCGTGTAGGGCGCTGATCGCCTGGTCGGCCAGCGCCTGCATCCAGTCCCGGAACGCCTCCTTGCCCTGGACGGTGCGGGCCGGGTCGGCGTCCAGCGCCGCCACCGCCTCGTCGACCGTCGCGCCGGGCCGGACGATCTGTCCGGCCACCGTCCGCATGTCCGCCTCCAGGCGGGCCAGCTCCGCGAAACCCCAGGCGTACGTCTCGTCCAGGTCGACCTTGGCGCCGAGGAAGTACTGCGAGGCCAACTCGTACCGGTCCCGACCGACGGCCTGCTTGTCGCGGCCGAGGGGGGCCAACTCGGTACGGAGGAACTGGCCGAACTCCGCCGTCGCGGCGGTGGCGGCGGCCGCACCCCGGCGCAGCTCCGCGCCGAGCGTGCCGTCGACGCCGAGCCGCTCGACCAGGCCGTGGAAGACGTTGTCGCCGTCCGGGTCCGTCCAGCTGTCACACTGCTTGGCCACCTCGGACAGTTGCACCTTCGAGCTGACCCGCCCGGCGGTGGCCGCCTCGCGCAGGGTGGTCTTGTAACCCTCCAGGGTGGCGGCGAACCGGTTGAGCCGGGCGGCCAGGTTGGCCTGGGCCGCCTCGCCCTCGGTGGGCATCAGGTCGAAGACCATCCGGATCTCGTGCAGCCCGCTGGTGATCACACTGATCTCGCTGGTCACCTCCCCGGCCTCGTACCGGGCCAGCTCCAGGCCGAGCCGCTCCTGCATGGCCTCCTTCGCGGTCCGCTCCGCCTCGGAGTCCGGCTCCGTCACGTCCAGGTCGGCCAGCGTGCGTCGGGTCAGCTCGACACGGGCCTCGTAGCCGGCCGGGGAGAGGTCGTCGAGCTGGTCGTCGTAGCCGGCGATGCCGACGTAGGTGGCGCCGGTCGGGCTCAGCGGGGCCCAGTCGGCCACGTAGCGGTTGGCGAGGTCATCGATTCGTCCCACCCTGCGACCCTACGTGACCCACCGGCTCGGGTGTCGACCCTGCTTCCCCGGCTCAGGGCCAGTCGGCGTCACCGCGTCCGCCCCGGGTGCGGGTGTGGTGGCGCACACCGGGTACGGATATCGGTGCGACTTTGTCGTACCCCTGCGGCAGAGTGTCAGGGGTGACTGGCGAAATCACTCCTGACAGGCCACCGCTGCGCAGCTGGCTGCCGGGCTTCGTCGCGCTCGCGGCGATCTGGGGTTCCAGCTTCCTGTTCATCAAGATCGGCGTCGAGGAGTTGCACCCGCTGCACCTCACCCTCTACCGGGTGGCCACCGGTGCGGCCACCCTGCTGGTGGTGCTCGCCGTGCTGCGTGACCGGCTGCCCCGGGAGCCTCGGGTCTGGGCGCACCTGACGGTGGCCGCCGCGTTCGGCGTGTCCATCCCGTTCACCCTGTTCGGCTACGGCGAGCAGCGGGTCGAGTCGATGCTCGCCGGCATCTGGAACGCCACCACCCCGCTGATCGTGCTGCCGCTGGCGGTGCTGGTCTTCCGTACCGAGCGGCTCACCGCCCGCCGGGCCGTCGGGCTCGGGCTGGGCTTCGTCGGCGTGCTGGTGGTGCTCGGCGTCTGGCAGGGTGTCGGCGGGGCGCACTTCGTCGGCCAGCTCATGTGCTTCGGAGCGGCGGTCTGCTACGGCTTCGTCATCCCGTACCTGAAGAAGTTCCTCGGCGGCACCGCGTACTCCGGTCTGTCGGTGTCGACGGCGCAACTGCTCGTGGCGACCGCGCAGCTCGCGGTGGTGGGTCCGCTGGTGGCCGGGGCGCCGCCGGCACCCACCGGCCTGTCGTGGCGGGTGGTGGCGAGCGTGGCCGCCCTCGGCGCGCTCGGCACCGGCCTGGCCTTCGTGATCAACATGCACAACATCCGGGTCGCGGGCGCGAGCACGGCCTCCACCGTCACGTACGGGATTCCGGTCTTCGCGGTGCTGGTCGGCACGCTGGTGCTCGACGAGCGGCTCACCTGGCACCAGCCGGTCGGCGCGCTGGTGGTGCTGCTCGGCGTCGCGGTGACGCAGGGTCTGCTCGGCCCGCGTCCCTCGCGGGTGCCGGCCACCGCCACCGAACCGGCGACCACCGAGCCGGCCGGGGTCGGGTCCGTCCGCCGCTGACCCGTCGGGAGCCGGCTGGTCACCGCCGGGTACGCGCCCACCTGACCAGGCGGTCGGCCTTCCAGGTGTTGACCACCCGGTCGGCGGGCACGCCACACAGCGCCGCCCGTTCGCAGCCGAACCGCTGCCAGTCGAGCTGGCCGGGGGCGTGCGCGTCGGTGTTGATGGCGAACCGGCAGCCCGCCTCCAGCGCGCGTCGGATCAGCCGCTTCGGCGGGTCCTGCCGTTCCGGCCGGGAGTTGATCTCGACAGCCACGCCGTGCTCCGCGCAGGCGGCGAAGACGGCGTCCGCGTCGAAGTCGCTCTCGGCCCGGGTACGCGGCCGGTGCGCCCGGTCGCCCGGCCCCTTCACCCCGGCCGGGCGGGACGCCACCATCCGGCCCGTGCAGTGCCCGAGGATGTCCAGGTGGGGGTTGGCGACCGCGGTCAGCATCCGGCGGGTCATCTTCGCCCGGTCGTCGTTCAGGCCGCTGTGCACCGAGCCGACCACCACGTCCAGTCGGGCCAGCAGTTCCTCGTCCTGGTCCAGCGAACCGTCGGCGAGGATGTCCACCTCGATGCCGGTCAGGATGCGGAAGCCCCTCGGCAACGCCTCGTTGATCGCCGCCACCTGGTCGAGTTGCCGGCGCAGCCGGTCGGCGGTGAGCCCTCGGGCCACCTTCAGCCGGGGCGAGTGGTCGGTCAGCACCAGGTACTCGTGGCCCAGCTCCACGGCGGCGAGCGCCATCTCCCCGATCGGTGAACCGCCGTCGGACCAGTCGGAGTGGGTGTGGCAGTCGCCGCGCAGCGCTTCCCGCAACGCGGTCGCCGCCGCGTCCAGGTCGGCGCCCTCGGTGGCGACCAGCCGTCGCAGGTAGACCGGCTCCTCCCCGGCCAGCGACTCGACCACACATCGGGCCGTCACGTCGCCGACCCCGGCCAGTTCGGTCAGCTTGCCGGTGCGGGCCCGTTCGACCACCTCCTTCGCCGGCAGCCCGGCCAGCGTGTTCGCCGCCGACCGGAAGGCCCGCACCCGGTAGGTGGCCTCGTTGGCCCGCTCCAGCAGGAAGGCGATCCGGCGAAGGTCGGCGACAGGGTCCCGCGCGGTCATGACCTGCAACCTACGCGCCCGCGCCGCCGGCCGGGGTGCGGCCGGCGGCGCGAGCCGGTCATGGCGCGTCCGGGATCAGGCGTACGGGAGCCGCACGAGCGACTGGTCGCCGATGCCCAGGGTGGTCGGGTTGGCGCCGATGGCGGACCAGACCTCTAGCTTGACCGTGCCGTTCGACAGGTTGCCCGGCGAGCCGGTGGAGCTGAGCAGGCCGGCGCTCTGGGTGTAGTGCTCGTAGCCGGGCAGCGGGTCGGTGGCGAAGTAACGGTACGTCTCCACCCGGTCGACGGTGCCGTCGCCGGTCAGGTCGTAGGAGATGCGGGCCTGCACCCCGTTGCCCACCGCCGGGCCGGCGTCCAGGAACAGGTCGAACGCGGTCTGCCCACCGGTGTACGCCATGGTCAGCCCGGTCGAGGTGAAGACCAGCGGGTTGTGGGGCGTGCCGTCGTGGTTGGCGCCGCCGGTGCCGGCCACCGTGGCGGTCGACCGGATGCCGGCCGCCCCCAGCCCGCCGCCGGGCAGCAGGTGGCGCGTGGGCGAGGCGCTCGGCGGGGTGCTGCCGGTCGGGGTCGGCGACGGGCTGGTCGGGCTCGGGGCGACGCCACCGTTGGCACCGCCGCCGCTCCAGGTGTGAGCCCCGGTGGTGGCCGTGATACCGGCGGCGACCGTCAGGCGGGTGCCGTCGGAGAAGGTGACCGTCAGCGGCGCGGCGGTGATGTTGCTCGCCACGTAGGTGCGGGCGCCGTCGCGGGTGAAGACCGCCGCCAGTGGGTGGTCGGCGGTGACGCGGGTGTCGACCTGGCCCAGCGCGGCCAGGTTGCGGATCCAGTGCCACGTGTGGGCCCGGCTCTCGCCCTCCTCCGGGGTGTATCCGGGATTGGCGCGCAGGTCGGCCAGTGCCGCGTCCGGGTCGCCGAGGGCCAGGAACTGCCAGTGGATGTCCTGCCAGACGGTTGGCGGGCCGCCGTTGTTGCGCACCAGCTCGGCGTGGTTGGTCCGGTTGTACGCCGGGTCGTGGCCCAGGTACAGGTGTCCGCCGGTGACGGGGAGCATGTTGATGCCCTGGATCATCTCCGGCTCGGCGCTGAACCAGGTGGCGTACGCGGCGCCGTCGCCCCAGACCATGCCGACCGTGGCGTGTCCGAACGTCGCCGGGAAGTTCTCGTCGTCGGCGTCGAACCAGTACTCCCGGATCGCCGCCGCCTGGGTGGTGTACAGGAAGACGCCGGCGTCGCGTACGGCGGTGTCACCGGTCGCCTGTCCCCACTGGATCAGGGCGCTGGCGAAGTTCATCCCCTCCGACGAGGATTCCTGGTTGTTGCCGGCGTGGAACGAGCCGTGCCCGGAGGCCCAGTCGTGCCCGGCGTAGATGTCGAAGTCGCGCAGGTAGGGAAAGCGGGCGTCGGTGCGGCGGTAGTTGTTGGCGTCCCGGATCAACAGGTCGACCATGCCGCCGTACTGGGCGGGGGACGCCCAGGCGGGGTCGAACTTGGCCAGGGTGGCGGCGGCCGCGATGAAGTATCCGTAGTGGAAGTGGTGGTCGTTGAGCTCCTGGTCGGAGCCGTACGAGGCCGGGTAGCCGATCAGGGTTCCCCAGTCGCGGTCGTAGTAGAAGACCCGGGAGGTCTTGCCCGGTGTCGCGGTGAACCAGTCGCTGAGGGTGCCGCGGATCGCGTTCAGCGCGGCGGTACGGGTCTGCGTGTCACCGACCAGGTCGGCGATCTCGGCGATCCGGGCGGCCCGGCCGAGGCCCTTGCCGGTCCAGTAGGTGTCGGCGCCGCGGGCGTCCATCGGGTTGCCCCGCACGGTCGCGAGCTGTTCCCGGAGCCGGGCCAGGTCGGCCCCGGTGCCGGTGCCGACGGCGGGCAGCTCCGGCAGCACCCCGTGGAACGCCATCGAGGTACGGAACTCGGTCACGCCGGTGAGGATCTTCATCCGGCCCCGCGGCGACGGGTAGCTCTGTCCGAGCGGGGTGGCCCCGGTCAGCGCCTTCCACTGGTGCGGGTAGAGGCCCACCACGGTCTGCGCGGCGGCACCCTCCTTGCGGGTGGTGGTGAGGGAGTACGTCGTGGTGACCCGGCTGCGGGCCTGATCGTACGAGTAGGAGACCCGGGTGCCGGTGACGTGGGCGTGGGCGTACCGGCCGTAGCTGGTGGCCAGGGTGGCCCGCGTGTCTGTGTTCGCCGTGGTGGGCAGTAGGGCGATCGAGAAGTAGCCCTTGCCGGCCAGGGTGGAGGTGATCCGTCCCCCCGTGACGGTCCAGGTGGCGCCGGTCGGGGCGTAGGCGACGTAGTCGTGGCCGTTGACGCGGAACCCGATGGTGGGTCCGCTCTGTGACCAGATCGTGGGGGTGCCGGCGGTCGGGTTGATGGTGGCCTGCCCGCCGCTGGTCTGGAAGTAGGTGAACGGCAGGCCGTGTCCGATGGTGGCGCGCATGGTGCGGGTGCCGTCGCTCCAGTACGGGCTGACCGTCCAGTCGGTCCAGTCGTCGACCTCGACGACGGGGGCGCCGAGCCCGGCCACCCCGACGCGGAAGTCCTCGGCGTACGCGTACCGGTACTCGCCGCCGCCGGTGGCGGTGCCGGTGACGGTGGGGGTAGAGGTGGCCGAGAAGCCGAGCCCGTCGCCGAAGGTCCGGTATGACAGCGGGTGCGCGTGCAGCGGCTCGCTGTACGCGCAGTTGGTCTTCTTCCACAGCAGCGACGACCACCAGTCGTTGGTGGGGATCGGCCCGGCCGGGGCGTGGGCGGTGGCGAACCGTCGCGGGTTGGTGGACAGGTCGCCGCAGCCGGCCGGCAGCGGCCCGACCCGGTCGGTGGTGTAGCTGCCCGCGCCGACGGCGGCGGCTTCGGCGGTGGTGGCGGTGGCAGTGAGGCCGCCGGTGAGGATGGCGAGGGCGGTGGTGGTGGCGAGGGCCCAGAGGGCCCGGCGGTGTGGGACGGGAGGTGTCATGGTGCCTCCAGCACACGGAACCGACGGGACGGTTGGCATTGTTTCGTCGGTGTATGAGGATGTTTGTTAGCTGAGAGAGCGCTCTCTGTGACGCGGACGTTAATCCAGCCTGCGACTTCCGTCAATGCGTCGGGCAGATGGCGCGATCCGCCGCGCCCCGCCCTCAGTTGATACCCGGTGCCCCCGGGCAGCCATGTTCGCGCTCCCAGGCGGTCACCTCGGCCACCGGCGACCGGTTGCCACCCGCGCGCCACGAGTCCAGGTACTTCGCCGGCCAGACCACGCCGCGCCGGATCCACCAGTCGTCGTGGCCGGTGCACTTCGGCGACAGGCCGAAGTGCAGGTGGCAGATGTTGTTCGCGTTGCCGGTCCTACCCACCGTGCCGAGCTGCTGACCGGCCCGCACCCGCGCCCCCGCGTCCACACCCCCGCTGATCGCGCTCAGGTGCGAACCGTAGTAGCGCACCCCGTCGTCGCCGAGCAGCGAGACCGACAGGCCGCCGTTGTGCGGCCCGCGCGGCCCTCGCCGGTCGAACCGGTCGGCCCGGCTCACCTCCAGGATCGTCCCGTCGGTCACCGCCACCACCGGCTCCCCGCAGTCGGCGAAGATGTCCGTGCCCGGGTACGTCGCGTGGGTCGGGTGGTAGGCCACCTTCGCCGCCCGTACCGGGAAGACCCGCCGCGCCGGCTCCCGGGCCGGCGCGGGCGAGGCGGACCCCACCGCCGGGCGCGTCGCCGACGGGACCGGCTGCCCGGCCGTCGTCGTCACACTCGGCGCGTCCCACACCGCGCCCGGCGGCGGGACCGGTCGCTCACTCGCGCAACCGGCGAGCAGCGCCAAGGCGAGCAGCAGCAGGACCGGGTACGCCGGACGCACGCGACGAGGGCCGGACGGTGGCGACGACATCCGGTCATCCTGACAGACCGCTACCGTGGGACGGTGCCCCGAGACTGATCCGGGGCCCGCGGACGGGAGCAGTGACGGTGGACGACGGTCAGCCCGCGTACCCGGTCGAGCCGGCGGCCGGCCGGTTCCTGGCCCGTACCCCCTCGGGGCTGTTTCCCTCCGGGCCGCCGCGCCGGCCGATCTGGCGTGAACTGCACCCGGTGACCGGCGGCGGGGTCGCCGCCGGTGCCGCTCTCACCGCCGCCTGGCTGCTGCTCTTCGGCCTGCTCGGTCGGGACGTGCCCGGGTACGCGTGGTGGACGGTGGTCGCCGGCGGGCTCGGCTGGGCCGCCGCGCTGGTGCTGGCCCGGTACGGCGACCGGGGCGTGGCCACCGGCGTGGCGATCGTCACCGCGGGTGGCTGGAGCATCGCGTTCGCGGTCGTCGTCACGCGCTGGGCCACCAGTTCCGACTGGCCGCTGTGGTGACGGACAGTAGGTGATCAACCGCGTTTCGAACACCATCTTGACGTACCGGCTGTGACTGGGGACGCTTTCCGGTATGGCCTGGACCACCCCGCGGCTCGACCCTGAGCGTAGCCGTCGCCGCCTGCAGATTCTCGCCGAGTTGGCGGGAGCCCGCGCGGTACGACAGCGGGAGCGGCCGCAGCGGGAGCGGACAGAACGGCTGCGGCAGCTGATTGCCACCCGGCGCCGCGTCGCCGGCTGAGCCGACTTTCGCAGGAATGGCCGGCCCTTCGGGGCGTTGACCGGTCGCCTGCCGACCCGACCGGTTAACGTGCACGCGTAACGAGTCGGCGAGCTGTGCCGAGGTCATTGGGGGAACCGTGTCGTACTTCGCTGCCGCCGTGGTGCGCGTCGACGGCGGCTGGACCGCCTCCGAGGTCAACCTACGGGGTGCCACGGACGTCGACGAGGTCGCCGAGCGGCTGCGCGACGTCGAGCCGGACGCCGACCTCTCCCTGCTCTTCGTCGAGGCCGACGACACGTATCTGGTGATTCTGCGCCTCGACGAGGGCGAGGACCTGCGGATCTTCGGCTCCGACTCCGCGTACGCCGAGGAGTCCCGGCTGGGCGCGCTGCTCGTCGGTGACCTCAAGACCTCGGTCACCGGCCTGGAGGAGGTCGACGAGCCCCGGCCGGCCGCCGGCGGCGGCGAGGAGAGCGAACAGCCCGCGGTGGACCCGGAAGCCGATCCGGTCGGTGACGCCGACATCCTCGCCGACCTGGGCATCCCCGCCCAGAAGCTGCTACGGCTCTGCGCCCACGAGGGGATGCTCCCGGCCGACGTCACCGCCGAGGTGTGCCTGGTGCTGGGCTGCGTCGACGCGGTCGAGGAACTGCGTGAGGTCTGAGTCGTCCGCCTCGGACGGGCCGGCGCTGCCCGGCGGCGGGTCGCCGCTGGCCGGCGCCGCCGAGCCGGCCGACGCCACCGATCCGGCCCTGGAGACCGTACGCCCCGGACAGCCGACCCCGGGCGCGGTCCGCCGGGTCGGCCCCGGTGCCCACGAGGGGCTGGCCGAGCCGGGCGGGGCGGGCCGCCGGCAGCGGCACGAGCTGTGGATGCGCCGGGCGCTGGAGATCGCGGTCACCGGCCCGGAGCCGGGCGCTGGGCATGCCGCCCCGTCGGCGGGTGGCACGCCCGCCGACGACGTGCCGGTGGGGGCGGTGGTCTACGGCCCGGACGGCACCGAAATCGCCGTCGGGCGCAACGAGCGGGAGCTGACCGGAGACCCGACCGCGCACGCCGAGGTGCTGGCGCTACGCCGGGCCGCCGGGCGGTTGGGTCGGTGGCGGTTGGACGGCTGCACCCTGGTGGTGACCCTGGAACCGTGCACGATGTGCGCGGGTGCCCTGGTGCTGGCCCGGGTTTCCACGGTGGTCTTCGGTGCCTGGGAGCCCAAGACGGGCGCCGCCGGCTCGCTCTGGGACGTGCTGCGCGACCGCCGGCTCAATCACCGCCCGGAGGTCCATGGCGGCATCCTGGAAGCCGAGAACGCCGCCATCCTGCGCGCCTTCTTCCGCTGACCGCGCGCGCCTGCCTTCCCGCGCCGGCCTTCCCGCCCGGGACGACCGATCGGCGACGCTCAGGCCGGGGTCGTGGCGGGACGCAGCAGGGTCGCGGCGACCGCGCGGGCGGCGTCGGTCCACGCGGTGGGCCGCAGGGTCGCCGGATCGAGCCGGACGATCGCCCGCCGACCCTCGGCGTGCACCGTGCGGCCGTCCGCCGAACGGAACTGGAAGCCGTACTCGGCACTGCTGGTGCCGAAGTGGTCGAGCCAGAAGTGCACCGCCACCGGCCCGATCCCCGTGATCGGGGCCCGGAAGGTGATGGCGAACTCGCGGACCGCGTGGAACACGTCGGGGGCGCTGGTCGATCCGCGCTGGAAGGAGATCCCTCGGGCGGCCCAGTACGGGGTCAGCGCGCGTTCCAGCAGCACCGCGTACCGGGCGTTGTGCAGGATGCCGACGGCGTCGAGGTCGTCGAAGTGCACGGTGACGTGCTCGACGTGACCGAACGAGTCGGCGCGCGGGTCGATGGCGGTGTGGGTCACGAGAGACCTTCCGGTAGCAGGGTGGGATCCGGGCACAGTGCCCGGAGACGGTTCAGCAGACCCTGGCGGGCGTGCCGGTAGGCGGCATCCGGGTCCACCAGCCGTGAGCGCATCGCGGCGGCGATCCCCAGCGCGTCGATCTCGTAGGCCAACAGCGGCACGTCGGTGTCGGCGGGAAGTTCGGCGGCGTCCACAGCCTCCCGCACGAGCCGTTCGAGGAATGTGGCCCACCGGGCGAAGACCTCGGCGAGCCGGTCCCGGACCGGGCCGGGGCGGGCGTTGTACTCGAAGTCCGTGCTGGCGAAGAAGCAGCCGCCGGGAAGCACGTGGGCGGCGTAGAAGTCGATCCGGGCCTGGTGCAGCGCCCACAGCCGCCGTACGCCGGCCGGGGCGTGCAGGCCCGGTCCGACGATCCGCTCCTGCCACTGCTCGACGGCCCGGTCGACGGTGGCGAGCTGGAGTGCCTCCTTGGACCGCCAGTGCGCGAAGAGGCCGGACTTGCTGACGCCGAGGGTGTCGGCGAGGCGGGCCAGGGAGAGCCCGTCCAGCCCCACCTCGGTGGCCAGCACCACGGCGGCGTCCAGCGCGGCGCTGCGGGCCCGATCGCCCCGCGCGAGGCGTCCGTCGACTGTCATGGGCAGAGGCTAATAAATAAGCACGACCGGTCGTATAGTTTTGTGGGGTGAGCGTCGTCACCCCACAACGCAGCCGCCCCACCGTCCCATGCGACGGTGGGGCGGCGTGGTGGTCGTTCAGGCGATGACCGTGTCCAGCGCGATCTCGACCATCTGGCCGAAGGTCTGCTCGCGCTCCTGCGACGTGGTCTTCTCACCGGTCTTGATGTGGTCGCTGACGGTCAGGATGGTCAACGCCCGCGCCCGGAACCGGGCCGCGATCGTGTAGAGCGCCGCGGACTCCATCTCGACGGCCAGCACGCCGTAGTCGGCGAGGGTGTCGTAGAGATCCGGCCGGTCCGTGTAGAAGGCGTCCGCCGCCAGGACCGAACCGACCCGCATCGTGATCCCCCGCCGCTGCGCCACGTCGACCGAGGTACGCAGCAGCCCGAAGTCGGCCACCGGGGCGTAGTCGACCAGGCCGTCGAACCGTACCCGGTTCATGTTCGAGTCGGTGGACGAGCCGATCGCCGCGACCACGTCACGCAACCGGAGATTCTCGGCGAGGGCGCCACAGGAGCCGACCCGGATCAGCGTCTTCACGCCGTACTCGTTGATCAGCTCGTGCGCGTAGATGGAGGCCGACGGCATGCCCATGCCGGAACCCTGGACCGACACCGGCACGCCGTTCCACCGGCCGGTGAAGCCCAGCATCCCCCGCACCGTCGAGTAGCACGTGGCGTCCTCGAGGTAGGTCTCCGCGATCCACTTGGCCCGCAGCGGGTCGCCCGGCATCAGGACCCGCTCGGCGATCTCTCCCGGCTTCGCGCCGATGTGCGTACTCATGGTGAAGATCCTGCCAGGCCGGCCTCGGCGACACCGGTTCGGCACCCGCACCCTGGGTCATGTAGCCTACTCGGCGGTGGCGTGTCCGAGTGGCCTAAGGAGCACGCCTCGAAAGCGTGTGAGGGTTTACGCCCTCCGCGGGTTCAAATCCCGCCGCCACCGCTCACGAAACGCAACGCCCGGCAGGTCCGCGAGGACCGGCCGGGCGTTGTCGCATCCGGGGTTCAGTGCCCGTCAGCGGAGGTGGGTACGAAGACCGACTTGACCTGCAGGTAGTTGTCCAGTGCCTCCGGGCCGTGCTCCCGGCCGTACCCGGACTGCTTGTACCCGCCGAAGGGCAGGGCGGAGTCCAGCACCGCCCAGGAATTGATCCAGACGATGCCGGAGCGTAGCCGGCCGGCGATCCGGTGGGCACGGGCAACGTCCCGGGTGTGCAGGCCCGCGGCGAGCCCGTACCGCGTCCCGTTGGCGAGCCGGACCGCCTCGTCCTCGGTGTCGAACGGTTGGACGGTCAGCACCGGGCCGAAGACCTCCTCCTGGACGATGCGAGCGTCGTGGGGTACGTCGGCCACCACGGTCGGGGCGAAGTAGTGGCCGCCGTTGCGGTCGATGCGGTGGCCGCCGATGACGATCCGGCCTTCGCCGAGGGCGAGGTAGTGTTCCACGCTCTCCAGGCGCTGCCTCGTGGCCAGCGGCCCGACGATGGTGTGGGGGTCGCACGGATCGCCGACCGGAACCCGCGCCACCGCGTCGCGGAGCCTGGCGAGCACGCTGTCGTAACACGAGCGTTGGACGAGCAGGCGGGAGCCGGCCATGCAGAACTGGCCGGAGTTGAACACGAAGCCGGGCACCACGGCGTCGACGGCGGCGGCGATGTCGGCGTCGTCGAAGATGATGTGGGCCGCCTTGCCGCCGAGCTCCATCGTGGTGGGGGTGACCGTAGCCGCGGCCGCCGCCGCGATGCTGGCACCCACCCGCGTCGACCCGGTGAAGGCGATCTTGTCGACGCCGGGGTGCCGGCTCAGGGCGGCTCCGGCGTCCTTTCCGCCGGTCACCACGTTGAGCACCCCGGCGGGCAGGCCGGCCTCGGTGCACAGTTGCGCCAGCCGCAGCGCGGTCAGCGGGCACTCGGCGGCTGGTTTGTGCACCACCGTGTTGCCCGCGGCCAGAGCTGGTGCGATCTTCGTGGTGGACAGGATCAGCGGGAAGTTGTACGGCGTGATCGCCCCGACGACGCCCAGCGGTTCCTTCAGCGTGTAGGCGAACCCGGGGGTCCGGATGCTGCGCGTCGCGCCCTCGATCTGGTCGGCCAGGCCGCCGTAGTAGGTGAAGTGGTCGATGGTGTCGCGAAGATCGACGGTCTGGGCGATCATCAGGGGCTTGCCCGTGTGCAGGCTCTCCAGCCGCGCGAACTCATCCCGGTGCTCCTCCAGCAGGGCGGCCACCCTGAGCAGCAGGGCGCCGCGTTCCCGACCGCTCATCCGGGGCCAGGGCCCTTCGTCGTACGCGCGCCGGGCCGCGTCGACCGCGGCGTCGACATCCTGCTCACCCGCCTCCGCCACCGTGGTGACGACCTGATTGTTGGCCGGGTCGATGACGTCTCGTCGCCTTCCCTCGGCGGCGTCGCGCCAGCCACCGTCGATGAAGAGCTGTCCGGGTGGCAGGCCGCGTTCGGTCTGTCGTTCGGCGATGGCCGTGCTCCTACGCTCCATAGCCGCATCCTGGCAGTCACCGCGCGGGTCCGGATCACCTCGATCGGGTGAATCGGGATCTCCGCCGTTCTCATTCTTCCCGGGTGAGGCCCCGTCACCCCGCACGTTCCTAACGTCCGGGTGACGTGAGCCGTGGGAGGGGCGGGTGGATGACCGGGTCGGTTGCCGAACTCCTCGACAAGCTGGGCCGGAACCAGAATCCCGGCCTCAAGGAGCTGCCAGCCTGGGCGGAGGGCACCATCCGCCTCGACATCCGGGATGACGGGAAGGTCGAGCAATGGTTCATCACGTTGAAGAAGGGGAAGGCCCAGGTCTCGACAACCGGTGGTGAGGTGAAGGCGGTCCTCTGTGGTGATCGTTCCGTACTCGACCTGATGGCCAGGGGCGAAACGAAGTTCAGTCCGGCCGTCTTCCGGGCCGACCTGATCGTCGAGGGCGATCTGAGGTTGGCCGACGCGTTCGGGCGGATCCTGTTTCCCGGACCCCCGATGGCGCATCATCCGCGAGATTTCGTGCGCAAGGAAGGTGCGAAACGTGATCGAGAAAACCGTGAGCATTCTGGACGGTAATACGTTCATCGTCACCAACGAGCAGGGTGACGTCACTCCCTCGCGGGTTTACCCGACCGGTTTGTTCTCGTTCGACACGCGTTTCCTCTCGACCTGGCAGCTGAGTCTCAACGGTGAGCGACTCAGCGTGCTGTCCCGGGATGACCTGCAGTATTTCGAGCGGCACTTCTTCCTGGTCCCCGGCGAACCGACGCACTACGTCGACGCGAAGGTCTCGGTGATCCGGGAACAGTCGATCTGCAAGGACTTCACCGAACGGCTGACGGTCCTGAACCACGACCTCGAACCGGCCCACTTCCGGCTCCGGGTGGAGATGGGCAGCGACTTCGCCGATCTGTTCGAGATCAAGGACGTACGGGACAAGAGCGGGTTGACCTCGGTACGCCAGGAGGGGGGCCGGCTGTGCCTGCGCTACGAGCGGGGCGGCTTCCGACGCGACACGATCATCTCCAGCACGGAGGAGGCCGAGGTCGACGACACGGGGATGACCTTCGACATCCGGCTGGAGCCGCGGTCGGCCTGGCGTACGCAGTTGAACGTGCAGCCGGTCATCCAGGAATCCCTCGAAGCGGAGGACGAGACGATCTGGGCCGCGTACCGCCGCAGGAGCAGACCGAAACTGCGGGAGGACCTGGATCACTGGCTCAAGCAGACCCCGACGCTGATTTGCGACTACGAGCCGCTCCAGACGGCGTACGAGCGGAGCCTGATCGACCTGGCCGCCATGCGGTACGCGTCACTGACCAACCCGTCGTCTCCCCTGCCGACGGCCGGCCTGCCCTGGTTCATGACCATCTTCGGCCGGGACAGCATGTTCATCTGCCTGCAGGCGCTGCCCTTCGCCCCGCAGCTGGCTCCACCGGTGCTGCGCCTGCTGGCTCTGCTCCAAGGGGTGACCTTGGACGACTTCGAGGAGGAGGAGCCGGGGAAGATCCTGCACGAGTTCCGCTACGGGGAGTCCGCCGCCTTCGAGGAGCAGCCGCACACGCCGTACTACGGGTCGGCGGACGCCACCCCGCTGTTCGTGATCCTGATGGACGAGTACGAGCGGTGGACCGGGGACTCCACGTTGATCCGCAGGCTGGAGCCGAACGCGCGTAAGGCGCTGGACTGGATCGACGAGTACGGTGACCTGCTCGGTAACGGCTACCTGTCCTACTTCCGGCGCAACACCCGCAACGGGTTGGAGAACCAGTGCTGGAAGGACTCCTGGGACGGGATCTCGTACCACGACGGCCGGCTGCCCCGGCCGCCGCGCGCCACCTGTGAACTCCAGGGTTACGCCTATGACGCCAAGATGCGCGGCGCCCGGCTGGCCCGCGAGATCTGGAACGATCCGGCCTACGCCGACCGGCTCGAACAGCAGGCCGCCGAACTCAAGGAACGGTTCAACCGCGACTTCTGGCTTCCCGACCGGGAGTATTTCGCGCTGGCCCTCGACCCCGACGGGCAGCCCGTCGACGCTCTCGCCTCCAACATCGGCCACCTGCTGTGGAGTGGCATCGTGGAGCCCTCCCGGGCGAAGAAGGTCGCTCAGCACCTGCTCAGCCCGCACATGTTCTCCGGGTGGGGGATACGCACCCTGGCCGACACCGAGGCCCGGTACAACCCGGTCGGTTACCACGTCGGCACCGTCTGGCCGTTCGACAACTCGATCATCGCGTGGGGGCTGCGGCGTTACGGCTTCCGGGAGGAGGCGGCCCGGGTCGCCGAAGCCGTCATCGAGGCCTCTGCCTACTTCCACGGCCGGCTGCCCGAGGCTTTCGCCGGCTACGACCGGGCGCTGACCAACTACCCGGTCGAGTACCCGACGGCGTGCAGCCCGCAGGGCTGGTCCGCCGGGGCCCCGCTGTTGTTCCTGCGTACCATGCTCGGCCTCGAACCGCACGAGAACCACCTCGCCACCGACCCGGTCCTGCCGCCCGCCATCCAACGCATCGAGCTGCTCGACCTGCCGGGTCGCTGGGGACGGACCAACGCGTTCGGTCTGCGCACCGTTCACCACCAGAAGCGCCTCGTCAGGTGACCGCTGGGTCCCGACGGGGTGGCTCCCCTCCGGCTCAGGTCCGCGCCTCGGTCGTCGGATGCGTGTCGCGGGTGCGCGCCTGCCGTCAGCAGGGGCCGTGGCCTTCCTCGAAGGCACGTTGCGCCCAGTCGGCGTACCCGGCGATGACCTTGCGGACCGTCCGGCCGTCGTGCAGGAAGAGGTACGCCCGGTCGCCGTCCCGGGCGAGCAGGCCGTCGAACCGGTACGTCCCGGGTGGCGCGTCGAGGTGCCGCGCGTTCGGGTAGCGGTGGCGCACCTGGGTGAGGGGGGTGCCGGCGGCCACCCCTTCCGGGGTACGCACCGGGTCGCCGACCCAGAGCAGCACCAGCCGGTTGTCGACGAAGATGGGGGTGACCGTCTCGTGGTCGGTCAGCGCGGGGCCGCACGGGTCCACGTCGGTGCGCAGGACACCCCGCCGGGTGAGTTCGTTCTCGGTGTCGCCGAAGTCGACCTCGGGCAGCCCGTCGAGGTCGACCACCGTGACCGCGCCGGCCGGTTCGGGTTCGGCTGCCCGGTTGGTCGGTACGGAGCCGCTGCCGGCGATCGAGGCAGCGATCGTCAGTGCGGCAATGAAGCCGAATTGTCGCAATTTCATGGAATCCCCCAGTCCCCAACGGACCGGGGGCGGTCTGGTTGCTGGCCGACGGCGGATTCCTGCTCCTCCCACTCCTCGGCCAGCTCGTCCCAGTAGTCGACACTCAGCCCGCGCCGCCCGTGGGCCAGCCAACCGGCGGTGTCCCGCTCGACGTGCAGCCCCAGCTCGGCGAAGGGGTCGATCCACGGGCCGGGCTCCACGCCCAGCTCGACCAGGGCGGCGTTGATCGGCCAGTGCCGGCGCGGACCGTCGAACACCGCGTCGAAGCGTGGCCCCCAGGACCGCACGCCGCCGAGCCACACCACCGCCGCCTGGTGGCCGACGCCGCCGGCGAACTCCGCCTCGACGTATGCCACCGGTCCCCGTCGGGACCAGCGGGCCAGGGCCTCGGTCAACGCGGGGGAGAGCACCAGCGTGAACGGCTGCCGCGCATCCGGCTCCCCGACCGCGTAGTCCGACGGTGTGCCGGTCAGTTCCGCCACGAGCTGCGGGGTCACCGGTAGCAGCGCGAAATCCTGGCGCAGTGCGCCGAGGACCGCGTGGTCCAGCTCGCGGGTCTCCTCGCGCAGCAGTTCGGCGTCCGCGACGACAGCGCTGAGTTCGTAAGTCACCCGGCGTCCACAGCCTGTGGATAGAACATGTGTACGACGGGGTCCGTCATGACTCGGCCAACCTTCCTGCTCGTGTCAGCTCTTGGGTGCGATGGCGCCGCTGAGCGTGCGAACGACGAGGCGCAGCGCCTCGTGCCGGGAGATGCGGGTGTCCGCGAGGTAGCTCCATCCCGCGTAGAGCTGGGACCACAGCACGCTCTGTATCCAGGTGGCGGGCAGTTCCGGGTCGATCGTCCCGTCGTGGTGCCCGCGCTCCACGAGGGCGCTCAGCCCCGGGTCGCAGGCGCCCTGCTCCGACCAGTCGGCGTCATCGATCAGCTGAGGCTCGCTGAAGATCAGCGAGAGCAGGCTGCCGAGTTCGAAATACTCGTGGCAGAGCCGCCGTAGCGCGTCGGCACCCGTGCCCTCGTCGAGCCGGGCGTTGTCGGCGGCTCGGTTGAGTCTGGTCGTCCCTTCGGCGCTGAGGGCCGTCAACAGGTCGGACCGCTCGGGAAAGTAGCGGTGCAGGGTGGTGCGCCCGACATTGGCCGCCGTGGCGATCTCACCGAGCGTCGCGCTCGGATTCTGTCCGAGCACCTCGATCGCGGCGTCGATGATCGCCTGCCGGGTCCGGGTCCGGGTGCCGCTCTCCTGCGTGTCCGTCACCCGCCCAGGATACGAGTGCGGTAATCAAGTTGACCCTTATGGAACATGGATGTTCCACTATAAGACATGAATGACCCGAAACCACGCGAGGTGCTTCCCAAGCTCCGGACTCTGGCCACCTTCCTCGCGCCCCACTGGCGCGTGCTGCTGCTCGGGCTGCTGCTCGGGCTCCTCGCCAACGCCGCCAGCCTGGCCACGCCCATGGCCACGAAGTGGGTGCTCGACTCCCTCGGCGGCTCGGCTGCGCTGACGAAACCCATCGCCACCCTGGTGGCCCTGGTCGTGGTCGGCGCCGGGATCACCCTGGGGCAGTGGATCCTGCTCGGAGCCCTCGCCGAACGGGTGGTCCTCGACGCCCGCACCTCGATGATCCGCCGCTACTTCGCCGCGACCGTCAGCGCGCTCACGGCTCGACCGACCGGGGAACTCGTCACCCGGGTCACCTCCGACACCGGGCTGCTGCACGCCGCGTCCTCAAGCGTCATCGGACTGGTCAACGGTGCCCTGGCCCTGATCGGGACGCTCGTGCTGATGGGCGTGCTCGATCTGGTGCTGCTGGGTTGCACGATCACCGCGGTGATCGTCGTCGGCGCGCTCATGGCCGCGCTCCTGCCGTCGATCGGACGCGCCGAGGAGGCGGCTCAGGAGTCGGTCGGTCGACTGGGGGGCACGCTCGAGGCAGCCCTACGGGCGGTCCGCACCGTCAAGGCCAGTCGCGCGGAGACCCGTCAGGGCGACCGGATCATCAGTCACGCCCGGGAGTCCGCCGCGCACGGCGTTCGGGCCGCCCGGCGTGGCGCCACCGTCTGGACGGTCTCCTGGACCGGTATCCAGTTGGCCATCATCGTGATCCTCGGTATCGGTGCCTGGCGCGCCGAACGCGGGCTGATCGACATCTCCAGCCTCATCGCCTTCCTGCTCTACGCGTTCCAGCTGATGGGTCCGATCGGCGAACTCACCCAGAACCTCACCGCGCTGCAGTCCGGCGTCGCCGCCGCCGCGCGGATCCGTCAGGTCCAGGCCATCGACGCCGAGCGGTCGCAGCCCCGGCACGCCAGCCCGCACGGCGGCGGCCAGGACACCAGCCCGTACGACGGCGGCCAGGCCGACGATGGGCCGCTGCTCGTCCTCCGCGGTGTCACCGCGACGTACGCGCCCGGCACCGTGCCGGCCGTCCGAGATATCGACCTGGAGATCCCCCGACGGGGACACGTCGCGATCGTCGGACCCTCCGGAGCCGGCAAGACCACCCTGTTCTCGCTCATCCTCCGCTTCCTCGAGCCGCAACAGGGCGAGCTGATCCTCGACGGCCGCCCGTACCACACGTACACGCACGGGGAGATCCGGGCACGGCTGGCGTACGTGGAACAGGAGACGCCCGTCGTCCCCGAAACGATCCGGGACAACCTGCTGTTCACCCACCCCGACGCCACGGAGGCCGAACTGCGGGGCGTACTCGAGGCCGTGCGGCTGGACGACAAGATCGACTCACTTCCCGACGGGCTGGACACCTCGCTGGAGTCCAGCGGGGTGTCCGGCGGTCAGCGCCAGCGCATCGCCCTGGCCCGGGCCATCCTGCGTACGCCGGAGTTGCTGCTGCTCGACGAGGCGACGGCCCAGGTCGACGGGCTGACCGAGGCGGCGCTGCAGGAGTGCATCCGCGACCGCGCCCACCGTGGAGCCGTCGTCACCATCGCCCATCGCCTCTCCACCGTCCTCGACGCCGACACGATCGTGGTCATGGAGTCGGGCCGGGTCCGCGCCCGCGGCACCCACACCGAACTGCTCGCCACCGACGAGCTGTACCGGCAGTTGGTCGAGGCGCTGCGGATCGCCGAGGGGTCGCAGCCGGAAGGGGATCGACGTCACGCCGACGCCCTCGCGACGGCGAACGCCGCCTCGACGTGCGCCACCGGTCCCCACCGGGACCAGCGGGCCATGGCCTCGGTCGACGTCGGGAGATCACCAGCGTGAACGGCTGCCGCGGGTTCGGCTCCCCGACCACGTAGCCACGTTCTCCCACGCGCCCGGTATCGCCGCGATCTCGGGCGGCGCACCAGCCGATTCTGGTGCCGCCGTACGGCCCGGGGCCGCCCTGTTCAGAGCGGCCCCGGCCGTCGTCGTTGCGTGAAACTCCCTCGGTTCGCCACCGCGGGCTGCTGTGGCGGCCGCTCGCCGGGTCGGGTTACGCGGACCGTGACGGCGGCCACCACGAGCCCGGCGATGCTCAGCCCGAGGATCAGCCAACACGGTCACTTGCCGGAGAACTCCCACAGGTGCCCGGCCGCCCACGAGTTGTGGCTGTAGCGGACGCCGCCGCGTACCCGCTTGGTGCCGTCCTCGCTCCAGTCGAAGTTGCACCTGGCCCAGGTGCCGTTTCCATGGGTGTTGCGGCAGTACCGGTCGGCGACGCCGTACTGGCTCCAGATGTACGCCAGCCCCGAGTAGCTGTCGGCGTCGTTGTCCTTGACGTAGACGTAGTCGCCGCTGTAGTCGACGCAAACGATGGTGGAGTGGTAGTAGGCGGTCGTCATGAGGCATTCGCCGACCGGCCCCGCGACCTTGACTCCGGTCTGACAGGACACTGACGAATAACCGCACACGTCGAGGTAGTCGTCATCGGCGGCCATGCTCGGTGTCGGCGCGGCGAAAACAGCCATGATCGTCGCCACAAGGGCGAGAGCCCCGCCGCGAAAGCCGAGCCTGGACCGCAAGATTCCCACCAGAAGTACCTGCACGCGTCTCTCCTTCATTAGGGCGCCGAAGAGAGGGGATTATGCCGGCATGGCCGTCGCTGGTCATCGGAGTGCCGCTTCTCTTGAGGAGAAATTGAGCCCGCCCCGCTGACGCTCGACCCGCTGGTTCCGGTGGGCCGCGAGTGGCAGTGCTGCCGCCCGCACACACGGCCGCGCCCGTTCCCGACGGTGCCGGGGAGGCCGGGTGGGCGTGCCCGGGCCTGGATCCACCGGGACGAGAGCGACCGCAGAGACGATTCAGGGCCGGTCCCCGTGGGGGCCGGCCCTGTCGTTTTCCCTGCTCAGACGAGCGGAGGATACGAGATTCGAACTCGTGAGGGTGTTAACCCAACACGCTTTCCAAGTCTGTTGTCCCGCGTTCGCCTACGGCTGCGGCTGTATTAAGCAGCGGCCTCAACTTGAGGCGGGACCTTGCCGGACGTGCGCGTACGTGAACGAACGAGACTGTGATTGAGACTGCCGAGGGGTCAGCCGGCCGACCGGCGGCGGGCGGGCGGCGGGGCAGCGCTCCAAGAGCGCAAGGCTATGTGACACAGCTCACATCGGTTCAGTGAGCGCAAAAAAGTTAGAGATCAGATAGTGTCCCCTTCATGGACGAGCAGGAAGAAGTACTGGCGGATCTCAAGGCCGCCGGTGTTCTTGCCGGGTTGCAGTGGGCGCGTCGGTCGGCGTACCAGAGGACCTGGCGCGACTACGACCCCGAGACCGGCCACGACCAGACCACAGTCGGCACCGTCGGTCACAAGCTCATGTGCGATCGGCTCGACCGCGTCTTCTCCTGCGGTAAGTACGCCGTGGAATCTGCGGAGCAAGCGGACGCGGGCCTCGATGTAGTTGCCGCAGGCATCAGCGGCGCTGAGTTCCGGTCCATGCCCAGGATTCCACCCGGCACGGTGGCAAGAGCGGACCTGACTGGCTCTCCAGGTTGGAGGCTCGGCCGCTGGCGTTGGCTCCTCGCCTCGACCAAGGCCGGCGAGGTCAAGTACCTGAGATGGAAGAGCCCGACTAAGCGGCGGGCGGCGTCGCAGCCGTATCCAGGCCAGCTCCCGCTGGAGATCCCGCCTGGCCTAGAAGATATCTTCCGACTGATTAGTGGCGATGCAAGCCAAAGCGACGACACCACGACTCTGGTTGTCGCACACGGCATTGACCTGGATTTCGGTCTGCCCGAGTTCTACCTGGGCCGGCCAAAAATCCGGCAGCGTCGTCGCACCGCTTGGCATTGGTGCGCGAATATCCTGGAGGATGACGGCGGTTCGGGCCAAGGCCCCCGTCGTGGCGGCATTCCGGACCCACGCACGCCCGAGAGGCTCGCCGACATCGGCGTACCGGATGCGCCTGTTCGTCTCCGTACTAAGGACATCCGAGAAAACTCAGCACAGAACGAGGGATAATGACTCCCCCCAAGCCTCCCGCCCTCGAATTACTCGACGTTGCACGACTGTTTAGCGGCAGGCGCCTAACTATTGCCCGCCAGATTGCGGGTCTTAGGAAGAACGGACTTGCCGACCTGATCGGGAAGACGCCTACTGCGGTGTCTTCTTACGAGAACGGCACAAAGCGGCCCGCCCCTGCCACTGTGGCCCAACTATGCCTATCGCTCGGTGTGGAGCCAGCGTTTTTCCTGGCCGGGGATGGGGACAGAGGTGGCCTGCCTGCGCCACATTTCAGGTCGCTGCGATCCACGCCGCAGATCACGCGAGACCAAGCGTACGCGTATGGGCTGCTCGTAAACGATATTGCCACCGTGTTTGGTCGGCACGTCGAATTTCCAGATTGTGATGTGCCGGAAATTCCCGTTGCACCAGATTGCATGGATCTGAGCCAACCGGAGGCAGTAGCTCGCCAGCTTCGGCAGCTCTGGCGAATTCCGCCTGGCCCTATTGGGCATTTGGTTCGCCTAGTGGAAAATCACGGAATTCTCGTGGTCTTCTGCCCTCCCCAAGCAGCGTCCGTGGACGCCTTCTCTTTCAGTGAGCCAACTCGTCCTATAGTTCTACTGAACCCGGTTAAGGACGACTACTACCGCCAGCGATACGACGTAGCTCACGAACTCGGCCATCTAGTCATGCATGCGGAGGCAGAACCAGGCGACCGCATCGTGGAGGACCAAGCAAACCGGTTTGCGGCAGAGTTCCTTATGCCTGCGGAGGAAATATCCCAGGTCTTACCCCGGAAAGCAGACTGGCGAAGCCTGATGATCCTAAAGGACGAGTGGCGCGTCAGCATGCAGGCGCTTCTCTATCGGGCGCGTCAACTCGGTGTTATGAGCGCAACCACCTATGAGAACGCCATGACCACGCTATCCGCCAGAGGATGGAGACGCCGGGAGCCTGGCCCAATGCCGGCTGTTGAAAGTCCTTCGGCTCTCCCTAAGGGCAGGGAACTGTTGATTGGGGGTGGCTATACTGCCGTGGCTTTGGCTCGGGAATGCCGAGTGCCGCTCTCGATATTCGAAGCAGCAACATCTCGTATCCCTGTCCGCAATATCGGCCCTGACGAAGTGCCTAACGCTTCCCGGCGGAAGGTTGCTGATTCCGTTGCTGACTCGGAAAGTGTAGTCCCTCTATTTAGCGTTAGGGCGTAGGTATTCGGAGAGGTCGGGCGGCGAATGTGCCCCCGGCCTCTCCCTCTCGTGAACAGTGGAGATAGAGGCAATATCGCCTAAATTTCTCCGCCTGCTAACAGGCCCGCGGGGATCTCAGCCTTCGTTATGACCTGCTTGGGGCCGATGAAACGTCGAGCAACTAGTAGGCCCGCGTTATGGGCCTCAGTGCCAGCATGACTGGCGGATGCGTCGGCGATTAACCAGGGTGTGTAGCCGCGCTCAAATGCGTCGACGGCTCCCTTTAGTACGCAACTCTCGGTCGCTATCCCGCAGAAGTAGAACTCGTTCCATCCCTGCTGCTTGAACAATGCTTCGCCTTCTAAGGTGAAGGGGCTGTAGATCTTCTTATCTAGAAGGAGCCCCCGTTCAAGGTGCGGCAGCAGTTCAGGCACGATATCCGTATCGGGAGACGATTGGAGGCGTCTCCAGTCGAAGAACCGCTCAAAGGGGCTTCCAGGATAATTGATGTAGCGCGTGAATAGCGTTTCGCCGCCGGCTGCTTGCCAACGCCGAACCAGCTCGACGATGACCGGTACGACATGCTCTGACTGCTCTCGGACGAATCCGTTTTGCATGTCGGTCACCACGAGGACCGGCCGATCCTTGGTCACTGCCTCAACCTCGATCCGTGTCGTGGAGAGTTTCGATGGCTTGTTCTAAAGCTGGCAGGAGATCGCTCGTCCTTAGGATCACCCGACGCATCGCCTGATGTTGGCCGGTCTCTCGCGGCCGAGAAGTCGTCAAGCGGGAACGAACGCCCCGAAGGTACCGCCACCCGTACTCATGTGGCACTTCCGGGTCATGGCCCTGCTCGATGCGGCGTGTAATGGCGTCCGTGAACGCCCACATGGACTGGACCGCGAGTTCGCAGGCGACCAACTCGGCCTCCGTCAGCGCCCGCTCCGGTGCAATTGGGTGGTAGACGACGCCCGACCAGGACGCGTATCCGGATGAGATGCCCCGTACGCCGAACGATTCGATGCCCCCGTGGTCGTACGCTTCGGCGAGCAACGACTGCTCGATCAGCTCGGCGTGGGCCAGATGCTCGTCATCCATTGGGCGGTCTCGATGCAGTAGAACGGAGGGCGTCGACATGATGCGTAGGGCTGGCTCGACCAGCTCGGCCGGCCACGCCGGCTCGATCAGCCAATGCGTTCCAAGGACGTAGAGCCCTGCGTCATCAACGTCAGGCACGATGCGGCTCAGGTAGTCCGATGCCCACTTGATGTTGTCGCCGTACGACACCTTTCGCCAGGCCGCCAGCGCAGCAATGGACGACATCTGCAACGACTCGACTAGGTGGAAGACTGCTGAGCCGCAGGGCCAGACGTAGAGGGCGCAGTCACCCTCGGGGTGCTCAACCGCGGCCGAGTCGCAGGGGTACCACTGGCCCTCGGCCGGCACGCAGCCCGCGTCATCTCGCAGCAAGGCTGCCGCCTCGGCCCCGACAAATGCTGGCACGAACTTGTGCGACCGGACGGAGAAGTGGGGCCGTTCCTCCCCACCCCGCGTCAGCTCGCCGAACAAGTCGTGCGGCTTTGCTCCGTACGCAAGGCAGTAGAGCTGCCGGTAGATCGGGTCTGTGACCGCCACGCGCCCGGTCTCGTGCCGGTACATCGCCTTTTCGATGGCCTCGACGGTCGGCGTCTCGCGGATGCCGTGCTGTAGACCCAGGCGGTGCAGCTCGCGCGCGGCGCGCTTTCGTGAGTCCCATCCTGCCGCCTTGCGCCGATTGACCAGCACAAGGTTGGGCTTGAACTGCCGACTGGCCTCAATGGACATGCCGCGTGTCCTTCGTGTCCGTGCGTAGGACCTGCCCTGTCCGTCGATCTCCGGGCACTCTCATTGGCAGGCGAGCAAGCTGCCGCCGCAGATTGACGGGGAGGACGGGAGGCAAGAGTGATCCGAGCTAGTCAGCCGGAGTGCCCCGGCGCGGCCTCCCGGCCTGCCACTGCTGAATGGTCTTTGGTCGCCAGGCAGGCGACCGGCCGAACATGCGATCCGGCGCGGGCGCCTGACCTCGGGACACATATGAGGCCCAGGTGGCACGACTGATCGGCACGCCTACCGACGCCAGGTAGGAGCGCACGTGCTCGGTGGTCCACCAGTCGGTGGGCAGCTCGGCAGCAGTCATCACTACAAGCCTACGCGGTAGAGGTGCTTGCGCGAATACAACGTCGCGCTGTACCTTGCGAATACAACGCCAAGTTGTAAAGCCGGATGGTTCGGGCAACGGCGGCACATCGTTGCCGCACGTCCAGGAACCGCCGTGAGCTGCACGTTCATTGAGAACTCCACAGCGACAGGAATGAGTGCGCGTGGGCTGCCGAGTGGTGTCCCTGCCTTGAGCCACCTGGTGGTCGACCCCGGTAGGTCCCGGGCGAGCGGGGCGAGCGGAGCGGCCACGCGCACTGCACCAACCGGCCTCGGGCGTGGCCCCGGCTATCGCCCGAGGCGTCCCCGCTTCATCGATCCGTCCTGGAGGTTCCCGTGAGGAAGCACCTCGCCCTCATCGCCGCCGAGCCGGCTGCCGAAGACCTGGCCGCCATCGAGGCGGAATGGCCGCTGATCGCGGCCGAGCTCGACGTACTCGACGCCGAAATCACCCTGCTCTACGCCGAAGACCACGGCGGCCCGACCGCACTGGACTGGCGACGGTTGCGCCGGGCCGAGGCCCGCGTCACGCGCGCCGCCGCCGAGCTGGCCGCCCACGCGATCCCGCACCGCGCGGCCTGATGTCGCGCATCCGCGCCGCCTTTCACGATCCGGACGGGGCTCGGTACGGCATCCCCACCTACTGGTGGCGAGGTGCCCCGCCCGGCTACGCCACCCGCCGTCAACTGACCGCCGCCGGCCTACGCCCCGGCGGTCAACCGGTCGCCGCCCAGGTTCTCTGGCAAGGGGTGGGCGGCACCCGCGCCGCCTACCTGTACCGGGTCGACCTGGCCCGACCGAAGCGCACCGCCACCCCCGCCCAGCGGCGCGCCATTGCCGCCGCGCTGACCGTCCGCCGGACCTGCCCGACCTGCAGGCACGTCCGGCCCTACTACATCCCGCGCTCGCTGGGCGAATGCCTCGCGTGCGCCTACCCACTGGAGGACGCAGCATGACCGCCCCGACCATCAACGGCACCCGCTACCCGCAGCCCATCGAGGACCTGTTGCCCGCCGCCCGCGCCCTGGACCTGCCCGACGGAGAGGCGTTCCCGTCCCGCAACCGGCTCATGCGGGAGTTCCGCATCGGCGCACCCAAGGCCGGGGAACTGCTCGCGCTGCTCAAGACCGAGCCCGCCGCGCCGCCGGCCGACACCGCCGAGCCGACCACCACGGACCCGGCCAAGGTGCCGCCCGCACCCGAGC
>NZ_SMKF01000249.1 GCF_004348325.1 Micromonospora sp. KC213 | reverse complement strand
GCCAGGGTACGGGCGAGCGCGGCGCTCTCCTCGTCCAGCGCCGGGGTGGCCAGGGCCAGGTGGCCCAGGGAGACCGCGATCGGCACCGGCCGCGCCCGGGCCACCTCTGCCACGTCCGCGAGCCGTTCGGCCACCAGGTGCGCAACGTCGAGGCGTACCGCCGGGTCGACCCAGGCGGCTGTGACCAGGGCGAACAGGGCAGCCTCGGTGATCCAGTCCTCGACGCCCCAGATCAACTCCACCAGCACCCGGCGGCGGGTCGACTCCGCCCACGGTTCGTCGGTGCGGTGGTGCAGCAGGCCGAGACAGGCCCAGACCTGCACGCACCGGACCCAGAGTGAGGGGTCCTGCCCCGCCAACACCCGCCCCATCGCGGTCTCCGGCGGCTCTGGCGGGTGCACCAGCAGTCCCAGCAGGTCGGCGAGGTCCAGGGTGGCCAGTCCGACCGCCGCGTCGTACGCAGCCGGTGGGTGCGGCCAGGCGGGGTGGGCGAGGCGGCGTACCCGTCGCGCCGCGTCGGCGGAGGGCGCCGGCAGGGTGGGTGCGGCGGTGGCTCCCTCGTAACGCCAGAGCTGGCAGGTGGTGGCCCGCCGGGGTTCCCGGGGGTCGGGCCGGCTCGTCCCGGTGACCTCGATGTCCAGGCCGGCGGCCGCGCCGGCCCGCATCGCGCTGGGCGGTTCCGGTACGGCGAGGCGGACCGCCGGGCCGGGCGTGCCGGCGGCGGCCGGCGGCCGGCGTAGCGCGTCCACCATCGCGCCGGCGGCCGGGGTCACCTGCCCCAGCCAGGGCCGGCTGCGGCAGCACTCGGCGAGGTCGCCGTGCTCGTGGCTGTCGTCCGGGTGGTCGCGGACGAAGTCGGCCAGGGCGACGAGGTGCGCCACGTCGCCGTCGCGCAGGTAACGCAGCCGGTGCGCGGTGTGCACGGCGCAGTCGAAGGTGGGATCGCGGGCCAGCGCCCGGTCGATCCACTCCAGGGCGGCGTCGAGCCGGCCGGTGTCGGCCAGGGTGCCGGCGATGTCCGCGTACACGGCCAGGTCGTCGGGGTCGTGCGCGACGGCCCGTTCGAGGGCGGCGAGCGCCTCCCGGTTACGGCCCGCGCTGCGGTACGCGTACCCGAGCCACACCTCGCCCAGTTTGGACGGCTCCTGGCGTACCCCCCGGGCGGCCCAGTCGATCGCCAGGGTGACCTCGCCGAGGCGCCGGGCCAGCGCGGACGCCGCGCCCAGCAGCAGCGCGTGCCGCGGGTGCGCGGTGACCGCGTGGCGGGCCAGGGTGAGGTACGGCAGCAACGGCGGCCGGCCGGCGCGGGGCACCGGGTCGAGCACGGCGGTGCAGACCTGCATGAGGATCCGGGCGGCCCGTTCCGGGTCGAGTCGGGTGGCCAGTTCGGGCGCGGTCACCCAGGGCACCCCGGCCCAGTCCACCCCCGGCGCGTGCCCGGTGGCGGCGGCCAGCAGGTCCAGCCCTTCGGCCGGTCGCCCGGCGGCGGCGAGCAGGTGGGCGCGGGCCACCACGGCCCCGACGAACGCCCGCTGGCCGATCGGGAAGAGGTCCAGGTCGCCGCCGGAGGCGGCGGCGATGTGGGCCAGCGTCTCGTGCACCTCGGGCAGGGTCGGCGCCTGGACGAGGGCGGCGGCGAGGTGCCCGGCGGCGTGCGGCAGGTCGCCGGAGTCGAGGGCCAGGCGGGCGAGAGCGAGTTCCTCCGCCACGGTCAGCGCGGATTCGTCACGTCCCTCGGTCACGTCGGCCTCTCGCTCATCGGTGCCAGGGCTGGCAAGCCTAGGGGATGTCGTCCAGCAGTGGTGATCTACTGCGCGTTGCTGTTCGTTCGATTGCCCACAAGGAGGCAATGATGCAAAACTGAGCATGGAACGCGCGGAAATCGCGCAGGGAGGAGTCTTCGTGACACGTCCAGGAGCCGGCATGGCGGCCGACATCGACGAGCAGCCGGCCGGCTACGCCCGCCTGCTCTCCGCCGGCCCCGCCCAGCGGATCGCCGAGGTGGCCGCGACCATCGCGCGCCGCCGTCCCCGGCACGTCGTCCTCACCGCCCGGGGCACCTCCGACCACGCCGCCCTCTACGCGGCGTACCTCACCGAGATCCGGCTCGGCCTGCCCGCCGGGCTCGCCTCACCCAGTGCGGTCACCGTCTACGGGGCTCGCCCCGACCTCTCCGAGGCGCTCGTCGTCGGGGTCAGCCAGAGCGGCGGCTCGCCCGACCTGACCGAGGTGCTGCGCACGGCCCGCGGCTGCGGCGCGCTCACCCTCGCGGTCACCAACAACCCCGACTCACCGCTGGCCGAGGCCGCCGAGCTGACCGTCGACATCGCCGCCGGTCACGAGCGGGCCGTCGCCGCCACCAAGACCTACACCGCCGAGCTGCTCGCCCTGCTGCTGCTCGTCGAGGGCGTCCGCGCCGGCGACGGCGTGCTGCCCGCCGAGGAACGGGCCGCCCTCGACGCCCTGCCCGACCTCGCCGCGCGTACCCTCGCCGACCCCACCCCGGCGCAACTCGCCCCCCGTTACCGCTTCGCCGGCCAGCTGGTCACCACCGGCCGGGGGTACGCCTACCCGACCGCCCGGGAGGCGGCGCTGAAACTGATGGAGACCTCCTACCTGCCGGCGCTGGCCTTCTCCGGGGCCGACCTGCTGCACGGCCCGCTCGCGATGACCGACCCGGACGTTCCGGTGCTCGCCGTCGTCGGCTCCGGCCCCGGCGGGCGGGCCATGGGTGAGGTGCTGCCGCGGCTCGGCGAGCGCCGCGCCGACGTGGTGGTGGTCGGCTCCGCCGAGGTGGCCGGGGCCACCCGGATGGCCGTCCCCGAGGTCGACGAGCGGTACGCCCCGCTGCTGGACATCCTGCCCCTGCAACGGCTGGCGCTGGCGCTGGCGTTGGCCCGGGGTGAGGACCCGGACGCACCCCGGGGGCTGAAGAAGGTCACCGCGACGAGGTGACCGGCGGCGTGGCACGCTGTGGGGCGTGTCCACGCTGCGCGACCTCGCCGAGGAGCACACCCAGCTCCGCCCGGCCGACATCGACCACCTGCACCGGATCGCCGGCGACTGGCAGTTGCTGTCCGACCTGTCCTTCGCCGACCTGCTGCTCTGGGTGCCGGTCGACGGTGACGGTGCGTTCCTCTGCGTCGCCCAGGTCCGCCCGACGACCGCCCCCACCGCGTACCTGGACGACCAGGTGGGTCGGATCGTCGGCGGCCCGGAGGTGGCCCACCTGGAGGTGGCGTACCGGCAGGGGCGGATCTGGCGGGAGGGCGACCCGGTCTGGTACGGCGACGTGCCCGCCCGGCACGAGGCGATCCCGGTGCGGCTGCGCACCGCCGACGGTGAGGCCGGTGAGGTCGTCGCCGTGGTCGGCCGGGACACCAACCTCTCCACCGCCCGCACCCCCAGCCAACTGGAGCTGAACTACCTCACCACCGCCGACGACCTGGCCCAGATGATCGCCGACGGCACCTTCCCGCCGCCCCGGCACCCGGGGGAGACCACCTCCGCGCCCCGGGTCGGCGACGGTCTGGTCCGGCTGGACGCCAACGGCAAGGTCACCTACGCCAGCCCGAACGCGCAGTCGGCGTACCGGCGTCTGGGGTACGCCTCCCACCTGGTCGGGGAGGACCTGGCCAAACTGCACCGGCGGCTCGCCGCCGACCCGCTGGAGGGCACCGACGCCGGCAACGCCGTGCTGGCCGCACTGCGCGGCGAGGCCCCGCCCCGGCGGGAGATCGACGCCCGGGGGGCCACCATGCTGACCCGGGCGCTGCCGCTGATGCCGGCCGGCGTGCCGATCGGCGCGCTGGTGCTGGTCCGCGACATCACCGAGGTGCGCCGCCGGGACCGGGCGTTGATCACCAAGGACGCCACCATCCGGGAGATCCACCACCGGGTGAAGAACAACCTCCAGACCGTCGCCGCGCTGCTACGTCTGCAGGCCCGTCGGGTCGCCATGCCGGAGGCCCGGGTCGCGCTGGAGGAGTCGGTACGCCGGGTCGCCTCGATCGCCCTGGTGCACGAGACGCTCTCCATGTCCAGCGACGAGGCGGTCGAGTTCGACGGCATCGTCGACCGGGTGGCCAGCGCGGCCACCGAGGTCGCCGCGACCGAGGTGACCGTGGGGATGCGCCGCCGGGGCAGCTTCGGGGTGCTGCCCGCCGAGATCGCCACCTCGCTGGTCATGGTGCTCAACGAGCTGCTGCTCAATGCCGTCGAGCACGGCTTTCCGCCGGCCGGCGAGGAGGGGGCCGCCGCCGTCGTGGGCAGCGACGTGAAGCCGGAGGTGGTGGTGACCGCGCACCGGTTCCGCAAGCAGTTGCACGTCTCGGTGGCCGACAACGGGCGGGGCCTGCCCGCGCAGTTCGACGCCGAACGCGGCGGCCGGCTGGGACTGCAGATCGTCCGGGCGTTGGTCACCGGCGAGCTGCGCGGCAGCATCGAGTTGCGCAACGGTGCCGAGGGCGGCACCGAGGCCGTGCTGGTCGTCCCGCTGGCCCGCCAGCCCGGCTGAGGCGCGCCGCGGTTCAGGTGCGGGTGAGCAGGGCGACAGTCAGGTTGGGGCGGTGCCACCGGCGGGACACGGTGTAGGTGTCGCGCAGGGCGGTGCCGGTGGCGCCGGGGACCGCGGTGAGCGGGTCCGGTCGCCGGCCGGCCAATACCAGCCAGACCCGCTGGACCCCGGCCAGGCACTCCGCCGGGCGGGGGCATTCGGTGACCCAGAAGTCCGCGCGTTGCCGCTGGTCGCGGAGCGCCAGCACGTCCCGGGGCCGCTCCTTCAGGTGGTACGCCAGTCCGAGATCGAGGAAGAACCAACCCTCCCGGGGTGAGTAGACGATGGCGTCACCGGGGCGTTGATTCGCGCCGACGAGTTCCGCCGCGCCCCGGTAGTCGACCGTGCTGCTGCGTGGCCAGCCGTGGGTCCGCCGCAGCGACGCCTGGTCGGGCAGGCCGAGCAATCCGGCCAGCGCCACCACGGCCAGCCCCGGTGCCACCGACAGCGCACCGGCGCGGGGCGATGCCGGCCCGGTCGGGGGCGGTGCCGGCCGGGTGGCGAGGGCCGCGCCGGCGAGAACGCAGGCGAAGGGAACGGTGAAGAGCAGGTAGCGCGGTACCCACAACGGCACGGCCAGCCCGGCGACGAAGACCAGCAGCACCGGCAGCAGCACGCACAGCCCGGGCAGCAGCGCCTGGCGACCCGCCCGCGCCGCGCCGAGCGCGGCCAGGCCCACCACCAACCCGCCGACCACGCCGCTCTGCGCCACCCCGGCGGGCAGCGCCGCCAGGTCGGCCAGGCGGGCCGGCTCGACCCAGTCGAGCTGCCGGGAACGCTGCCCCGGTACGCGCAGCAGCAGCGGGGTGAGCACGACGAGCGCCGCCAGGACGGCGAGCAACCAGCGCGGCGCCAGCCGCCGGTCCCGCACGGCCAGGGGTGACCAACCTGCTCCGGCGACCATCGCCACCACGGCGTGCGCGGCGAGCAGGGCGAGGGCGAGCAGATGGGCCAGGCCGAGCCCGATGACGGCGGCGGCGTACCCGGCCCAGCGCGGCCACGTCGGGCGGTGCAGCGCGGCGACCAGGAGCAGGGTGGCCAGCACGGCGAGGCAGGTGGCCAGCGCGTACGGGCGGGCCTCCTGGGCGTACCTTGCGGTGCCGGGCAGCACCGCGAGGAGCAGGCCGGCGAGCAGGCCGGCCCGGGCGTCGGAGAGTCGGGCGGCCAGGACGGCGGTGAGCCCGGCCGCCGCCGCCATGGCCAGCGCCGAGGGCAGCCGCAGCGCGGTCGGCGAGTCGCCGGCGAGGCGGGTCCAACCGTGCATCAGCAGGTAGTACGGCCCGGCGGTGGCGTCCAGGGTGCCGGTGAGCCGCAGCAGGTCCGGTAGCGGGCGGGTGGCCGCGCTCCAGGTGGCCAGCTCGTCCCGCCAGGGTTGGGCACGCCCGATGCCGACCAGCCCGACGGTCAGCGTGGCCAGCGTCGGTACCAGCCAGACCAGCACCGGGGCGGATCGGAGCCACCCCGCCGGATGCTGCTTTCTGGACATTTCGTCCACACGGTGAGCCTCCCACACCCGGCGCCGCCCCGTGGTCCCGCCGATCCGGCCCGTGATGTGGGATGCCGCACGCGCTCGTTGGCTGGTCCACCCCGGGTGTGGCAGCATGACTGTCATGACCGCCGCTGTCGTCCGCCGCTTCGTGGCCCGTCGCCACGTCGACTACGGCCGCGTGCGCAGCGCGATCTGTCCGGCCCACTGACGACGCCCGATCCATCTGTCTCGGGCGCGTAGTCCGCGCCGGCCGTTCCGACACCGTCGTCCTCGGCCCGTTCCACGGGCCGGCCGTCGCGCCCACGCCCCCACCGAGGCACAGCAGACAACGGAGGACGCCGCGATGGCGGTCAGCAGCACCCCCGCCC
>NZ_SMKF01000248.1 GCF_004348325.1 Micromonospora sp. KC213 | reverse complement strand
CGCCGCCCCACCTGTCCGGGCGGCGACGGCGGGTCAGGGGGCGGTCTCGTTGCGGATCATCAGGGCCGAGCGGAGCCCGGTGATGTCCAGGACGCGCAGCAGGAAGTCGCCGACGTTGCTGAGCACCAGCAGGGTCTGCGCGTGACTGGCCTTGCGGCTGAGCACGACGAGCGTGCCCAGCCCCTGGGAGTCGCAGAAGGTGACACCGCCCAGATCCAGCACGATGCGCGGTGGGGGATCGGTCAGCACCTCGTTCACGACGGCTGACAGCTGACCGGCGGTGAGCATGTCGATCTCACCGGCGAGGCGAAGCACGGCTTCGTCGCCCGACCGGTGTACCGTGATGGACAGTTCGGCACGATCCACCCGGCCAGCCTATCGCGATCTCCGTGTCTCGGCCCGGCGGGCGCTGCACCCCGGGTCAGGTCTGTCCCACGGGTGAGTCTGGTAACCCGCAGCAGGGGTGGCTGCCCATTCGCACTGCGGCGCTGTAACAATGGCCGCATCGTGACCGATACCTTTTCCGCCGGATCCGGCCGTTACCCGGCCGACGCGCCGGCCTCCGAGGCCCTGTTCGACCGCGCCACGGCCCTCGTGCCCGGCGGGGTCAACTCCCCCGTGCGCGCCTTCCGGGCCGTCGGTGGCACCCCGCGCTTCATGGTCCGGGGGGAGGGCCCCTGGCTGTACGACGCCGACGGTCGGCGCTACGTCGACCTGGTTTGCTCCTGGGGGCCACTGATCCTCGGCCACGCCCACCCGGCGGTGGTCGAGGCGGTGCAGGCCGCCGCCGCGCTGGGCACCAGCTTCGGCGCCCCGACCCCGGGCGAGGTCGAGCTGGCCGCCGAGATCGTCGCGCGTACCCCGGTCGAGCAGGTCCGTCTGGTCAACTCGGGTACCGAGGCGACCATGTCGGCGATCCGGCTGGCCCGAGGCTTCACCGGCCGCTCCAAGATCGTCAAGTTTTCCGGCTGCTACCACGGCCACTCCGACGGGCTGCTCGCCGCCGCCGGCTCGGGCGTGGCCACCCTCGGCCTGCCCGATTCGCCCGGTGTCACCGGCGCGGCGGCCGGCGACACCATCGTGCTGCCGTACAACGACATCGCCGCGGTGGAGCAGGTCTTCGCCGCCGAGGGCGCGCACATCGCCGCGGTCATCACCGAGGCCGCCGCCGGCAACATGGGCGTCGTCGCGCCACGTGACGGTTTCAACCAGCGCCTCGCCGCCATCGCGCACGCGCACGGCGCGCTGCTCATCGTCGACGAGGTGATGACCGGGTTCCGGGTCTCCCGCGCCGGCTGGCACGGGCTGGACCCGTCGCAGGCCGACCTGTGGACGTACGGGAAGGTCATGGGGGGTGGCCTGCCCGCCGCGGCGTTCGGCGGGCGCGCCGAGGTCATGGGACGGCTCGCCCCGGCCGGTCCGGTCTACCAGGCCGGCACCCTCTCCGGTAACCCGCTGGCGTGCGCCGCCGGCCTGGCCACCCTGCGGCTCGCCGACGACGCGCTCTACCGCCGGCTGGACGAGACGGCCGCCGTCGTGGGCAAGCTCGCCGCCGACGCGCTGGCCGCCGCCGGGGTTCCGCACCGGCTGTCGTACGCCGGCAACATGTTCTCGATCTTCTTCACCGACGCGGAGGTGGTCGACTACGACACCGCGCGTACCCAGCAGGTGCCCGCCTTCAAGGCGTTCTTCCACGCGATGCTCGCCGCCGGCGTCTACCTGCCGCCGAGCGCGTTCGAGTCCTGGTTCGTGTCGGCGGCGATCGACGACGCCGCCTGTGAGCAGATCGCCGCCGCGCTGCCGGCGGCGGCGCGGGCGGCAGCCGTGGCAGCCAACGGGGGTAGCGGTGAGCGCGAGGAGTGAGCCGGGTTTGCGAGCCCCGCAGTCGCGAGCGAAGGGGACGCAGCGGTGAGCGCGAGGAGTGAGCCGGGTTTGCGAGCCCCGCAGTCGCGAGCGAAAGGGACGCAGCGGTGAGCAGGACCGTGGTGCACGTGCTCCGGCACGGCGAGGTGTACAACCCGGAAGGCATCCTCTACGGCCGGCTGCCGGGTTTCCGCCTCTCGGAACTCGGCGTGCAGATGGCCAAGGCCGCCGCGCAGGCGCTCGCCGAGCGGGAGGTCGCCCACGTGGTGGCGAGCCCGCTGGAGCGCGCCCAGCAGACCGCCGAGCCGATCGCCGCCCAGTTCGGGCTGCCGGTCGGGGTGGACGAACGGCTGATCGAGAGCGCCAACTGGTTCGAGGGCAAGAAGGTCTCGCCGGGTGACGGCTCGTTCCGTGACCCCCGCAACTGGTGGGTGCTGCGCGACCCGGTCACCCCGAGTTGGGGTGAGGCGTACCGGGCCATCGCCGAGCGGATGTTCGCCGCCCTGCACGCCGCCCGGATCGCCGCCGAGGGGCGGGAGGCCGTCCTCGTCTCGCACCAACTGCCCATCTGGACGCTGCGCCGGTACGTCGAGCGCAAGCGGCTCTGGCACGACCCGCGCCGCCGCCAGTGCGGGCTGGCCAGCCTCACCTCGTTCCACTTCGACGGCGCGAAGGTCGCCGGCATCGGCTACAGCGAGCCGGCCGCGCACCTGATCGCCATCTCGCCGACAGCCAGGACGGCCAAGGGGGCCTGATGTTCACCCGGAGGACGCTCGCCGTAACGCTCGCCGCCGTCGCCGCCACCGCGGGATTGGTCGGCTGCTCCTCCGACGACGACAGCCCGGAGCGCCGCTGCGCCACCAACGGGGGGGTGGTCGAGTGCGCGCCGGAGCAGCGCTCCGCCGCCCCGAAGATCGCCGGTGACCTGCTCGCCGGCGGCCGGTACGACGTCGCCCAGGCCCGCGGCCAGGTGGTGGTGTTGAACTTCTGGGGCTCCTGGTGTGCGCCCTGCCGAGCCGAGGCCGACGACCTGGAGGCGACCTACCAGGCCACCAAGGCCGCCGGGGTGACCTTCCTCGGCATCAACGTGCAGGACAGCAAGGACAAGGCGATCGCCTTCGAGCAGGGCCGGGTGAGCTACCCGAGCCTCTTCGACCCGGGGAGCCGGCTGGCACTCGCCCTGGACATCCCGCCGAACAACGTCCCGGCCACCGTCGTGCTGGACCGGCAGGGCCGGATCACCACGGTGATCCGGGCCGCCGTCAAGCAGGACGGTCTCCAGCCGATCGTCGAGCGGATCGCGGCCGAGCAGCCGGCGTCCGGTTCACGCTGATGGGCGACACCTTCCGCGAGCTGGCCGAGTCCGGCCCGCTGCTGCTGGCCGTCGGCGCGGCGGCGCTCGCCGGACTGGTCAGTTTCCTGTCCCCGTGCGTGCTGCCGCTGATGCCGGGCTACCTGTCGTACGTGACCGGGCTGGCCGGCGTTGACCTGGAGGGCCGCATCCGCCGCACCGCCGCACCGGCCGGCGCCGGCCCACCGGACCCAAAGGACGCGGGGCCGGACGCCGGCTCACCGGACCGGGCGGACGAGGCCGGTGCCGGGGTGGCCGTCGCGACCCGGGCCGAGAGCCGGCCGACGGTCCTGGTCAAGGGCCGGGTGCTCGCCGGGACGCTGCTGTTCATCGCCGGGTTCACCTTCGTCTTCACCGCCACCGCGATCCTCTTCGCCGGATTCGGCCGGATCTTCTTCGACTACGAGCGGACCTTCCAGGTCGTGGTGGGCGTGCTGGTCGTCCTGCTCGGCCTCGGCTACCTCGGGGTGCTGCCCGGGATGCAGCGGGAGTTCCGGATCAACCGGCTCCCGGCGGCCGGGCTGCTCGGCGCCCCGGTGCTCGGCGCGGTCTTCGCGTTGAGTTGGATGCCGTGCACCGGCCCGACCCTCGGCGCGGTGCTCGGTATGGCCGCCACCGGCGGGCAGACCGACCGGGCGGTGGTGCTGGCCGTGGCGTACTGCCTCGGGTTGGGGGTACCGTTCGTCGCCTTCGGGCTGGGCTTCCAGCGCCTGCTCGGGGTCTTCCGCGCGGTCCGGCGCAACAGCCGGTGGGTCACCCGGATCGGCGGGGCGCTGCTGATCCTGATCGGCCTCGCGCTGATCACCGGCGGCTGGCGGAACGTCGTCATCTGGTTGCAGACGACCGTGGGCGTGGGCGAGGTGAGCATCTGATGACGACCGTGGACGACCGGCCGGTCGCGCCGGCCGGGGCGCCCCGGCGGCCCAACCCGGTGCTGGCCCTGCTGCGCAACTCCTGGCGGCAGCTCACCAGCATGCGTACCGCGCTGGTGCTGCTCTTCCTGCTCGCCGTCGCCGCGATCCCCGGCTCGGTGCTGCCGCAGCGCGGGGTGAACCCGGAACAGGTCAACCGGTACTTCCGCGACCATCCGGACCTGGCCCCGCAGCTGGACCGCATCGGCGGGTTCGAGGTCTTCGGCTCGGTCTGGTTCTCCGCGATCTACCTGCTGCTGTTCACCTCGCTGGTCGGCTGCATCCTGCCTCGGATGCGGGACCATCTGCGCGCCCTGCGGTCCCGCCCACCGGCGGCCCCGAAGCGGTTGGAGCGGCTGCCCCAGCACGCGGTGCTGGAGGCCCCGGCCGCCGCCGACCCGGCGGCGATCGCCGCGGTGCTGCGCCGCCGTCGCTGGCGGGTCGAGGTACGCGGCAACGAGGTCTCCGCCGAGAAGGGGTACCTCAAGGAGACCGGCAACGTGCTCTTCCACGCCTCGCTGGTCGCCGTCCTGCTCGGGGTGGTGCTCGGCTCCTGGTACGGCTGGCACGGCAACCGGCTGCTGGTGGCCGGCGAGGAGTTCTGCAACACCCGCCAGCAGTACGCCGAGGCGTCACTCGGTCCCCGGGTGGACAGCGGCGACCTGCCGCGTTTCTGCCTGACCCTGGACGACTTCGACGCCCGGTTCCACCCGTCGGGGCAGCCGGAGAGCTACCGGGCCACGGTGACCGTGGACGAGCTGACCGGATCCACCCGGCAGGCGTCCTTCTCGGTCAACTCGCCGCTGCGGCTCGGCTCGGCCAACGTCTACCTGCTCGGCCACGGGTACGCCCCGATCCTGAAGTACACCGACCGGTACGGCCGCAGCCAGACCAGCGCGGTGCCGTTCCTGACCACCGGGGATGCGAACATCACCAGCGAGGGCGTGGCGGCCTTCCCGGACGCCAACGTCGACCCGGCGACCGGGAAGCGGGACCCCGCCCAGCAGATCGCCTTCGAGGGGCTCTACCTGCCGACCGCGCCGGAGACCCCGCCGTTCACGTCGTCGCGGTTCCCCACCGAGCGCAACCCGGCGGTGGTGCTGGTGGCGTACCGGGGGAACCTGGGCCTGGACGCCGGCATCCCCGGCTCGGTCTACCAGCTCGACCAGCGGCAGGTCAGGAACGGCAGGCTCAAGCAGATCGGTGACGCGAAGCTGGGCGTCGGCGAGAAGTGGACCCTGGACGACGGCAGCACGCTGGAGTTCCTGGGCACGAAGCCGTACGTCACGCTGTCGGTGCGGCACGACCCGGGCCAGACGCTGCTGCTGGTGGCCTGCGTGGTGCTGCTCGCCGGCCTGATGGCCTCGCTGTTCGTCCGGCGTCGCCGGGTCTGGTTCCGGGTGGTCCCGGCCGACCCCGGGAGTGGATCTCCGACGAGCGGTAGTAGTTTGGTGCGGGCCGGTGGGTTGCCACGTACCGAGCATCCGGGGTTCGCCGACGAGTTCGCCCAGCTCGTCGCCGCGGTGCGCGACGACGGGCGGACGCGAGGGAGGGGCGAGTGATGGCCGAGCTGTCCGACCAGCTGGTGACGGTCGCGATCCTGGCGTACCTGCTCGCGATGATCAGTCATGCCGTCGAGTACGCGCTCGGCAACGCCCGCGCCGTCTCGGCGGGGGCACCGGCCCGCGAACTGGTCGGCGCCGGGATCGGCGCGGCCGGAGGCAACGCCGCGCCGCCCGCCACGCCCCCCGCTCCCGTCACGAGCGCGCCGGCTCGGTCGGCGCAGCGGGCCCGGCTCGCCGGCTGGACGGCCGTCGGACTCACCGGGCTCGCCGCCGTGCTGCACCTGGCCTCGCTGGTCACCCGGAGCATCGCCGCCGAGCGGATGCCCTGGGGCAACATGTACGAGTACGTGTTGACGGTCACCTGGATCGGGACCGTCGCCTGGCTGGCGGTGCTGGTCAAGCGCCCGTCGCTGCGCCGGCTCGGGCTCTTCCTCACCCTGGTCATGGTGCTGCTGCTGGCCTTCGCGGAGCTGAAGCTCTACGTCCAGGTGGTGCCGCTGATGCCGGCACTGCAGTCGTACTGGTTCATCATCCACGTCTCGACGATCGTGGTCGCCTCGGGCATCTTCCTGCTGGGTGTCGTCCCGGCGGTCGCGTTCCTCATGCGCAACGGGTACGAACAGGGCCGGCGCAGCTTCCCGTACACCCTGGCCCGCCGGCTGCCGGCGGCGGCCGGCCTGGAGCGGCTGACCTTCGCGCTGCACGCCTTCTCGTTCCCGCTGTTCACGTTCGCGGTGATCGCGGGCGCGATCTGGGCGGAGGCGGCGTGGGGCCGGGCCTGGGGTTGG
>NZ_SMKF01000247.1 GCF_004348325.1 Micromonospora sp. KC213 | reverse complement strand
GCCGTCCCCCGTCGTCTCACCGTCGGGGACACTGCCGATCGTCGTACGGCCCGTGCCCACACCGACGGTCGAACCCACACCCGCCCCGCAGGCCAAGCCGACGGTCGAGCCGAAGCCGGCGATGGAGGCCGCGCCGGCCCAGGCGGCGCCCGTCGCGGAGGTGCCTGCCGCCGATTCGCCCGAGCAGGCCATCACGCCACTCGACCAGCCGACCCCCGCACCACCGGTGCCGGTCTCCGCACCACCGAACCCGGTCTCCGCACCACCGAACCCGGTCTCCGCACCACCGGTCGTCGCCGTGGAAGAACCGAGGGTCACGGAGCGCGCGGCACCGCCGGCGGCCGAACCCGGTGTCGGGTTGGGCCGCGACACGACCGACGCCGGGACGTCGGCCGGCACCGACCAGCCGGCTCTCCCGCCGGCACCCGGGACCGAGGATCCGGTGACGCACGGCGACCCGGAGCAACTGCTGGCCGCGTACCAGTGGCGGCTCGACCCGGAGACGCTGCGCGAAACCGTGGACGACCCGGACGAGTTGCGGGCGCTGCGGCGGCGGCTCACCGAGAAACTCGCGGTCTCCCTGGACAACCGGGCCCGCGCCCGGCTGCTGAGCCTGCGCGCCGTCGTCTCCCGGATCGTCGACGACCTGGACGACGCGCTCGCCGACGGCCGGCTCGCCCTCACCTACGCCGAGGCGACCGGGGAACTGCGTCGCACCGCGCTGGCCCGCGCCCGGCTGGCCGAGGTGCTCCGCCGCCGGGGCGAGCACGCCGAGGCGGACCGCCTCTTCGCCGAGGCCAACTCGGCGGAGTTGCCGGACCGGCTACGGGCGGCGATGCACGAGCACGCGGGCCGGTCCTGCTACGACCAGGGCCGGCTGATGGAGGCGTGCGCACACTTCGAACGGGCGCTGGACCTGCGCCGGGTCGACGACCCGGAGCTGACCGAGCGGATCATGATCTCCCTGGACGCGGTGCACGCCCGGGCCGTCGCCAACGGCGGCTTCGGGCCGTACCCCCGTAGCCGGCAGGAGGTGCTGCGCGGGCGCCGCTCCCCGGTGCCGACCCGGGACAGCGGCCCGGACCGGTGGGGTTACGCGGACGTCGACGGCGAACTGGTCATCGACTACCGGTACGCCGAGGCGCAGCCCTTCTGCGAGGGCGTGGCCTGGGTACGCCGCCCCGACGCCGGCGGCTGGGAGTTGATCGACGAGGCCGGAACCACGGTGATCGCCCCCGGCTACGCCGCGGTGCGGGCCTTCTCCGACGGACTGGCCTGGGTCTCTCGCGGCGGCGCGGACTGGACCGCGATCGAGCCGGACGGAACCGAGGTGGCCTCCGGCGGCTTCGAGGAGGTCCGGCCGTTCCGCAGGGGCGTGGCAGCGGTGCGCCGGGGCGGGGTGTGGGGTGCGGTCGACCGGCGCGGCCGGCTGGTCGTGCCACCCCGCTACCAGGCGTTCCGGACCATGCTCGCGGACGGCCGGCCGGTGGACGGCTTCACCGACGAAGGGCTGGCCGTGGTGGAGGCCGGTGGTCTGCGTGGCGTGGTGGACCGGGCGGGGAACCTGCTCGTCGCGCCCGCCCACCCGCAGTTGATGATCCACCCGGTGGCGTTCCTGGCCACCGACCGCGCCGGCCGGTGGGGGGCGCTGGATCGGCGTGGCGGGCCGCTGATCGACCCGGTGCACCCGGGCCGGGACGCCGTGCTGGCCGAGATCGACCTGCTGCTGGCCGACACCCGTCCGGTGCTCTGACGGTTCCACCGGGCTAGGGTCGGGGGATGGAATTCCGACACCTAGGTCGCTCGGGCCTGATGGTCAGCGAGATCTCGTACGGCAACTGGATCACCCACGGCTCCCAGGTCGAGGAGGAGGCGGCGCTGGCCTGTGTGCGGGCCGCTCTGGACACCGGCATCACCACCTTCGACACCGCCGACGTGTACGCCGGCACCCGGGCCGAGGAGGTCCTCGGCAAGGCTCTGGCCGGCGAGCGCCGGGAAGGGCTGGAGATCTTCACGAAGGTCTACTGGCCGACCGGTCCGGGCCGCAACGACCGGGGCCTGTCCCGCAAGCACATCATGGAATCGATCAACGGCTCGCTGCGCCGGCTGCGCACCGACTACGTGGACCTCTACCAGGCCCACCGGTACGACTACAGCACGCCGCTGGAGGAGACGATGGAGGCCTTCGCCGACGTCGTGCACTCGGGCAAGGCGCACTACATCGGCGTCTCCGAGTGGAAGGCGTCCCAGATCCGCGAGGCGCACGGCCTCGCCCGCGAGCTGCGCATCCCGTTGGTGTCCAACCAGCCGCAGTACTCGATGCTGTGGCGGGTCATCGAAACCGAGGTCGTGCCCACCAGCGAGGAGTTGGGTGTGGGGCAGATCGTCTGGTCGCCGATGGCGCAGGGCGTGCTCTCCGGCAAGTACCTGCCGGGTCAGCCGCCGCCGGCCGGGTCCCGGGCCACCGACGAGAAATCCGGCGCCAACTTCATCAGGGCGTGGCTGACCGACGAGGTGCTCTCCCGGGTGCAGCGGCTCAAGCCGCTCGCGGAGCAGGCCGGGCTGACCATGCCGCAGCTGGCCATCGCCTGGGTGTTGCAGAACCCGAACGTCTCCTCGGCGATCGTCGGGGCGTCCCGGCCCGAGCAGGTGCACGACAACGTCAAGGCGGCCGGTGTGACGCTCGACGTCGAACTGTTGAAGGCGATCGACGAGATCGTCGAGCCGGTCACCGAGCGCGACGCGGCGAAGACCGAGAGCCCGGCCCAGCGGCCCTGACGCCTTCCCGGGCCGGCGCGGGCTCTCCGCGCCGGCCCGACCCTTTCTCCGGGTACGCCCGGCCTTACGGTGGGCAGCGCGGCCGGCCTGGGGGCCGATAAAGGCAGTGTGGGCGCTACAGACCTGATCGCACTGACGGATCGGCCCCGCGCCGCCGATCCGTCAGTGCGATCAGGTCTGTAGGTCCTCGACCCTCACCCCCGAGGGCCGGGGACGGTGTCGCGGACGTGCGGCGGCCGACGCGGCAGTCGGCTGTCGCGGTCAGCCCTGCCAGAAGCGGATCAGTTCCAGCCCCAGGCCGTAGAGCCAGCTCGGCAGCCCCAGCGCGTCACCGAGGGCGAAGACCGCGTCGAAGAACCAACCCCCGATGCGCGGATTCCACAGCAGCGCGAAGAGCAGGAGGAAACCGAACGGGGCGAACAGGTCGTACATCCGCCGCCACTGCGGGTTCAGCCAGGGCTGAATCATGTTGCCGCCGTCCAGGCCGGGTATCGGCAGCAGGTTGAGCAGGCTCGCGGTGAGCTGGAGGAAGGCCAGCAGTGCCAGCCCGGCCCAGAACTCCACCGGCCCGCCGAACACGCCGGACCCGATACGCAGCGCCGCCACCAGCACCAGCGTGAACAGCACGTTGGTGGCCGGGCCGGCGAGGCTGACCAGGGTGTGGCGTACCCGGCCCGGAATGGCGTGCCGGTCCACCCACACCGCGCCACCGGGCAGACCGATGCCGCCGAGCAGCACCACCACCACGGGCAGCACGATCGACAGCAACGGGTGGGTGTACTTCAGCGGGTTCAACGTCAGGTAGCCGCGGTGGGCGATGTCCCGGTCGCCGGCCCGGTACGCCACCACCGCGTGGGCGTACTCGTGCAGGCAGAGCGAGACCAGCCAGCCCGAGACGACGAAGAGGAAGACGTCGAACCGGACGTTGCCGAACCCGTTCCAGGCCATCACCCCGCTGGCCACGAAGAGCGCGACCAGGGCGAGGAAGACCGGACTGGGCCGGAACGCCGCCCGGGGCACCCCGAGGACCAGTGGCTCCCCGGGACGGTCGTACCCCATCACTCCGCCGTCGGCAGCAGGCTCATCCGGTACTCCACCCGGTCGTCCTCGACGAGCGCGACCGAGGTGACGCCGGACGCCGCGAGTTCCCGCCAGGTCTGGCCGATCCACGACTCGGCGTCCGCCTGACTGCTGAACGACTCCGCCGGCCCCTCGACCGCCGTGCCGTCCGCGCCCTCGTACCGCCAGCTCCACGCCATGCCGCGTCTCCCCTCGCCGCTGTGCCGTCCCCGGGGACGGATCCCCGCAAGCGTAGTCGGCCGGCCCGGACAACGGCTGTTGCTCACCCGGCGCAGCGCCACCACCTGCCTGGGGCGGCAGGCCGCGCGGGTTGCAGGGTTTCCCGGCGTCTGTCGGGGTATGGGCAGGGCGGCAGCGGCGGTGCTCGGACCCGCCGCGGAACAAAGGAGGCGACGGTGGAGCGGATGCACGAGAAGGACACGGACGATCTGCGGCAGATGGCGATCCGGGGTGGCATCGAGGGAGCCGAGCACATGGACCGCGAGGAACTGCTGGACGCCCTCGTCGCCCGCCCGGGCGAGGGCGCCTGGCAGGAGGACCCGAAACCGGCGGCGCTCAACCCGAACGACTATCGATATCGTTCCCCCCGGTAACCCTCCGTCTAACCCTCCGTCGCGATCGGCGCGGCACCGTCGCAGGTTCGCGTTCCGCACCGGTACGGTGGCGCGGTGTTGACTAAGGGACTGGCGCTCAGCGATCGGTACCGGCTGAGCGAACGGGTGGCGACCGGTGGCATGGGCACCGTCTGGCGATGCGTGGACACCCTCCTCGACCGCGAGGTAGCCGTCAAGATACTGCTGCCCACACTCGTCGACGACCCCGAATTCACCACCCGCTTCCACGCCGAAGCCCGCATGCTGGCCGCCCTACGCCACCCCGGCATCGTCGCCGTCCACGACTTCGGCTCCACCACACTGCCCGACGGCAACCGGATCAGCTACCTGGTCATGGAATACGTCAACGGCGAACCCCTGCACGCCTGGATCCGCCGCGCCGGCCGACTCGACCCCACCACCACCATGTCCGCCGTCGCGCAAGCCGCCACCGCACTACACGTCGCCCACACCGCCGGCATCGTCCACCGCGACGTCAAACCCGGCAACCTCCTGGTCAAACCCGACGGCACCATCGTCCTGGTCGACTTCGGCATCGCCCGGTCCGCGGCGTCGTTGGGGCTGACCGCCAGTCACATGGTGCTGGGCAGCGCCTCCTACATGTCGCCCGAGCAGGTCAACCACCAGCCTGTGTCGCCGGCGACGGACGTCTACGCGCTCGGCGCGGTGGCGTACCACTGCCTGACCGGCCAGCCACCCTTCATCGGGGCGACGCTGTTGCAGGTGGCGTTGCAGCACGCCCAGGAACCGCCGCCGCCACTGCCCCCGGACATCCCCCCACCGGTCGCCGCCGTCGTCGAACGCGCCCTCGCCAAGAGCCCCGGCGACCGCTTCCCCACCGCGGCCGCGATGGCCGAGGCGGCCGGCGCCGCGGCGCCGGCGGTGCGCCCGGCCCTACCCGGCCCACGGTCGCCGGAGCAGGCCCTGCCCCCGCCGCCACCGTGGCCGCCGCCGGGTGACGGCTCGGCATCACCGTCCTGGTCGGCGCCGGCCGCCGACCGAGCGGCGGATCCGCCAGCGGCTCCGACCGATGATCGACCGGCGGACCCGGCCGGCTCCGAGCCTCCGTCCCCGCCGTCGAGATGGACGGCTGGCGTAGCCGGGGCTGCGCCAGCCGACCCGAGCGGCGGCATCGCTGCCCCGGTGGCGCCGTCTGGCGACCGCCCGCCAGCGCCGACCGGCGACGGACCGGCCGGGTCACCGACGGATTCGGCGTCCGGCCGGGCGGCCGCAGTCGACCAGCGCGCGGCAGCCTCACCGGCGGCACCGACGAATGACCGCCCGGCGGCCCCGGCGGACCGGGTGGGCGTACCGGGAAACAGTTCGCGGCCGACCACGCCGGCCGGTGGCCGGTCCCGGCGTCGGCGGTTGGCCGTGGCCGGCGCGGCCGGCGTCGCGGCCGCGGTGCTGGCCGGTGTCGGCCTGATCCTGGCGCTGCCGCCGGACACCCCCGGCCAGGGCGGACCGGAGCCGACCGCGGGAGGGTCGGCGGCCGGGTCGGCGATACCCGGCCCGGCCGCTGCGGTCACGAACAACGGCAGGCCCGGGCCGAGCGGCGGCACGCTGCCCGGCTGGTCGACCCCGGGAGCCGGCGGCGGCGCCGTCCCGACCGGCTCCCGGGAACCGGGACCAGGAGCGGGACCGGGATCGCAGCCGGGATCGCCACCGGGGAACCGGCCGGCACCCGAGCCGGGGGTGAGCGCCAGCAACCCGCCGCCGTCCGACCCGCCCCGCACCACGAGCCCGCCGAGGACGAATCCCTACACCCCCGAGCAGCTCTGCGGGAACGGCTTCGAGGTCGTCGACTCGGCGGCGCTGGTCGCGGACGGGGTACGCACCGGGCGGGTCTATCTGCTCCGCAAGTCTCCGGCCCGGGTGAAATGCGTCGTCACCCTGAAGGAGGTCGCGCTCGGCGAGGCCACGGCCGTGTCGGCGTACCTGGAGGTGCAGGGGAAGAAACGCAAGGTCGACAGTGGTTCCTCCGAGTATCACGCCGGACCGGTCCAGGT
>NZ_SMKF01000246.1 GCF_004348325.1 Micromonospora sp. KC213 | reverse complement strand
GGACGCGGTCGGGGGGGGTGGAAGCGGGACGGCATAGGCTGAGCGGATGGTTGACCGCACCGAACCCGGCCCGACCGCGGCCAGCGTGCAGCGCGCGCTGCGTCGGGCGGCCAGCGGGCGCGCGCTGGACGTCGAGGAGGCGACCGCGCTGCTGGCGGCCCGTGGGCCGGAGCTGGACGAGCTGCTCCGGATTGCCGGGGAGATCCGCGACGCGGGGCTGCGTGACGCCGGCAGGCCGGGCGTGGTGACGTACTCGAAGAAGGTCTTCGTCCCGCTCACCCGGCTCTGTCGGGACCGCTGTCACTACTGCACCTTCGCCACGGTGCCGCACCGGCTACCGGCTGCCTTCCTGGAGCAGGACCAGGTGCTGGCGATCGCCCGCCAGGGAGCGGTGCTGGGGTGCAAGGAGGCCCTGTTCACCCTCGGTGACCGTCCGGAGCAGCGGTGGCCGGCGGCCCGGCGCTGGTTGGACGAGCGGGGTTACGACTCCACCCTGGACTACCTGCGCGCCTGCGCCGTCGCCGTGCTGGAGGAGACGGGGCTGCTGCCGCACCTCAACCCGGGCGTGCTCAGCTGGTCGGAGCTGCAGCGGCTCAAGCCGGTGGCGCCGAGCATGGGAATGATGCTGGAAACCACCGCGACCCGGCTCTGGTCGGAGCCGGGCGGGCCGCACTTCGGCTCGCCGGACAAGGAGCCTGCCGTCCGGCTGCGAGTGTTGGACGACGCCGGCCGGGTGGGGGTGCCGTTCACCACCGGCATCCTGATCGGCATCGGTGAGACGCCCGCCGAGCGGGTCGACGCGATCTTCGCGATCCGCCGGGCGCACCGGGAGTACGGCCACCTCCAGGAGGTGATCGTGCAGAACTTCCGCGCGAAGCCGGACACCGCGATGCGGGGCATGCCCGACGCCGAGCTGCACGACCTGGCCGTCACCGTGGCGGTGGCCCGGGTGCTGCTCGGCCCGAAGGCCCGGATCCAGGCGCCGCCGAACCTGATCGAGGGGGAGTACGACCTTCTCCTGCGCGCCGGCATCGACGACTGGGGCGGGGTCTCCCCACTGACCCCGGACCACGTCAACCCGGAACGGCCCTGGCCGCATCTCGACGAGTTGGCCCGGCACACCGAGAAGTCCGGCTTCATGCTGCGCGAGCGGCTGACGGTCTATCCGGAGTACGTCCTGGCCGGTGACCCGTGGCTGGATCCGCGGCTGCTGCCGCACGTCAGCGCCCTGGCGGACCCGGAGACCGGCCTCGCCGTGGAGTCCGCCCGTCCGGTCGGGCGGCCCTGGCAGGAGCCGGACGAGACGTACGGCGGCCGGACCGACCTGCACGCCACCATCGACACCACCGGCCGGAGCGCGGACCGGCGGGGGGACTTCGACAGCGTCTACGGCGACTGGGCGGAGGTGGCCGGCAAGGTGAGCGCGCCGGCGTCGGCCTCGGGTGATGCCCAGGTGCGGGCCGGCCTGCGGCTGGCCGCGGACGACCCGGCGGCGCTGCTCGCGCCGGAGCACGAGGCGAAGGCGCTGGCGCTGTTCGGCGCGGACGGCCCGGCGCTGGACGAGCTGTGCCGGCTCGCCGACGACGTACGCCGGGACACGGTCGGCGACGACGTCACCTACGTGGTCAATCGCAACATCAACTTCAGCAACGTCTGCTACGTGGGCTGCCGGTTCTGCGCCTTCGCCCAGCGGGAGCGGGACGCCGACGCGTACCGGCTCTCGGTGGAGCAGGTCGCCGACCGGGCCGAGGAGGCGTGGGCGGCCGGGGCGAGCGAGGTCTGCCTCCAGGGCGGCATCGACCCGAAGTTTCCGGTGACCGGGTACGCCGACCTGGTTCGGGCGATCAAGGCGCGGGTGCCGGGGATGCACGTGCACGCCTTCTCACCGATGGAGATCGTCACCGCTGCCGCCAAGGCCGGTGTGCCGGTGCGGGAATGGTTGACCGGGTTGCGGGAGGCGGGCCTGGACACCATCCCCGGCACTGCCGCGGAGATCCTCGACGACGACGTGCGCTGGGTGCTCACCAAGGGCAAGCTGCCGGCCGCCGCCTGGGTCGACGTGGTCAGCACGGCCCACGAGCTGGGCATCCGGTCCAGTTCGACGATGATGTACGGCCACGTCGACCATCCCGGCCAGTGGCTGGGCCACTTCCGGGTGCTGGCCGGGGTGCAGGACCGCACCGGCGGATTCACCGAGTTCGTGGCCCTGCCGTTCGTGCACACCAACGCGCCGATCTATCTGGCCGGCATCGCCCGGCCGGGCCCCACCTGGCGGGAGAACCGGGTGGTGCACGCGATGGCCCGGCTGCTGCTGCACGGCCGGATCGACAACATCCAGTGCTCGTGGGTGAAGCTCGGTGACGCCGGCACGGTCGCGATGCTCCAGGGCGGCTGCAACGACCTCGGTGGCACGCTGATGGAGGAGACGATCTCGCGGATGGCCGGATCCGGTAACGGCTCGGCCCGTACCGAGGAGCAGTTGCGGGCCATCGCGGCGGCCGCGGGCCGGCCGGCGCGCAAGCGGACGACCGCCTACGGTCATCGAACCCGATAGCGTCGAACCTTTCGGACGTGCGAGCCGTACCCATGTCCGCCGGCGGCGGTTGAGGCGAGGGCCGCCGCCGGCGACCTCGCGCTCCACCCCGCGTGCGCCCGCGCGCCGGAGGAAAGGTTCCCCATGACGAGTGCAGTGCGGAAGCGGCGCTGGCCGCGACTGACCCGCCGGCAGACGTTGACCGCTGCGGCGAGCGCCACCCTGGGTGCCGCCGCGCTCACCGTGACCGGCGTCTCGGTCGCCCAGAACGCCCCGTCGGGGGCGGGAAGGAAGGACGAGCCGATCGTCGTGCACCTGCGTGACGCGGCTTCCGGGACGATGGACGTCTTTGTCGGTACCTCCCGGTTCGAGGTGCGTGACAAGGGGTTGGCGGACCAACTGCGCCGCGCCGCCAGGCGCTGACCGACCCCGCACGCCTCCTTTCCTGCTCCGGCGCCGGCTCTCGGCGTCCGGCCCTCCCGCATGCCCCACTCCGCCCTGATCCCGTAAAGGTGGTCCGCCATGTCCTCCCACCGCGAAGCACCCGAGATAAGCAAGGACCCGGTCGCCGACAGCTCCGACCTGTACGCCTTCGTCACCCCCGACCGGCCCGACTCGGTGACGCTGATCGCCAACTACGTGCCGTTGCAGCTTCCCTCGGGTGGACCGAACTTCTTCGAGTTCGGCGACGACGTCCGGTACGAGATCCACATCGACAACGACGGTGACGGTCACCCCGACGTGACCTACCGTTTCGAGTTCACCACCGAGATCACCAACCCGAACAGCTTCCTCTACAACACCGGCCCGATCGACTCGTTGGACAGCAAGAACCTGAACCGCCGCCAGTTCTACCGGTTGACCCGGATCGCCGACGGCCGGGAGCACGTGTTGGCGCGCAAGCTGCCCTGCCCGCCGTGCAACGTGGGGCCGCTGTCCATCCCGAAGTACAACGATCTGGTCCGGCAGGCGACGTTCAACCTGTCCACCGGCGAGAAGGTCTTCGTCGGGCAGCGCGCGGACGGCTTCTTCGTCGACCTGGGGGCGATCTTCGACCTGGGTACGCTGCGACCGTTCCAGCAGCTCCATGTGGCGGGGAAGAAGATTTTCAGGGAGCCGGGCGACCCGGTGAACGCCCTGGACCGGATGAACGTGCACAGCATCGCGCTGCAGGTGCCGCTGGGCCGGGTGCGCCGCAAGTCCAACCGGTACGGCCACACCGACCGTGCCTCGATCATCGGGGTGTGGACGACCGCGTCGCGTCAGCAGGTGAAGATTCTCGGCGACAAGGTCGCCAAGGACTCGGCGACCGGCCCGTGGACGCAGGTGTCGCGACTCGGCAACCCGTTGTTCAACGAGGTCATCGTGCCGATGGCGCAGAAGGACCTGTGGAACACGCTGCCCCCATCCGAGGACAAGCGTTTCGCCCGGTTCGTCGAGCAGCCGGAGCTGGCCGCCCTGCTGCCGGTGCTCTACCCGGGCGTCTTCCCGAACCTGGACCGGTTGAACAAGTCGAAGAAGGCGCGGGCGGACCTGGTGGCGATCCTGCTCACCGGCATCCCGTCCGGCCTGATCGACGGTTTCACCAACAACACCGGCGACGTGCAGGCCGACATGCTGCGGTTGAACACCGCGATCAGGCCGAGCGCGCGGCCGAACGCGCTCGGTGTGATCGGCGGTGACCTGGCCGGCTTCCCCAACGGCCGCCGGGTCACCGACGACGTGGTGACGATCGCCCTGCGTGCCATCGCCGGGCTCACCGTGCCGTTGGTGGACAAGAACTTCAAGCCGGACGCCGCGGCGAACGCGGTCACCCCCGGCCTGAGCGCGAAGGACGTCACCGCGCCGTTCCTGCGTAACTTCCCCTTCCTCGGCACGCCGTACGACGGGTTCAACAACCCGCCGGCGTCGCGCTCCTGACCGGACGGAGAGGCCGATGCATGAGCACCACCACCACCACGATGACCACCACCACCGGTACGGGCCGACGGAGAGCGGGACCGTCATGCTCGATCTCGGTGCGGACACCGGCGCGCTGATCATCTATACCGGACGCGACCAGCACGGCCGGGAGATCGAGGTCAGTCGGGACGACGAGCCCGGCGGGAAGCGGACCCACGTGGCGGTACGCGAGCGGATCGTCCGGGACGGCGTGTTCCACAGTGCCGTCTACCCGGATCTGCACGCGGGACGCTATACCGTCTGGTGGGACGACGACACGCCGGCCGGAGTGGTCACCGTCACCGGCGGCGCCATCGCGGAGTTCGTCTGGCCGAGCAGCGCCTCATCTGGGGCGCGCTGATCGTCGTACGGTGCCGGAACCGTTGCGCCCCGTCCACATTGTGGACGGGGCGCTCTCGGCTTTTCCGGGCTCGACGAGCGGCTCGTGGCGAACCGCGTTAACCTGTGCCCCACCGAGATTCTGATCTTGGTTGACTGGTCCACCGGAGCTTCCGCCGGCGTGCCCGGCGGTGTCCACGGCGGCGACGCCACGGCAGAAATCTGGGGCAACTCGCCGGGAAGGGCGTTACTCGTCCGGGGTCTGAATCGATAGGGCAGGTTGCGAGGCCGGGCGACCGAAGTGGCCGTCCGGGGCGGTGTCGGGAGGGCGACTCCATTATCAAGTTCGGCTTGACGGCGCACGCATTACACGCGTGTAATTTGAATGGGGTTGTTCGCGCGGAACGCAACAAATGGGGACCGGACGGACAAGCACGCCTTTCGCGTGGGGGGTTGCAGCGGCGGTGACGCCGGTGCGCGACAAGGAGGCATCTGATGGACGGCCAGCTTGAGGTGGCCGACCTGCTCGGAAACGCGCCGGAGTGGCAGGAGCGGGCGCTGTGCTCGCAGACCGACCCGGAGGCGTTCTTTCCTGAGAAGGGCGGCTCGACCCGTGAGGCGAAGCGGATCTGCTCGCGGTGCGAAGTCAAGACGGAATGTCTCGAGTACGCTCTCGGCCACGACGAGCGGTTCGGGATCTGGGGCGGGCTCTCCGAGCGGGAGCGGCGCAAGCTCAAGCGGCGGGCCGCCTGAGCTGAGGTCGGGCCGGGGCGGTGGGGGCCGCCCGGCTCACGCCCGCAGGGGCTCCGCCCGCCGGTGGCAACGGTCGCGGTCGCGGGGGCGACCCGGCCAGGGGTCAGGCCAGCTCGTCCGGGTCGACCCCGAGCAGGTTCGCCACCTGCTCGATGATGACGTCGTGCACCAGATCGGCGAGGTCCTCCCGGTCCATCGCCCGGAACTCCAGCGGACGACGGTAGAGCACGATCCGGGGCGGCACCTCCTGCCGGCCGGGTCGCCCCGGCAGCAGGCGGGCAAGCGGCACCTCACCGTCCTCGAGCACATCCGAGTCGTACACGTTCAGATCCGGTGGGACGTCCTCGACGGCGAACTCGACGCCGGCCAACTCCTTGGCGAAGCGGCGCTCCAGCGTCTCGACGGTGTCGAGCACGAGGTCGTCGAAGACCTCGGCCTTCGTCCGGGCCAGCGGCACGGTCGCCGGGACCAGCCGCCCGCGCAGCCCCCGGCCGTGCCGGTCGCGGTGGGTGCGCCGGCCGGAGCCGGGGCGGCGGTGTTCCGGGCTTGTCATGTGGCAAAGGGTAGCTGCCAGTTCGGCCTGGCCTGCGGCAGCGCCACGTCGGTGGCGCGCCGGGCCGAATTGTGATCACGGTGACGGGCGTGTCGCACCGCGAACCGGTGCGCCGGACCCGGTATTGGGGATACCCTGCCGCCGTGAGGTCACCACGGCGCTGCTCTCGTAACGGCTGCCCCCGGCAAGCGGTCGCCACGCTGACCTATGTCTACAACGAGTCGACAGCCGTGGTGGGCCCACTGGCCGCGTTCGCCGAACCGCACACGTACGACCTGTGCGAGCCGCACGCGCGGAGCCTGACCGCTCCCCGGGGCTGGGACGTGGTCCGGCACGAGGGCGAGTTCGAGCCTCCGCCGCCCACCACCGACGACCTGGTCGCCCTGGCCGAGGCGGTCCGCGAGGCGGCCC
>NZ_SMKF01000245.1 GCF_004348325.1 Micromonospora sp. KC213 | reverse complement strand
GCTCGGGTGACTCCGCTGCGTGACAGTCTGGTGACGGCAGCACTAGGGTGGGAAGCCGTTCCGCCCCCACCGCCCCGGCCGTGCGATCGGCCGTTCCCCCGCGTGCAGAGGTGTGCAGAGGTGTGCAGATGAGCCGGATGCCGATCATGGAACTCTTCGCCGGTGAGCTGCGCCGGCTGCGGTCCGACGCCGGGTTGTCCCAGGAGGCGCTCGCCGAGCGGGTGAACTACTCGGCGTCCCTGGTGGCGGCGGTCGAGCAGTGCCGCCGCGCGCCCCGTGAGGAGTTCGCCCGGCGCTGCGACGACGTGCTCGCCGGAGGCGGCTTGCTGGTCCGGATTCGGGAGGCCGTCCTGCGGGAGAGCCTGATGCCGTGGTTCCGCGAGTGGGTGGCGATCGAGCAGGAGGCGACGGCGTTGCGCAGCTTCCAGCCGCTGGTGGTGCCGGGCCTGCTGCAGACCGAGGCCTACGCCCGCGCGCTCTACGAGGGTGCCGCCCAGTTCGTCGGCGAGGTTCTGGAGCAGCAGCTCGCCGCCCGGCTGGCCCGGCAGGCGGTGCTCGACCGGCCCGCGCCGCCCCAGTTGGTGGTGGTGCTCGACCAGGCCGTGCTGGACCGCCCGGTGGGCGGGCCCAAGGTGATGGGGGAGCAGTTGCGGCACCTGGTCGAGGTGGGCCGGCGGATCCGCGTCCACCTGCACCTGGTCCCGCGCGAGGCCGGCGCCTACCCGGGGCTGAACGGCGCGTTCGTGCTCGCCACCCCGCCGGACGGCGACGACCTTGGCTACCTGGACAACCAGATGCACGGCACCATCGTGGAGCGGACCGCCGACGTAAACTCCCTGCGGCAGATATGGGAGTCCGTGCGGGCCGAGGCGATGCCGCACGGGGCCACCCTGGCGGCGATCTCGAAGGCGGCGGAGCAATGGACCTGACAGGCGCGACCTGGCGCAAGAGCACCCGCAGCAGCGGCAACGGTGGCGACTGCGTGGAGGTGGCGGACAACCTGCCCGGGCTGGTCGCGGTGCGGGACAGCAAGGACCGGCCAGGGCCGGTGCTGACCTTCACCCCGGCGAGTTGGGCGGCGTTCGTGCGGTTCGCCCGGCACGGCTGACCTCCCGGCCGCGCGGTCGATCCCGGCGATCGCTGAGGGAGACGCCTCGGCGGTAGATGGCACCTTCTCTACCGCAGTCGTCCAGCCGCCAACTTGCCGCGTCGAGCAGGCAGCGGCCCGGACCGATCTCACGAAGACGCGGATCGGTCCGGGCCGCAGCGGGGCAGACCCCGGCTTTACGACATCGGTGCTGCCTCAGCCACGCCGCCACAGCTGGACGGCGAAGCCGTTGCAGGTGTAGAGCGAGAGCCGGGCACCGTTCACGTTCTTCCAGTCGTAGTTGTCCAGGCACATGTTGCCGGCGACGTTGCGCAGCGAGAACCAGCCGTTGCCCTGGTCGATGATCTGCCACAGCTGGGCCGTCGTGTTGTCGCAGGCGACCAGGCCAACGTCCGCGTTCGGCGCCGTGCTGGCGTTGATGTTGGTCAGACAGGTGCCGGTGTTGCGGTTGCGGATCTCGTACCCGCTGGTGCCCCTGTAGTTGAACTCCCACTCCTGCGCGGTGTTGCCGTTGCAGGTGTACAGCCGAACGAGCGCGCCGGGGGTGGTGTCGAAGTCGTAGTTGTCGACGCAGCGGTTGCTGTACTGGCCCCGGATGCCGGGCGCGGTCATTCCGTTCGGCAGCGGCTGGCCGAAGAACGGGGTGCCGTTGTCGCTGAAGTAGAGCTGCTGGAAGCGGGTGTGCCGGTTCGGGTCGGTGAGCGCGTCCGGCGTCGGGGTGGCGTAGTCACGGGCGTGATAGACCAGCACGTCCGTGGTGTTGTCCTCGGCCACGGTGAAGCTGCCGTGGCCCGGGCCGTAGACCCCGTTCGCGGTCTGGAACACCGGGTTCGGGCTCTTGCGCCAGGAGGCCGGATTCAGCAGGTCCGCGGTGTCGTCGGCCGACAGCAGGCCCAGCTTGTACCGGGAGTCGGTCGCCGAGGCCGAGTAGGCGATGAACACCTTGCCGTTCTTGACCAGCGGCGATGGCCCTTCCACCACGCCGGCGACGCCTTCCATCTCCCAGGCGTACGTCGGGCGCGCGATCTCGGTGACCGTGCCGGTGATGCTGGTGGGGCTGTCCATCCGGGCGATGTACATGTGGCTGTTGTAGTTGGTGGACGGGCTGTCCTGGGCCCAGGCGAAGTAGCGCACCCCGCGATTGACGAACGAGGCCGGGTCGAGCTGGAAGGACTCCCAGCCGGTGTTGAAGCGCTGGGGTGCGCTCCATTCGCAGGTCATCGGGTTGGCGCAGGTGTTGCGGATCCAGTAGAGCCGCTGGTTGAACCGCGCGGTGCTGGGCGATGCCGAGAAGTACATGTACCAGGCGCCGTCGATGAACTGGATGTCCGGTGCCCAGATCCAACCGCTCAGCGCGCCGCTCGACGGCGCGGTGAACGCGGTGATGGTCGCGGCGCTGCCGAGGCCCTGCAGGGTCGTGGCGCGTCGCAGTTCGACCCGCTTGTAGTCGGGGACCGAGGCGGTCATGTAGTAGTAGCCGTCGGTGTGCTTGTAGATCGCCGTGTCGGCGCGTTGCTGGATGACCGGGTTGTTGACCGTGATGAACTGCGCGGCGGCCGGCGGGGCGAACACGGCCAGCAGCGCGATGATCATGCCGAGTGCGACCGCCAATCTCTGACGGGCGCGGGTGAATGTTGCCATCGGTGGGCTCCTTGGGGGGAGGAGTGGATCAATGCTCGCGAGACAGGGGTCCGGCGCGCGGGCGGGTGGTTATGTGAGCGCTAACAGCATCTTCAGTGGTTACGGGGATGTCAACAGCAGGTTGCGGGGACCTAGGCAGGATCGCCTGGGACGTGTCGGCCTTGCCCGGGAAGTTACTGAGCAGTAACGTCGGGGCATGTCCATCGACCCGCGCCAGGTGGCGTCCGCGCTGCTCGAAGCCGTGCCCTTCGCCCGTACCCTCGGCTTCGAGGTGGTCAAGGTCGCGCCGGAGGCCGAGGGTGGCGTTCGGGCCGTGGTCCGGCTGCCCGACTCGCCGGCCACCCACAACCACGTCGGCGGTCCGCACGCCGGAGCCATGTTCACCCTCGGGGAGACCGCCTCCGGCGCGGTGGTGATGGCCGCCTTCGGTCACCTGCTCGACCGCGCCGTGCCGCTCGCCGTCCGGGCGGAGATCGCGTACCGGAAGGTGGCCATGGGGCCGGTGCTGGCCACCGCTCGGCTGGTGCGCCCGCCGGCCGAGGTGATCGCCGAGTTGGACGCCGGGCAGCGACCCGAGTTCGACGTCCCGGTCGAGATCGGCACCGAGGACGGCACCCCGACCTCGGCCATGACGGTGGTCTGGACGCTGCGCGCGAAACGCTGAGCCTGCGGACGTCCCCGGCGCAAAGCCGGTTTGCCGGGGCGGCCGGATGGATAGATTCGACCTTGTGCTGGGCTTACCCGATCACGTGACCGCCTGCCTCTTCGATCTGGACGGTGTGCTGACGCAGACCGCCCGGGTGCACAACGCCGCCTGGAAGGAGACCTTCGACGCCTACCTGGCGCGGCGGTCCGCGACCACCGGCGAGCCGTTCCGGCCCTTCGATTCCGGGCCGGACTACCAGCGGTACGTGGACGGCCGGCCCCGGGCCGACGGGGTCCGCACCTTCCTCGCCTCCCGCGGGATCGTGCTGCCCGAAGGGAGCCCCGACGACCCGCCGGACGCGGACACCGTCCAGGGAATCAGCAACCGGAAGAACGCCATCCTGCTGGACCGCATCCACCGTGACGGGGTCGACGTCTACCCGGGTTCGGTGACGTACCTACGGGCGGCGGTCGCCGCCGGGCTGCGCCGGGCGGTCGTCTCGGCCAGCGCCAACTGCCGCGACGTGGTGGCCTCGGCGGGCCTGGAACCGATGTTGGAGGCCCGGGTCGACGGCCAGGTGACCCAGGCCGAAGGGCTGCGCGGCAAGCCGTACCCGGACACCTTCCTGGCCGGCGCGGCGCTGCTCGGCGTCGCGCCCGCCAACGCCGCCGTCTTCGAGGACGCCCTCGCCGGGGTGGCCGCCGGCAGAGCCGGCAGCTTCGGCTACGTCATCGGCGTCGACCGGGTCGGCCAGGCCGACGAGCTGCGCGCCAACGGCGCCGACATCGTGGTGACCGACCTCGCCGACCTGCTCAAGGGCGCGGCATGATCCGCGAACGCGCCTATCCGGTCGAACCCTGGCACGTCCGGGAGACCCGGCTGGACATGGACGTGCTGGCCCAGTCCGAGTCGGTCTTCGCGCTCTCCAACGGCCACATCGGACTGCGCGGCAACCTCGACGAGGGCGAGCCGCACGGTTTGCCCGGCACCTACCTCAACTCCTTCTACGAGCTGCGCCCGCTGCCGTATGCGGAGGCCGGCTTCGGCTTCCCGGAGTCCGGGCAGACCATCGTCAACGTCACCAACGGCAAACTGATCCGACTGCTGGTCGACGACGAGCCGCTCGACGTCCGGTACGGCACACTCCTCAGCCACGAACGCGTCCTCGACCTGCGCGGCGGCACCCTCTATCGGGAGATGCACTGGCGGTCCCCGGCCGGCCGGGAGGTCAAGGTACGCAGCACCCGGCTGGTCTCGTTCACCCAGCGCTCGGTCGCCGCGATCGACTACGAGGTCGAGGCGGTGCACGGGCCACTGCGACTGATCCTCCAGTCCGAGCTGGTGGCCAACGAGACCCTGCCGGCGCAGAGCCGCGACCCCCGGGTCGCCGCCGTGCTGGAGTCGCCGTTGCAGGCCGAGGAGGAGCTGACCACCGACGACGGCGGGCTGCTCATCCACCGCACCAAGGTCAGCGCGCTGCGGGTGGCCGCGTCGATGGGGCACGAGGTGCACGCGCCCACCAAGGCCACCATCGAGTCCGAGGGGTACCAGGACTGGGTCCGCACCACGATCGGGTGCGTGCTCGAACCGGGCGAGAAGCTGCGGGTGGTCAAGTACCTCGCGTACGGCTGGTCGAGCCGGCGGTCCCTGCCGGCGCTGCGCGACCAGGTCGGCGCCGCGCTCGCCGGTGCCCAGCTGGACGGCTGGGACGGGCTGTGTCGGGAACAGCGCAGGTACCTCGACGAGTTCTGGGAGGCCGCCGACGTCCGGGTCGAGGGCGACCCGGAGGTGCAGCAGGCGGTCCGGTTCGGGCTGTTCCACGTGCTGCAGGCCGGCGCCCGTGCCGAGCGGCGGCCGATCGCGGCGAAGGGACTGACCGGCCCGGGGTACGACGGGCACGCGTTCTGGGACACCGAGACGTTCGTGCTGCCGGTGCTCACCTACACCCAGCCGAGCGCGGTCCGCGACGCGCTGCACTGGCGGCACGCCACCCTGGCCCAGGCGCAGGAGCGGGCCCGGACGTTGAACCTGCGCGGCGCGGCGTTCCCGTGGCGCACCATCGAGGGGCCGGAGTCGTCGGCGTACTGGCCGGCGGGGACCGCCGCGTTCCACATCGCCGCCGACATCGCCGAGGCCCTGCGCCGGTACGTGCTGGTCACCGGGGACGTCCAACTGGAACGGGAGATCGGCCTGGAGCTGCTGGTCGAGACGGCCCGGCTGTGGCGTTCCCTCGGCCACCACGACCGTCACGGCCGCTTCCACATCGACGGGGTGACCGGCCCGGACGAGTACACCGCGGTCAAGAACGACAACATCTACACCAACCTGATGGCGCAGCGGAACCTGATCACCGCCGCCGAGTGCGTGATGCGTCACCGGGACGAGGCGCTCCATCTCGGGGTCACCGACGAGGAGGCCGCCGGGTGGCGGGACGCGGCGAACTCCATGTTCGTCCCGTACGACGCGGGTCTGGACGTGCACCAGCAGGTGGAGGGCTTCACCCGCCTGCAGGAGTGGGACTTCGAGCACACCCCGCCGGAGAAGTACCCGCTGCTGCTGCACTACCCGTACTTCGACCTGTACCGCAAGCAGGTGATCAAGCAGGCTGATCTGGTGCTGGCCATGCACTGGCGGGGCGACGCCTTCACCTCCGACGAGAAGCTGCGCAACTTCCTGTACTACGAGCGGCGTACCGTCCGGGACTCGTCGCTGTCGGCCTGCACCCAGGCGGTGATCGCCGCGGAGGTCGGCTATCCCGAGCTGGCGCACCGCTACCTGCGGGAGGCCGCGCTGATGGACCTGCACGACCTCAACGAGAACACCCGGGACGGCGTGCACATGGCCTCGCTGGCCGGGGCGTGGATCGCGCTGGTCGCCGGGTTCGGTGGCCTGCGGGACCACGACGGGACGCTGAGCTTCGCCCCCCGGCTGTCCAGCCGGTTGAGTCGCCTGGACTTCTCGGTGCAGTGGCGGTCGATGCGGCTGCGGGTGGACATCCGGCCGCACCAGGTCACGTACTCACTGCGCGACGGCGGCCCCGAGGCGGTGGTCGAGCTGCGCCACCACGGTGAGCAGGTGTGGGTGACCGCCGGCCAGCCGGTCACCGTCCCCGTGCCGGCCCTGTCCCCGCCCGATC
>NZ_SMKF01000244.1 GCF_004348325.1 Micromonospora sp. KC213 | reverse complement strand
CGACCGGGCCGGGTCGCGGGGGCGGCTCGTGCAGCGCCGCGTACCCGAGGGCCGGGCCGGTGAGCAGCGCGAGCGCCGTCGTGGCGGTGACCGCCAGACGGTTGCGGTGGCGCTGCCGTACGGTCCGCCGGACGGCGGCGGGCCCGGGTGCCACAACCTCGGCCAGCAGCGTACGGCGGTAGCGGTCGAACTCCTCGGCGAGCAGCCTCGCCTCCCGTTCAGACATCCCGCACCTCCTCGACGGTCTCGCGCAGGTGCGCCGCCAGCGCCGTCCGGCCCCGGTGCAGCCAGGACTTCACCGTTCCCTCGGCGACCTGCTCCTGGCTGGCGATCTCGGCGACCGACAGGTCGGCCAGGTAGTGCAGCACGACCGCCCGGCGTTGCCGGGCCGGCAACCGACTCAGCGCGGCGTCCACCGCCACCCGGTCCGGGTTCGGTCCGGCGACGTGTGTCTCCCGTTGCCGCAGCAGCCACGCCTGGGCGGTGCGCAGCCGTCGCCAGCGGCTGTGGCCGAGGTTCCAGGCGACCCTGCGGACCCAGGCCAGCGGATCCTCGTAGCCGGCGATTCGATCCCAGTTCTGGTACGCCCGGCAGAACGCCTCCTGGACCAGGTCCTGGGCCTGCCCCAGATCCCCGGTGTAGGCGGTCAGCTGGACGACCAGGCCGCGGAAGTGAGCGTGGTAGAGGGCATCGAAGGCCAGTTCGGGTGGCTCGGGGCCGGGTTGCGGCGGCGGCTCGCCGGCCCGCCTGTCTCTTGTCACAGTCACTCGTCCTCCCCGTGGTGCCGGCGGTGCCTACCCACCGGCACGGGTCAGACGGTCGGCCCGGGACTCAGGTTGCGGCCAGCGGGCGTCGATGGCTGTCGGGTCCGGGACAGCGGAACAGGCACCGCCGGTCGACATGCCGGGGCCGAGCAGCGTCCCGGGTAGGTGTGCCGCTGGTCAGCCGCCGCCGGCACACGCCCCGGGTGACGCCCGCCGGCTGTGGTTGACTGTGCGCTGGGAAGACGGGAAGGGGGCGGGTCGTGCAGCTGCCGGGAGTGCTCGGCGAACCGATCCGGTTCGTGCTCAACTGGGGCCGTCGCTACTCGCTCTGGGTCTTCAACTTCGGCCTGGCCTGCTGCGCCATCGAGTTCATCGCCACCAGCATGGGCCGGCACGACTTCATCCGGTTGGGCGTGATCCCGTTCGCGCACGGCCCCCGGCAGGCCGACCTGATGGTGGTCTCCGGCACGGTGACCGACAAGATGGCCCCGGCGATCAAGCGGCTCTACGACCAGATGCCCGAGCCGAAGTACGTCATCTCCTTCGGCTCCTGTGCCAACTGCGGCGGCCCGTACTGGGACTCGTACTCGGTGACCAAGGGGGTCGACCAGCTCATCCCGGTCGACGTGTACGTGCCGGGCTGCCCGCCGCGCCCGGAAGCGCTGCTGCACGGCATCCTCCGCCTCCAGGAGAAGATCGCCGCCGAGCGGTCCGGCCTCGGCGGGGTGCCCCGTCCCGACCCGCTCGCAGCGCCGGCCGACGCGGTGCCCGGCGACGGCACCCCGCCGCGCCCGGTGGAGTCGCTGACCGCCCCGCCGGTCCGCCCACCCGCCCCCTGACCGCTGGCCGCCCGGCTGACCCAGGTCACCCCGGGCGGCACGGCCACGGTCGACGCCAACCTGGTCACCGGTGGAACGGTGGCCGACCGGGTCACCGACGGGACCGCCGTCGTCGACGGCGGCTACGTCTGGACGTACAGCGCGCGTACCGGCGACATCGCCAGCCCGTCGTTCGTCAACATCGGCCGGGACGGCACCTTCCGGCTGGGCGGGCACCGCACCCAGGAGGTCCACGTCGAGTACGCGAACCGGGAACGCGGCTGCTGGTACGGCACCGGCGGGCGCAACGCGGTCAAGGTCGCCGTCACGACCGGCGGAACCAGCACCATCGCGGCGGACATGACCCGCACCTGTGCCCGGCCACCGATCGGCGCCGCACGGTACCGGCCGCCCACCAGCACGGTCGGCGCGACGCTTCGCTGACCTCGTCCGTCCGTCCGGCGGGTGGGCCGGTCCGGCGGGTGTGGTCCCGTCGTACCGGCCCACCCGGTCGGCGCGGTCCAGCCGGTCGCCTGAGCGTTCCACTGGCGGGCGGGCGCTAGCCTGCCGGCCATGACCCACGCTGCGGACCGGCGTTCCGCCTTCATCATCGACGTGTTGACCGGGGAGTTCGGCGCGTCGATGGCGCTCGACCCGGCGGCCTTCCGCCGCAAGTTCCGCAAGATGGCTGCCACCCCGTTCGCTTTCTACCGGGGCAGCGCGTCGCTCTTCTACGCCGACCAGGTCGGCGACTTCGCCGACGACCGTTTCCTGGACGAGCGCACCGGCCGGGTGTGGATTCACGGGGACCTGCACGCGGAGAACTTCGGCACGTACATGAACGCCTCCGGGCAGCTGGTGTTCAACGTCAACGACTTCGACGAGGCGTACGTCGGGCCGTTCACCTGGGACCTGAAGCGCTTCGCGGCCAGCGTGGCCCTGCTCTGCTACGCCAAGGCCCTCTCCGATCGGGTGATCAGCGACCTGGTCGACGGGTTCGCCCGGGCGTACCTGACCGAGCTACGGGCCCTCGCCGCCGGCGGCGACGACGCGATCGGCTCGATCACCCTGGACAACGCCGACGGGGTGCTACGCGGGGTGCTCCAGCAGGCCCGGCTCAACACCCGGGTCGACCTGCTCGCCACGCAGACCACCATCGACAACTACGAGCGGCGGTTCTCCCTCGGCGACGGCGTGTACCCGGTCGACCCGGCGACCCGGGCGAAGGTCTGCGCCGCCTTCGCGGACTACCTCGGCACGCTCCCCGAGTCCACCGCCCGGCTCCGCCCGGTTGCCGCCCACGTCAAGGACGTGGTGCTGCGCAAGGGCGTGGGGATCGGCTCGGCCGGGCTGCCCTCGTACAACCTGTTGCTGGAGGGACACACCCAGGCGTTGGAGAACGACGTCGTCATCTACATGAAGCAGGCGCAGGTGCCGGCGGTGGCCCGGCACATCGACGACGAGCGGGTTCGCGGCTACTTCCGGCACCAGGGGCACCGGACGGCCGAGTCGCAGCGGGCGTTGCAGGCGCACGCCGACCCGTGGCTGGGCTTCACCGAGTTGGAGGGGGCGGGCCAGCTCGTCGCCGAGGTCTCCCCGTACGCCGCCGACCTGGACTGGGCGGACGTCAACGAGCCGGAGGAACTGGCCGGGGTGCTCACCGACCTGGGCCGGGCGGTGGCCCGGATGCACTCGGTCGCCGACGACGAGTCCAGCCACGACCTGGTCGACTACTCGACCGAGGAGTCGATCGTCGCGGCGGTGGGGGACGACGTCGACGGCTTCGTGGCGCACCTGGTCGACTTCGCCCACGCGTACGGGGCGCGGGCGCGCAAGGACCACCAACTCTTCGTCGACCTGTTCCGCAACGGCCGCCTGCCGGGGAGCTGAGCGGTGTCGCCGGATCAGGCGGTGAAGTCCAGCACCACCTTGATGTCGTCCCCGGTGGGGCTGTAGGCCTGCGCGTATTCCCGCACTGGCACCCGGCGGGTGATCAGTGAGTTGAGCCAGGACTGGTCGGCCCGGGCGAGGGCGGTGGCGGCCTGTTCCCAGTGCCGGCGGTTGGCGTTGACCGAGCCGAAGACGACGTTGTTCTCCAGCACCAGGGCCCGGTTGAGCGCGCCCGCGTCGAAGTCGAGGGTCCGGCCGCCGCTGGACACTCCGGTCAGGCAGACGATTCCGGCGGGCCCGACCTTGCACATCGAGTCCAGCACCACCGCCGGCGCTCCGGTGCACTCCACCACCAGGTCCGGTTCGAGGTCCAGCTCCTGCACGGTCCCGGTGTGGTAGGTCGCGCCGAGGGCCCGGACCAGGTCCGGCTTCGGGCCGGTGATGGGGCGGTCCAGCACGTGCACGGACAGCTCCCGCTGGGTGGCCAGCAGGGCCGCCAGCAGGCCGATCGGCCCGGCGCCGGTGACCAACGCCGTGTGCGGCTTCCACTCGGCGCGGCTGCCGATCCGGTCGATGTGGTCCCACGCCTTCGCCACCACGCTGGCCGGCTCCAGCAGCATCCCGACCGGGGCGAGGACCGGGTCCAGCCCGACGGCGAACTTCGGCTGCACCCGCCAGCGGTCCCGGGCGAAGCCGGGCAGGCCCTTGATGCCGTGCTCGGTGTACCGCCCGTTGCGGCACATGTCCCACTCGTCGACGGCGCAGTTGGGGCAGGGCACCGGGTCCGGGTGACGGACGATGCCGACCACCAGGTCGCCGGGGTGCAACGTGCCGCTCGGATCCTCCAGCACCCGGCCCAGCGACTCGTGCCCGAGCACCAGCCGCTGCTGGCCGGGCGGGGCCTGACCGTAGTGGCCCCCGATGATCTCGTGGTCGGTGCCGCAGACACCCACCGCGAGAGCCTCGACCACGATCGCACCCTCCTCGGCGGCGGGTTCCGGCCAGTCGTCGGTCAGCCACAGTGAGTCAGGCACCCCCGGAGTCACAGTCACAGCGCGCACGGTCCTCATCTTTCCCCGCCCGGCGGCGCCACGCCGGGCAAAGCGGCAGAAGCCCCGCCGGGGCGGCGGGCAGCCGGCGGGAGTGATCTCCGCGCCGGGCGGCCCGACCCGGCGACCGTCCCTCGGCCATAGGATCAGCGGTATGACTCCGGAAGAGGTCGGCCGGCGGGTGGTCGCGCTGCTCGCGCCGGTCGAGGCCACCGCGTCGGTCTCGGGGGGCCAGGGGTACGCCCGGGCCACCGTCGACGTGCCGCCGTCGAGCTGGGCCGACGCGCTGCGGGCGGCCCGCGACGATGCCGAGCTGGCCTGCGACTTCTTCGACTGGCTCTCCGCGGTGGACGAGCTGGCCGCCGGGTTCGACGTGGTGGCCCACCTGTGGTCCACCCGGCACCGGCACGGGGTGCTGCTGCGTACCCGGGTGCCCCGCGAGTCGCCGGCCGTGGCCTCGGTGGTGGGGCTGTACCCCGGCGCGGGCTGGCACGAGCGGGAGACCCACGAGATGTTCGGCATCGACTTCACCGGCCATCCCGGGCTGGCCCCGCTGCTGCTGCCACCCGAGTTCGAGGGGCATCCGTTGCGCAAGGAGTTCGTGCTCGCCTCCCGGGTGGCCAAGCCGTGGCCGGGGGCCAAGGAGCCGGGCGAGTCCGAGGCCGGCGGTGGACGCCGCGCGGTGCGCCCGCCGGGCGTGCCGGCACCGGGGGAGTGGGGCACCGTTGCCACCCCGGCGGGCGCGGGAGGCGTGGGCGAGGGGCCGCGTGGCGGCACTCCGGCCCGTCCGGCCCGGGAGCGGGCCGCTCGGCCGGCTCCGGGCGCCCCTGCGGGGCGTACCCCTCGGGTCGGCGCCGGGCCGGCGGCCGGGAGCGGTGGCTCCGCGCGGGCCGACCGGCCCGCCGCGGGTGGCGCGGACGGCGGTGCCCCTGCGGACGGCGACGAAGGGGGTACGGCCTGATGCCGACCTGGTTGGAGCTGGTGATCCGGGTCGGCGGCGTGCTGGTGGCCTTCCTCACCCTGCCGCTGGTCGTCGGTCAGGCCGAGCACAAGGTGATGGCGCACATGCAGGGCCGGCTCGGCCCGATGTACGCCGGTGGCTTCCACGGCTGGGCACAACTGATCGCCGACGGCATCAAGTTCGTGCAGAAGGAGGACGTCACGCCGCGCGAGGCGGACGGGCCGGTGTTCCGGCTCGCCCCGGTGGTGGCGCTGGTGCCCTACCTGCTGGTGCTGCTGGTCATCCCGCTCGGCCCGGACGACCTGGTCGGGCAGCCGCTGGACATCGGCCTCTTCTTCGTCCTCGCCGTGGTCGGGGTGGGGGTGGTGGCGGTGCTGATGTCGGCCTGGGCCTCGGCCAACAAGTACAGCCTCCTCGGCGGGCTGCGCGGGGCGGCCCAGCTGCTCGGCTACGAGCTGCCGCTGGTGCTGGCCGCCGCCTCGGTGGCGATGGCGGCCGGGACGCTCAGCCTCGGCGGCATCGTCGAGGCGTGGCGACCGTGGTGGCTGCTCTGGCAGGCCCCGGCGATGATCGTGTTCTTCGTCGCCGGGTTGGCCGAGATCCGCCGGCCCCCGTTCGACATGCCGATCGCCGACTCGGAGCTGGTTTTCGGCTACCTGACCGAGTACACCGGGCTGCGGTTCGCGTTCTTCCTGCTGGCCGAGTACGTCGGCATCGTGGTGATCGCCGCGTTGACCACCGTGCTGTTCCTGGGCGGCTGGCAGGGCCCGTTCGCCGACGCGCAGCTCGGCTGGCTGTGGACGCTGCTGAAGGTCTTCGCCGTCTCCTTCGTGATCATCTGGCTGCGGGTGGCGTACCCGCGGCTGCGCGAGGACCAGCTCCAGCGCCTGTGCTGGCTGGTCCTGGTCCCCGTTGCCCTGGCCCAGCTCGTTCTGACGGCCGCCGTCCGCCTCGCCAGTTGATCCGCTCGCCCGGCTTGATCCACTCCGGCTGCGCCGTATCGAGGCATCGGCCGACAGGAACACTCCGACATGGCGCAATCGGGATGGATCACGGGTGGGTCAGCGCAGTGGGGTGTGGGCGGGGT
>NZ_SMKF01000243.1 GCF_004348325.1 Micromonospora sp. KC213 | reverse complement strand
GGCTTCGGCCCGGGAGGACAGCAGGGTCCGGATCCGGTCGACGGCGGCGACCGGGAGCAACGCTCGCGCCGCCGGCCCGTCGACCGTCCCGGCGGCGCGGGCCACCGCCAGCCGGTGCCGGTCGGTGGCGACCAGCCGTACGCCGTCGGGCTCGACGTCGAACAGCACGCCGGACAACACCGGCAAACCCGGGTCGTCGCCCACCGCGAAGCGGACGGCGTCGACCGCGGCGGCCAGTGCCGCGCGGGACAGCAGCACCCGCGTCGTCGCCGTGCCCTCCTCGGGCCCGAGCAGGGCACGCACCCGGGACAGCTCCCGGCGGGCGTCGGCCAGGCCGTCCTCCAGCCGACGCAGGTGCGCGTCGAGCAGCCGCCCGACCACCGCCGGCTCGTGCCGGTGCCGCAGCGCCAGGCCGATCTCGGCCAACGGCAGCCCCACCCGGCGCAGCCCGGCCACCAACCGGGCCGGCGCCACCTGCTCCCCGGTGTACCAGCGGTAGCCGGTCGCCGGGTCGACCAGGGCGGGGGTCAGCACCTGGCACCGGTCATAGAAGCGCAGGGCGCTGACCGTCAGGCCGCTGGCGCGGGCCAGCTCGCCGATGCTGCGCAGTTCGCTCTCCACCCCGGGAATCCTGCCGCCTCAACCAGGTCGAGGGTCAAGCGCACCGGTCAACCCCGCTGTGCCACCATCCGGAACGTCAGGCCCGCCGCCACCAGGCGGCCCAGCAGCACGTCGCCCATCGCGGTGACCGGGGTGACCTGACCGCAGGTGGGCGGCAGATCGTCCAGCGCCAGGCAGAGCGCCGACTCGGCGAGCATCTTGGCGGTCTCGTCGTACCCCGGGTCGCCGCCGGCCACCTCGGTCTGCACCGTACGGCCCCCGGCGGAACCGACGAAGCGGACCGTGAACCACGACCTCGCCCGCTCCTCGGCGCTCGGCCCCTGCCCGGAGGAGAGCCGGCCGAGCAGCCAGCGCCGGGTCGGCGGCAGCTTCACCAGCCCGACCAGCCCGGCCATGCCGACGCCGGCGGCGACGACGGTGGGCAGCCGCCTCACCGCCGCGAAGTGCCGGTAGCGGAAGTCCGGGCCGTACTCGGGGCGGGCGGCAGCGGACCGGCGTACCACCTGCGGGTCGATGGTGGGCAGCGGCACCACCCAGCCGTCGATCTCCGTCGAACGGCCCACCCTGCCCGGCACCGCGCGGACCCGGCGACCCGGTGGACGGGGCTCCACCGCCCGGCGGGCCTTCGCCGCCCGGCTCGTCTCGGCCATGCGGGAGAACGCGATCAGCGCCGAGTGGTACGTCCCGGCGGAGAATTTCCCACCAGCCCGGACGAAACCGTCGACGGTCACCGGCCCGTCGGTGGGCAGCTGCTTGAGGGTGTACCAGACGCCCATGTCGTGCGGGATCGAGTCGAAACCGCAGGCGTGCACCAGTCGGGCCCCGGTGCGGACCGCCTCGGCGTGGTGCCGCACGTACATCAGGTCGACGAACTCCGGCTCGCCGGTGATGTCGACGTAGTCGGTTCCCGCCGCCGCGCACGCGGCCACCAGCGGCTCCCCATGGTGCACGTACGGTCCCACGGTGGTGGCGACCACCCGGGCGCTGTCCGCCACCGCCCGCAGGGAGGCGGCGTCGGTGACGTCGGCGGCGAGCAGCGGAAGCTCGGCCAGCGCCGGGTCGATGTCGGCGAGCCGGTCGCGGACCGCCGCCAGCTTCGTCGGGTTACGTCCGGCCAGCGCCCAGCGCAGCCCGGCCGGCGCGCGGCGGGCCAGGTACTCGGCGGTCAGACCACCGGTGAAGCCGGTCGCGCCGAACAGGACAAGGTCGTACGAACGGTCGTGGCGCATCCACCGAGTCTGCACCCCGGCCCGGTCCGGGTGAACCGGGCTCCCCCCGAAGGGGTGAACCGGCGTGCGCGGGGTAACCGCCGGCGACCGGGGAAGGAACGCGTCCGACGGGGGTGGCACCGATGCCGCAGAGCCGCAGCAGCAACCGGATCACCGAGGCGCACCCGGAGCCGCCGCTGCTCGCCTCCCGGCTCACCCCGCCGGCCCTGCCGGAGCCGCTGCTGTGGCGGCCCCGGCTGGCCGACCGCCTCGACGCCGGCACCGCCGGCCCGGTCACGCTGGTGCGGGCCCCTGCCGGCTGGGGCAAGACCACCCTCCTCGCCGCGTGGGCACGGGCCGGCGGCGACCACCGCGACGATGCCGGCGACGCCGTGGCCCGGCCGGACCCGCTCGCGGCACCGCCCGGACCGGCCTGGGTACAGGCCGAGCAGGGCGACAGCGGGGAACGGCTGTGGGCGTACCTGGCGGCGGCGTTGCGCGGCACGCCCGGGTGGACATCCGGGCCGCCCGTACCGCCCAGCACCCCGTGCCCCGACCAGCTGGAACCGCTCGCCGCCGCGCTGGCCGCCCGTGAGCAGCCGGTGCTGCTGGTCCTCGACGACCTGCACCGGGTCGCCGACCCGGCCGCGCTGACCGGGTTGGAGTTCCTGCTGCGGCACACCGACGGGCGGCTGCGGCTGGTCGCCGGGACCCGGGGCGAGCTGCCGCAGCCGCTGCACCGGCTGCGGCTGGCCGGAGAGCTGACCGAGATCGGCCCGCAGGAGCTGGCCTTCACCGTCGACGAGGTCGCCGACCTGCTGGTCGCGCACGGCACCCCGCTGCCCTGCGCGGCGGTCACCCGGCTGCGGGAGCGTACCGGCGGCTGGCCCGCCGGCCTGCGGTTCGCCGCGCTGGCCGCCCACGGCCACCCCGACCCGGAACGCTGGGCCGACCGGTTCGGTGGCCACCAGCCGGAGGTCGCCGCGTACCTGCGGGCGGAGGTGCTGGACGGATTGCCGTCGACGGCGCGGGAACTGCTGCGGTGTACCGCGGTCAGCCCGGCCGTGCGGGCGGACCTGGCCGACGTGCTGACCGGCCGGGGCGACGGCGGGCAGGTGCTGGCCGAGCTGGCCCGCGACGGCGGCTTCCTGCACACCGACGACAGCGACCCGCCCTGGTACCGGCCCCATCCTCTGCTGGCCGACCTGCTCCGCGACGAGCTGGGCGGGCTGGACGAGCCCGACCGGCGGGACCTGCACCGGCGGGCCGCCGGCTGGTACGCCGACCAGGACCGCCCGGCCGAGGCGCTGCGGCACGCGCTGGCCGGCGGCGAGTGGGACCGGGCCACCGGACTGCTGCTCACCGACTGGCCGGAACTCGTCCCGTACGACCGGGAGGCCCCGACCGGCCCGGCACCCGCGCCGCCTGCGGCGGAGGCGGTCCGCCGCGACCCGGAGCTGGGCCTGGCCTGCGCCGCCGAGCGGGCGTACGCCGGTGACGCGGAGACCGCCGCCGCGCGGCTGCGCGACGCCGTGGCGGCGGCGGGGTCGCTGCCCGCCCCGCGCCGGGACCGGTTCCGCCGGCTGGCCACCGCCCTGGAGCTCACCCTGGCCCGCCTCGCCGGCGACCACCCGGAGGTACGCGCCGCCGCGGCTCGGCTGCTCGCCACCACCACCCCGTCCGGCCCGGCCGGCCCGGCTGGCGGCGGTGCGGGTGCCCCGGCACCGGATCCGCGGACCCGGGCCGGCGAGGACGCCGACGTACGGGCGGTGGCCGGGACGGCGCTCGGCCTGACCGACCTCGCCGAGGGCGACCTGCGGGCCGCGACGGTCCGGCTCACCGAGGCGTACGACGCCGCGCGGCACAGCGGCCGGCCGCGTACGGTGCTGGTCTGCGCCGCCCGGCTGGCCCTGCTGCACGCCCTGGCCGGGCAGCTGCGGGCCGCCGAGCGGACCGCCCGGGCGGCCCTGGACCTGCCGCCGTGCCAGGGCTGGTCGAGCCGCCTCGAGTGCGCCCACGCCCACCTGGCGCTGGCGCTGGTGGCCCTGTACCGCGATCAGCCGGAGGAGGTCGCCGCCCGGCTGGCGCTCACCGGCGCGGTCGCCGGGGAGCCGACGGCCGCCGCCGCCGCGACGCTGTGCCGGGCCGCGCTGCTGCGCGACGCCAACCAGGCCGCCGCCGCGACCCAACTGGTGGCCGGGACGAGGATGCAGGGACCGCCCGACGGAGGGCTCGGCGACCGGCTGCTCGCCCTGGAGGCGGGCCTGCGCGGCGAGCAGGGAGACGTGGACACCGCCCGGGGGTTGCTCGTTGACCGGGCCCGGGAACCCGACCCGGCACCGGTGCTGGCGTTGGCGCTGGCCCGGGTGGAGCTGCGGGCCGGCGACACCCGGGCCGCCGGGTACGCCCTGCCGGAATGGGACGGCCCGGCCGCCGAGGCCTGGCCGCTGCCGGTACGCCTCGCCGCCGGGGTGCTGGACGCCGTACTGGCCCGACAGCACGGCGACGACCGGCGTGCGGGCCGGCTGCTGGAACGGGTGCTCGACCTTGCCGCGCCGGAGGGCCACCGGCGGGTCTTCACCCGCGCCGAGCCGGCGGTGCGGGACCTGCTCGCCGCGCACCTCGATTCCGGCACGGCACACTGGCCGACCGTGAGTGACCTGCTGCGGGGGGCCGGGGAACCGGTTGAGTCGGGGCCGGACGGGGCGGTCCGGGCGCTGGACGAGCCGTTGACCGAGCGGGAGCTGACCGTCCTGCGCTACCTGCAGAGCATCCTGTCCAACGTGGAGATCGCCAGCGAGCTGTCCCTGTCGGTCAACACGGTGAAGACCCACGTACGCAACATCTACCGCAAGCTCGACGCGACCCGCCGCCGCGAGGCGGTCCGCCGGGCCCGCGAGCTGCGCCTGATCTGAGCCTCGGCGGGCGGCGCACGGTCAGCCGCTGGCCGCCGCGTCCACCGCTGTCAGCAGCTCCGGCAGGTCGTACCCGCCCTCGTGGCAGGCGTCGTTGACGAACAGGGTGGGAGTGCCGTTCACCCCGCTGCGGATCCCGCCGACGAAGTCGCGGCGCACCCGGTCGGCGTACGCCTGGCGCTCGACCTCCGCGCCGATCTCGTCGGGCGGCAACCCGAGCTGCTCCACGCCGAGCGACAGGTGCACCGGGTCGAGCTGGTCCTGGTGCTCGAAGAGCCAGTCGTGCATCGCCCAGAACCGGCCCCGCCGCCCGGCCGCCTCGGCGACCTCCGCCGCGGCCTCCGCGTACGGGTGCACGTTGGCGATGGGGAAGTGCCGGTAGACCAGACGGACGACGTCGGCCCGCTGACGCAGCATCTCGGCCAGGTTCTGGTGCGTCGCCCCGCAGTAACGGCACTGGAAGTCGCCGTACTGCACGACGGTGACCGGCGCGTCCGCCGGCCCACGGACGTGGTCGGTGTCATCCACCGGCACCCGCAGCCGGGCGGTGACCTGCAACGGCGTGATCATCCGGCCACCGCCTGCCGCGACCCGGGCAGTCCGTCGGAATCGGTCATGAGCCCAGCGTGCCGCCGTGGCGGGTGAGAGCGGATCACCCGCCCCGGGTGGTCCCCGGCGTGGCCCGGGGGCCTCAGCCGGCCACCGTGACGTGGTTGTGCACCTCCCGGATGCCGGGGGCGGACCAGACGATCCATTCCACCTCGTCCCGCTCGGTCACCGAGTGCACCTGCCCGTCGACGACCGCCGTGTCGCCGTACACCTGGATGCTGACCCGGTCCGGTTCGGTGGCGCCGCTGCGGACCAGCGCGTCGACGATCCGCTCGGGTAGTTCGTCGCCGCCGGGCCGGCTCGCCGGCTGCACCGTGATCCCGTTGCTCACCCCGCGTACGCCGGTCAACCGCCCCACCACCCGCTCAGCGGCCCGGCGCTGGTACTCCCACTCGACGGGGCCGCGCAGCGTCACCCAGCCGTCGGCGACGGTCACCTCCAGGTTCTCCACCGGCACGAAGGCGTCCCACTCCAGGGCCCGCTCGGCGGCCAGGGCGATCTCCGCGTCGGTGCGCTGCGCCGACGGGGCGATCCGCACGCCGAGGTCGTTGGCGACGGCCCGCACCCGGGCCACCCGGTGCGCGGCCCGTTCCGCCGCCCACCTGGCCGCGTAGCTGTCGACCCAGCCGGTCAGCGTCACCACGCCCTCGGTGACGATCACCCCCACCCCGGTCGGGCTCACCCGGGGATCCCAGGTCAGCTCGTCGAGCACGTCGTTGCGGAGGTCCTGGTCGGTGCGGGTGACGCTGGTCGCGGTGGCCATGCGCGTACTCCCTTCCGGGTCGGGCGTGGCGGGCGGACGTCCCGCCGACTGCGAGGCTGCCGCCGCGGGGGGTGAGTCGCCCTCGCCCGACGGGGGTGACACGATCTGGCGACCGGTCGGGAGGGGGGATGGACGTGAAGCGGGCTCGGAGGGTGGCCCGCCGCGCCGCCCGCGGGTCGTGGCGGGCGGCGCGGCACGAGTGGACCCTCGTCGTCCTGGTCGCGCTGCTGCTGGCCGTGGCGATGACCTGGCCGACGCTGCGCGACCCGGCCGGCACCCTTCCGCAGGACACCGGCGACCCCACGTTGCAGGCGTGGCAGATCGCCTGGGGTGGGCACGCCATGGCGACCGATCCGGCGCGCGTCTGGCACTCGAACACGTTCTTCCCCGAGCCGTACACCTACGCCTACTCCGACACCCTGCTCGGGTTCGCCCCGTTCGGCATGGTCGGCGAGGGACCGGTGGCGGCCGTGGTCCGCTACAACCTGCTGTACGTGCTGACCCACGCGCTGGCGTT
>NZ_SMKF01000242.1 GCF_004348325.1 Micromonospora sp. KC213 | reverse complement strand
GGAGGCGGGGCGGGCTGGGCACCGGACCGTTCCGCATGGACCGAGCGTGGCACGACTCCCCGGTAACGACCAGACTTCCCTTATGTCGTCAACGGTGTTAGGGCTGGTCAGAGCGAGCCATCCGGAACCGACGGCCGCGGTCACCGCGGTCGCCGGGCTGCTCGCCTGGGGCGTCGGGCACTGCCCCACCGGCCTGGCCCCGGTGGTCGGCACCGTGTTGGCCAGCCAGCTCGCGGTGGGCTGGAGCAACGACGCGCTGGACGCCGGCCGGGACGCCGCGGTGGGGCGTACCGACAAACCGGTCGCGGCGGGGGCGCTCAGCCGCCGCACGGTGGCCGTGGCCGCCGCCGTGGCCGCGGTCGGCACCCCGCTGCTGGCGCTGACCACGAACCCGACGGCGGCGCTCTGGGCGACCGTCGGCCTGGTCTCGGCGCTGCTCTACAACCGGCCGTTGAAGTCGACACCGTTCTCACCGCTGCCGTACGCGGTCTCCTTCGGGTCGCTGCCCGCCTTCGTCGTGCTGGCGCTGCCCGGGAAGCCCGCCCCACCGGTCTGGCTGGTCACCGCCGCGGCGCTGCTGGGCGCCGGGGCGCACTTCGCCAACGTGCTGCCGGACCTCGCCGACGACGCCCGCACCGGGGTGCGCGGGCTGCCGCACCGGCTCGGTCCGGCCGGCAGCCGGCTGGCCGCCGCCGGGCTGCTGCTCGCCGCGACCGTCGTCCTGGTCGCCGGGCCACCCGGGCCGCCGTCCTGGCTGGGCCTGTCGGCCGTCGCCGCCGCCGTGGTGGTGCCATCCGTCGGTTGGTACGCGGCACGTGCCGCCGCCCGGGCCGGCCGCCGCCCGGTGGCCGCCTTCCGGGCGGTGATGGTGGTGGCCCTCATCGATGTGGTGCTCCTGGTGGTCAGCGGCCGGGTGGTGTGACCGCCCTCGCCCAGGTGGCGAAACCGGGTCCGCGTGCGGCCGTCGATCAGCCCCAACTACCCTGGAGCGCGGTCTGCGCGGGTATGACCACCCCGCGCCCGGGGTTCGGCCGGGTGGGGATCGTGACGAGGAGGACCGACGTGACGCGCTCGATCAGGGGTTCCCGGCGGGCGGCCCTGCTGCTGTCCGGCATGGCGGCGGCGACCGCCCTGCTGGCCACCGGTTGCGGTGCCGGCCAGGTGGCCGAGACCGCCAACAAGGAGCCGTCGATCCAGGGCGTCAACATCCAGACTCCGGACAACGACTACAAGGTGCGCGGCCTCTACGTGGAGTACCCGGGCATCGAGGGCTACCGGGCCGGCGAGAACGCCCCGATCAACGCGGTGGTCTACAACGACACCCGGGAGCCGGTCACGGTGACCGTCACCACGGACAGCGCGCGGGATGTCGTACTCACCGGCGCGGCCGGCTCGCCGAGCCCGACCGCCTCGACCTCGCCCGGTTCGTCGCCCACCGCCAGCGCCTCCCCGTCGGGCAGCGCCTCCCCGTCGGGCAGCGCCTCGCCCTCCGGCTCGGCCTCCGCGAGCCCGTCGGAGAGCGCCTCGCCGAGCCCGTCCGCGCCGGCCGGCGAACCGGCCCGGTTCGAGATCCCGGCCCTGGGCTACCTCCAGCTGACCGTGCAGGGCGGCCGTTACCTCGAACTCGTCGGGCTGAACGAGAAGCTGCTCGCCGGCCAGCAGGTCAACCTGACCTTCGACTTCGGCAGCGGCAGGACCATCAGCACCCCGGCTCCGATCGGTGTGCCGCTGACGCCGGCCGCCCCGCCGTCGCCGATCATCGAGCGCCACGGCGGCTACGAGGGCCAGGAGGAGGGCGGCTCGGGTCACGGCTGATCCGCCGCCCGCGACTGCCGACGACACCGCCGGCGTGGTGACCACCACGCCGGCGGTGTTTTCGTCACAGGAGAGAGTTAGCGTCCTGGGGTGACCACCTCCCGATCGACACCCGCGCGCGGCGGCGCGGCGGGCACCTCCCGCCGGGCGGCCCGCGAACCCCGCCCGGCCTACGAGTGCGACGCCTGCGGCCACCAGCCCCCCAAATGGGTGGGGCGCTGCCCGGAGTGCGGCGAGTGGGGCTCGGTCGTCGAGTGCACCGTCACCGGCCCGCTGGTCTCCGGCAAGGTGGTCAGCTCCCGGGTGCCTTCCGAGCCGGCCCGCCCGATCGCCACGGTCAGCGCCGCCCCGGCCCGGGCCCGGCCCACCGGTGTCAGCGAGCTCGACCGGGTGCTCGGCGGCGGCCTGGTCCCCGGCGCGGTGGTGCTGCTGGCCGGCGAGCCCGGGGTGGGCAAGTCCACGCTGCTGCTCGACGTGGCCCAGCAGTGGGCCGCCGGTGCCGGCAGCCCCTCGCTGGTGGTCAGCGGTGAGGAGTCGGTCAGCCAGGTCCGGCTGCGCGCCGAGCGGATGGGCACCCTCCACGAGCAGCTCTACCTGGCCGCCGAGAGCGACCTCGGCGCGGTGCTCGGGCACCTCGACGCGGTCAAGCCGGGCCTGCTGGTGCTGGACTCGGTGCAGACCATCTCCACCACCGGCGCCGAAGGGGTGTCCGGCGGGGTCACCCAGGTCCGGGCGGTCACCGCCGCCCTGGTCGCGGTCGCCAAGGAGCGCGGCATCGCCACCGTGCTGGTCGGCCACGTCACGAAGGACGGCCAGGTCGCCGGCCCCCGGGTGCTGGAGCATCTGGTCGACGTGGTGCTGCACTTCGAGGGCGACAAGCACTCCTCGCTACGGATGGTGCGCGGCGTCAAGAACCGCTTCGGCGCGGCCGACGAGGTCGGGTGCTTCGAGATGCACGAGGGCGGCATCAGCAGCCTCGCCGACCCGTCCGGGCTCTTCCTCACCCGCTACTCGGAACCGGTGCCGGGCACCTGTGTGACAGTGGCGATGGAGGGGCGGCGGGCCCTGGTCACCGAGGTACAGGCGCTGATCGGCGCGACGGTCGCCGGGTCTCCCCGGCGTACCGTCTCCGGCCTCGACGGCGCCCGGCTGGCCATGGTGCTCGCGGTGCTGCAACGCCGCACCGAACGGCTCACCCTGCACGACCGGGAGGTCTTCGCGGCCACCGTCGGCGGCATCCGGGTGGTCGAGCCCGCCGCCGACCTGGCCGTCGCCCTGGCGGTGGCCTCCGGCGGGCTCAACCTGGCCATCGCGCCCCACCTGGTGGCGATCGGCGAGGTCGGGCTGACCGGCGAGGTGCGCCGGGTCGGGGCGGTGCCCCGGCGGCTGGCCGAAGCGGCCCGGCTCGGTTTCCGGATGGCGCTGGTGCCCTCCGGCTGCGGGCCCGGCAGCACCGGCATCACCCCGGAGAACATGCGGGTGACCGAGGTCACTGACGTGCGATCCGCGCTCCAGGCTGTCGCCCGTGCATCCGCCGAGTGACCGACGGTGGTCGACACCGGGGTGCTGGCCCCACCATTCCGGACAGCCCTTGTCAGGTCCGGCAAGCCGGAGGAACCCGACGCTGTGACACATCACAGTAACCACGACAGCACCCACCGCAGGGCAGTCCGTAGACTGTGCGCGTGCCGATCGACCGCGACACCACCAAGCCTGCCGGCGCGACACCTCACGCCCGCACCGGTGGCGTGGGTTCACCTGCCCGTCCGATCAGCGTGAGCGTCACCGGCGGTACGGGCAGCGCCGGCGATCCACTGCGGGCCAACCTGGCCCTGATGGCTCCCGGCACGGCGCTGCGCGACGGGCTGGAGCGGATCCTTCGCGGCCGGACCGGCGCGCTGATCGTGCTCGGATACGACAAGGTCGTCGAGCAGATCTGCACCGGCGGTTTCCCGTTGGACGTCGAGTTCTCCGCCACCCGGGTCCGGGAGCTGTGCAAGATGGACGGCGCGGTGGTGCTCTCCAGCGACGGCACCCGGATCGTCCGGGCGGCGGTGCACCTGATGCCCGACCCGTCCATTCCCACCGAGGAGTCCGGCACCCGGCACCGCACCGCGGAGCGGGTTGCCCGGCAGACCGGCTACCCGGTCATCTCGGTCAGCCAGTCGATGCGGATCATCAGCCTCTACGTCAACGGACAGCGGCACGTCCTGGACGACTCGGCGGCGATCCTCTCCCGCGCCAACCAGGCCCTGGCCACCCTGGAGCGCTACAAGCTGCGCCTGGACGAGGTCTCCGGCACCCTCTCGGCGCTGGAGATCGAGGACCTGGTCACCGTACGGGACGCGGTGGCCGTGGTGCAGCGGCTGGAGATGGTCCGCCGGATCGCCGACGAGATCGCCGGGTACGTGGTCGAACTGGGCACCGACGGCCGGCTGCTCGCACTCCAACTCGACGAGCTGATGGCCGGCGTCGACGCGGACCGCACGCTGGTCATCCGCGACTACCTCCCCGCCGGCCGCAAGTCCCGCACCCTCGACGAGGCACTGGTCGAGCTGGACCTGCTCGGCGCCACCGAACTGATCGACCTGGTCGCGGTGGCCAAGGCGATCGGCTACCCGGCCGCCTCCGACGCCCTGGACGCGGCGGTCAGCCCGCGTGGGTTCCGGCTGCTGGCCAAGGTGCCGCGCCTGCCCGTCGCCATCGTCGACCGGCTGGTTCTGCACTTCGGCAGCCTCCAGCGGCTGCTCGGCGCCACCGTGGAGGACCTGCAGGCCGTCGAGGGCGTCGGGGACGCCCGGGCCCGGGGCGTACGGGAGGGATTGTCCCGGCTCGCCGAGGCGTCCATCCTGGAGCGTTACGTCTGAGCGGTGCCGGTCAGTTGGCCGCGATGGTGAGCTTCACCGGCTCGCTCAGCTTCGTGCCCACCCGCGCGAAGACCTGGTAGGCCCCGGGCGACGGGGTCGGACCGGCCGCCACCCCGCCGGCGCACTTGGTGGCGTCCCGGCCGTTCCAGGTGAGCTGGTACGACCGCTCGAAGCCGGGGGTGAACGACTGCACGTCCGAGCCCTTGCCGGTGCCGCAGGTGTCCGACGACCAGACCGTCTCCGCGCCGGACTTGATGAACAACTCCTGGCGGTCCGCACCGACGTCGCGGCTGCAGGTGCGCTGGGACTTGTTCTTCACCCGCAGTTGCAGGTCGACCAACGCGCCGGGCTGGACGACCGAGGGCAACGCCACCGGGGTCACCGTGATCTCCGCGTCGGTGCAGGTGCCCTCGCCACCGCCGGGGCCGGGGCCGGGACCACTGCCAGTGCCAGTGCCGCCGACCGGCGCGACCGACGGGTCGGCCGAGGCGCCCGAGGCACCGCCGGGACCGCCCGGGGCCGCCGCATCCGGGCCGACCGACGGGGACGCGAACTCCGGGGTGGGCGACGCACCCGTCGCCGACGGCGAGCCGGGCGGGGACGACGGGGGGGAATTCGCCCCCGGTTTCTTCACCGCGTCCTCCGGCCCGTTGCACGAGTAGAGCACCACGACGAGGAAAAGGAGCGCGGCTCCGAGTACGACGACACGACGCCGCCAGTACACGGCGGATGGCAGGGGACCGACCGTCAGACGCATGATGTTCCCACCGTAGCGGCGACCCGGGCGGGAAGCCGTCGCGACGCGCCGGACCGCACCGTCTCCACCGGATCGACACTCCACTCACGACGGACCGGCACCGGTCAGAGATAGACCTTGCGCTGGTAGATGGCGTGCGCGCCGGCCACCCGGTCCAGGAAGAGCAGTCCCGCGCAGTGATCGATCTCGTGTTGTAGGGCACGTGCCTCGAAGCCGTCGGTGACCAGCCGGACCGACTTGCCGGTGCCTGGCAGCTCCCCCTCCACCACCAGCCGGCTGGCCCGCTTCACATCACCGGTCAGATCCGGTACCGACATGCAGCCCTCCCGGCCCGCCTTCCACCGGGTCGCCTCCACCACCCGGGCGTTGCAGAGCACGAAGGTGCCGTGCACCGTCACCGCCTTCGGATGTCCGGTGACGTCCACCGCGAACACCTGGACGCCCACCCCGACCTGCGGGGCGGCCAACCCCACACAGCCGGGCGACACGCGCATGGTGGCGATCAGGTCCGCGGCCAGCTGGACGGTCTCCTCGGCGGCGGGGTCCACCGCGACACCCGGACGGCTCAGCACCGGGTTCGGCGCGGTGACCACCGGACGCACCACGCCCGGCAGGGCCAACGCGTCGGGAGACCAGTCGCCGAGGCCGGCGCACTCCTCGCTCACAGCAGATCCGGGTCGGCAGGCCGCAGGGAGACCTCGACGCCCAGGTTGGCGGCGGTCACCGCGAGCCGGCGGGCCAGCGCGTCGGCGACACCCGGCGGCAGGTCCACCTCGGCCACCACCACGTAGAGCGACCCGGTGAGCCGGGTGCTCAGATCCGTGACGTTGCCGCCGGCCTCGGCGAGCACCCGCGTCATCGCCGCCACGATGCCCATCCGGTCCGCGCCGTGCACCGCCATCACGTACGGCTCACCGGCCGGCGCCGTCTCGCCGTCGGGGCTGACCGCCCGTACGGTCGCCAACAGCTGGCCGTCGGCGGACAGCGGCGCCAGGGCGGCCTCCACCTCGGCGGCGGCCGGGCCGACGCAGACCAGGGTCATCGCGAAGTGACCCCGCAGCCGGGTCATGGTCGAGTCGGTGAGGTTCGCGCCGAGCCGGGCGAGCACCTCGGCGACGTCGGCCACGATGCCGGGCCGGTCCCGGCCGATGACAGTGATCGCGAGCTCGTTCATCCGGGCATTCTCCCCGATCCGCCCCTGGCCACTCCCGCCGGCC
>NZ_SMKF01000241.1 GCF_004348325.1 Micromonospora sp. KC213 | reverse complement strand
CCCCCGGCCCGCTCCGCCGCCGCCGCCCGGGGGAGGATCACCCAGAGCGGGCGGACGGGCCCGTAACGGCAGAGGAGACAACGGTATGAACGACCGCGCGACCGTGGACATGTGGTTCGACCCGGTCTGCCCCTGGGCGTGGGTGACCTCCCGGTGGCTGCTCGAGGTGGAGAAGGTCCGGCCGGTGGACATCAGGTTCAACGTGATGAGCCTGGCGGTGCTCAACGAGGGCAACGACAACGTGCCCGAGCCCTACCGGGACCGGCCCGACGCGTACTTCGCGCTGCGTCGCCTGTCCTGGGGGCCGGTGCGGATCTGCGTCGCCGCGGCCGAGGCGCACGGCCGGGAGGTCCTGCGGGACCTCTACACCGCCTTCGGCACCCGCATCCACCCCGGCGGGCAGCCGCTCGGGGAGGAGCTCAACCGCGCGGCGCTGGCCGACGCCGGGCTCGACCCCGCCCTCGCCGACGTGGCGGAGCGCACCGACCACGACGACGCGGTGCGGGCCAGCCACGACGCCGGGATGAAGCCGGTCGGCACCGACGTGGGCACTCCGGTGATCCACGCTCCGGGGCCGGTGCCCGGGCGGGCGGTGGCGTTCTTCGGCCCGGTGGTCACCCCGGCACCGAAGGGTGAGGCCGCCGGCCGGCTCTGGGACGGTGTCCTCCTGGTCGCCGGCACCCCCGGCTTCTACGAGCTCAAGCGCAGCCGCGACCTCGAGCCCTCCTTCGACTGACCGACCGCGGGGCCCTTCCGTTCTAACCCGGGCCGGCGGTGGCGCGACGCAGGATCGCAGAGGGCGCTCGAACCCGGCTGGAGCGTGTTCGAGTGGGTGCCGGTCGACCGCGCCCGCCCGATCCGACCCGGCGCTGTCGTCGTACGGTCAGGCGAAGACGAAGGCGATGAGTCGCACTTAGGGGCATATAAGGGCATTTCTGATTCCTTGGCGGCTATGGGTGGTTAGCGTGTGCCTCACGGTGATCCGTGCCGTGCGTGTCACACGGGAGAGGACCAGCCCATGCGCGTACCCAGCCGCAGCTCCGGACCCGAGCCGTCCGTCACCTCACCGGCCCTCGCCCGCCGGTCCCCGTCGCCGGCCCGCGCGGTCGCCCGCGTCCTGCCCGACCTCGACGCGTACCGCGACGCGGTCGCCGACCTGCTGGTGGAGGTCGCTGCGCTGGCCGATTCCGACGCCATCCTGGCCCGCCGGGTCCTGCTCGATCAGCGGATGCGCGAACCGGCGGTCGCCGCCGTGCTCGACGCCAGTCCGCAGGGCATCGTCGGCGCCCGTGAGACGCTGCTGCTGGAGATGGCCCGCTACCAGCCGAACGAACGCAACTCGGCCAGGGACCTCACTGCCCTGGTCCGGATCTACCTGCTCTCCCGCATCGACCTCATGTGGTGGCGCGACACCCCTACCTTCGGCACCGACGAGCAGGTCAACACCCACCCCGACCTGGTGGACCTGGAATGGCTGCGGCGGCGGGGGTTGCTCGCGTTCCGCTACCGGGAGCAGCCCGGCACGCTGTTCGGCCGAGGGGCGCGAGCGGTCGGTCGCCGGCTACGGCCCGACGCCACCCCGCGCACCGCCGGCGTCCGGTTCCGCCGGGCCCGACGCGAGATCGTCGCCCTGCTCAACGATGTTGCCCGGGAGTTCGACCGGGCCACCCCGGTCGGCACCCCGCCGCTGTGGGTCACCAGTCTGGTCCGCAGCGCCGAGCACCAGCACCAACTACGCCGTCTCGGGTACGCGGCGATGGTGCCCAGTGCCCACTGTCTCGGGTGGGCGGTCGACATCGAGATGAGCTGGTTCGCCCGCTTCGGTGTCCAGAAGATCCTGGCCGAGATCCTGTTCGCGCGGCAGGCCGCCGGTGAGCTGAACGTCGTCGACGAGGGACAGGCGTGGCACGTCTGCCTCGCCCCGGCCGCCCGCGCCCGGCTCCGCTCGGCGTACGAAGCAGAGATGGGAGCCTGAGGATGGTTGCCGTCCGACAGAAGCCTCCGCCTCCGCCCACTCCCGGCCGGCGGTCGCCGGCACGCCGACATGCCACGGCCGCCGGCGGGTAGTAGGGGCCGTATGGCGGAACCGGACGTGGTGGTGGTGGGGCAGATCGCCAGGGACCTGGTGCTCCAGGTGGACGAGCTGCCCGCGGCCTCGGGCACGGCGCCGGTGCGGTGCCGGCGGGAGCTGCTCGGCGGCAAGGGCGCCAACCAGGCGGTGGCGCTGGCACAGCTCGGTGTCGCTGTCGGCCTGCTGGGCGTGGTCGGCGACGACGAGATCGCCGATCGGCTGCTGGCCCGGGCCCGGGCCGACGGGGTCGACGTGGCAGCCGTGGTACGCCGGGCGGGCACCCCGACCGGGCTGATCGTCGACCTCGTCGACGCCGCCGGGAACTGGCACTACGTGCAGGACCTGCCCGAGCCGACGCTGCTCACCGCCGCCGACGTGCGCCGTGCCGCAGACCGGTTGCGGGCCGCCCGGGCGGTGCTGGTGCAGTTGCAGCAGCCGCACGAGGCGGCGTTGGCCGCCGCCGGTTGCGCCCGCCGGGCCGGGCGGCTGGTCGTGCTGGACGGTGCGCCCGAGGAGCGGTCGCGCGCTGCCGAACTGTTGGTGCTCGCCGATGTGCTGCGTACCGACGCGCGGGAGACCGAACTGCTGACCGGCGCTCGGCCGAACGACGCGACCGATGGCCGCCGGGCCGCCCGTGAGTTGCTCGGGCACGGCCCGACACTGGTCGCGGTGGAGGTGGACGGGGTCGGCAACGCCTTCGCCTGGCCCGGCGGCGACCTCTTCGTCCCGCTCAGCGACACCCCGACGGTGGACACCACCGGCGCGGGGGACGCCTTCGTCGCCGCGCTCACCGCCGGCCTGCTGCGCGGGGAACCCCGGGACCTCGTCGCCCGACGCGCCGTCGCCGCTGCAGGCGCCACGGTGGGGCACCCGGGTGGGCGCCCGGAACTCTCCGAGGAGGCGATCGGGAAACAGCTGGCGCTGATCCCGGCCTGAACCGTCGACCCGCGCGACCTGACCGCTTTGCCCCGCCAGCATGCCCCGATCGCCTGGGCGGAGCGGCAGTCGATCGCCCCCGCCCGGGGCTGCGACGACGGCGGCCTGCCGGAACCGCCTGTGGCCAGGTGGCTCCGGCAGACCGCCGGAGGGATCGCGCCGGTCAGCCCGCGGGCGGGAACGGGTCGTCCCGGTAGGTGTACTCGGTCTCGATCTTCCCGTCGGCGGTGTGCACCACCAGCTGGCTCGGCTCGTTGGCGTGGGCGATCTTGCGCCCTTGCTCGACCGCGCTGTGCTTGGTGTCGTACGAGCCGAGAGTCCTGTCGCCCTGCTCGACCTTCCAGCCCCCGCCGTTCGGCACCACGTGGTATTCGTTGCGCTTCATGTGCCGCCTTCCTCTCGTCGGTTCACCTCGCTGGTACCCCGCGTCGAGACCGGAAAACGACGGGCGGTCGACAACCGTCGAAGCCTGCCCCAGGCTTGGGGACATGCGGAGGGCCTTGGCGGGCACCGGACCGACCCTGCTGCTCGTCACCGCGGATGTACCGACTCCGCTGTGGACGCCCCACCCCGGCTGGTGGAGCCGGCCGCGTCAGCCGCCGCCGCGACGCCGACCGGCTCCCGGCAGGACGCCGACGAGGTCGCGCGCACCCTGGCCAGCCTGGGCCGCGTCGACGACCTGCCGCTGTACGAGATGACCTATGCCGGCGGGTACGACCCGACGGTTGGCACCGACGCCCGGCCGGCGCGGGTCCGTTCGGCTGTTCGCTCCTCGCGGCCGGTGGGGACCCGGCTCGGCCGCTGTTCGCCCGCAACTTCGACTGGGCGGCCCACCCGGCGGTTCCGGCGGGCGGCGGCGAGCGCCGCTACCGGCTGCCGGTGAGCTGACCGGCGTCCGCGCGAGGGCCCGGTCCCCAGTGGGACCGGGCCCGGTCGTGTCGCCCCGCTACCAGCTCAGGTAGCCGGCCTGGGTCTGCACGTTGAGCTCACGGAAGTGGACCAGGTGGGCCGTCCAGGTCCGCCAGTCGTTCAGCTCCAGCACGTCCAGGCCCTTCTGGATGTCGCTGGAGTAGATGTGCCCGTTGTAGTAGTACGTCGACCAGGCGCCGGCGGTGGTGAGTTGGGTGTCCGACAGCGGTCCCCGCTCCCAGTACGCGATCTCCTTCGGCTTGGCGGAATCGGTGAAGTCCCACACCGAAACGCCACCCTGGTACCACGCCTGCACCATGATGTCGCGGCCGAGCACCGGGATCAGCGAGCCGTTGTGCGCCACGCAGTTCTCGGTGTTCGCGTTGGTGCGCGGGATCTTGTAGTAGCTACGGAAGACCATCTTCCGGGCGTCACCACGGCCGGTGATGTCGTAGATGGCGTTCGCGCCACGGTGCGGGCCGACGGTGGCGTTGCAGGTAGCCGCGCCGCCGCCGCCCAGCTCGTCGGTGAAGACCACCTTGGTGCCGGCGTTGTTGAACGTGGCCGAGTGCCAGAACGCGAAGTTCACCGTGTCCCGTACCCGGTTGATCACCCGGGGCGCCTCGCGGTTGCGGATGTCCAGCAGGATGCCGTCACCCATGCAGGCGCCGGCCGCGAGGTCCTTCGCCGGGTAGGCGGTGATGTCGTGGCATCCGCTGGTTGCCGAGGCCTTCCCCGGGGCGCCCTCGTACCCGCCGTCGGGGAAGAGGTTCGGGGTGGCCACCACGGCGGCGTCGGTGGGCTTCTTCAGCGGCACCTTGACGATGGAGATGGAGTCGTGCGGCGGCTGGCAGTCCGGGAAGTCGGCCCGCGGGCTGTACGACGAGACGTACAGGTAGACCGTCTTGCGGTCCTTGCCCGGGACCAGGGTGTGGGTGTGCGAGCCGCAGGCGGTCTCCACCGACTTGATGTAACGCGGGTTGGTCTTGTCGGTGATGTCGAAGACCTTGATGCCCTCCCAGGACTCCTTCACCGAGGCCGACTGCGACGTGCTGGTGCAGGAGTCGTCGCTGCGCGAGGAGTCGGTGGAGAGGAAGAGCAGGTTGCCGTGGACCGAGATGTCATTTTGCGACCCGGGGCAGAGCACCTGCGACACGATCTTCGGTGCGCTGGGCCTGCCGATGTCGTAGATGACGAACCCGTTGTAGTTGCCGGCGAAGGCGTACCGGCCCTGGAAGGCGAGGTCGGTGCCGGCCGCGCCCGGGGTGTCGAACGGCGCCTGCTTGGGCAGGTTGGCGATCTGGCGCAGGTTGGGGCTGCTGGAGATCTCGTCGACCCCGAGACCGGGGTCGTTGGTGGCCGGTGCGGCGGTGACCGCGGCGACCGCCTCCGCGTCGGGCGTCGCGGCTGCGCTGCTGGCGGGAGCGGTGGTGAGGCTGGCGGCCAGCAGACCGGTGGCGACGACGCCGAGGGTACGCGACCGTCGTCGGTGGAGGGTGAGACTGATCATCGGCAGAGCCCTTCGGGCAGGGGGTGATGATGCTGGACACCCTACTATCCGACGAGGACCGTCGATGTGACTCGGGTCACACTTTGCGACTGTCGCCAATGGCTACGATCGGCGTGACCTCGATCGGAGGGGGAATCCGCATGACCGCCCGACGTGGACGGATCCTGCTCGTCGTCACACTCTCGGCCGTACTGCTGGCGGCGCTGGCGTTCACGCTGCGTCCCGCCGGCCGGCATGCCCCCGTGGAAGCCGGGACGGCCGTCGGCGTGACGCCGCCGGCGGCGACCAGCGGCGGCCCCTCGGTCATCGTGCCCGGCCGCCCCGGCGAGCCCGTCGTCGCCCGCCCCGCCGACGAGGTCCGCGTGACCGGGTCACCTCACTACAACTCGCTCGACGTCTGGTTCGTCCGGATGATGATCCCGCACCACCAGCAGGCCCTGCAGATGGCCCAGCTCGCGCCGGACCGGGCCGCCAGCCCGGGGATCAAGGCGATCGCCGACCGGATCAGGGGCGCGCAGGCGCCGGAGATCGGCATGATGCGCGGCTGGCTCAGCGCCCGGGGCCTCTCCGCCGAGGTGCCCGACCACGACCACGGCACGATGCGCGGCATGCAGTCGCCCGAGGCGCTGCGCCGGCTCGCCGCCGCCCGGGGAGCCGACTTCGACCGGCTTTTCGTACGAATGATGACCGAGCACCACCAGGGTGCCGTGACGATGGCCACCGACCTGCTCGGCGTGGGCGCGGACCAGCAGCTCAACGAGTTCGCCAACTCCGTCGCCACCGAGCAGGCGGTGGAGATCGACCGGATGCGCGCCCTGCTCTGACCGTCTCCGCCTCGCGGCGGGAATCTGCCGCCATGTTCGACGATGACGGCCGCCACGTGGTCGTCCCGGTCACCGGGTCAGAGCCGCTCCACCACCGCGCCCCGACACCGGTCGCGGCTGTCGAAGACATAGCGGGCGTGCCGGGCGACGAGGTCGCAGTCGAAGCAGTCGTGGTCGGTCACCACCACCGCGTCCGCCAGGGGTGCGCTCCACCAGCCGCCGATAGAAGTCGTCGACCCGGCGCAGTGACTCCGCGTCGCCCCCCGGAGACACCACCTTCGGGGTGTTCTCCAGCCGTCAGGTGGAGTTGCCCGGATCGATTCGTGCCAGCCGGTCAGTCGCCGGCCGGCGGCGGATCCCCGCCCGGCGGCGCGGTGGTGGTGGGCGGCGGGTCGGCCGGCCCGGTGGTGGGC
>NZ_SMKF01000240.1 GCF_004348325.1 Micromonospora sp. KC213 | reverse complement strand
CCACCACCTCACGACCCGACTCACCGCCGTCGCCGCCGACGAAGCCGTCATCTTCACCAGCTTCCACCAGTCTCCCCTCCCCCTCGCCCTGCTCCTGCGCCTCGCCGGCGTACCCCGCATCAGCGCCATCAGCGACGACTACCCCGGCAGCCTCCTCGACATCCGACACCACGTCCCCACCGGCACACCCGAACCCGAACGCGCCCTGTCCCTCGCCGCCGCCGCCGGCTTCGGACTACCGCCGGGGGACCAGCCGACCCTGCGGGTACGCACCGACGGGTTGCCCCCACCGCCGGCCGGGCTCGGCCCCGCGGGGTACGTGGTGGTGCATCCCGGCTCCGCGGTCCAGAGCCGCGCCTGCCCACCCGAGCTGGCCACCCGGATCGTCCGGGTGCTCGCCGCCGCCGGTCACCGGGTGGTGGTCACCGGTGGTCCGGACGAGACGGCGTTGACCGCCGGCGTCGCCGGCGACGCCGGCCTCGACCTGGGCGGACGCACCGGGCTGGCGGAGCTGGCCGCGGTGCTCGCCGGGGCCGGCGCACTCGTCGTCGGCAACACCGGTCCGGCGCATCTGGCCGCGGCGCTGGGTGTGCCGGTGGTCAGCCTCTTTGCCCCCACCGTCCCGTACGGACAGTGGGGGCCCTACCGGGTGCCGACGGTCCGCCTCGGTGACGCCACCGCCGCCTGCCGGGACACCCGCGCCACCCGCTGCCCGGAGCCCGGTCACCCCTGCCTGGCCACCGTCGAACCGGGTCGGGTGCTGGACGCCGTACGCCTGCTCGGCGTGTCGGCCGACACGCCGCCGTCCGGCACGGTGACCGCGCGGGGCCCGCAGGCGCCGGCGGTGGTCACCGGCGGCGGGAGCGCCCGATGAACATCCTGGTGTGGCATGTGCACGGCTCCTGGACCACGTCCTTCGTGCACGGCAAGCACCGCTACCTCATCCCCGTCACCCCCGACCGGGGTCCCTACGGACTCGGCCGGGCCCGCACCTACCCCTGGCCCGACAACGCCATCGAGACCACCCCCGAACAGCTACGCCACGAACACATCGACGTCGTGCTGCTACAGCGCCCCGAAGAGCTCGACCTCGCCGAACAGTGGCTCGCCCGCCGCCCCGGCCGCGACCTGCCAGCCATCTACGTCGAACACAACACCCCCAAAGGCGACGTACCCCACACCCGCCACCCCATGGCCGACCGCGACGACCTCCTCCTCACCCACGTCACCCACTTCAACGAACTGTTCTACGACAACGGGGGCACCCGTACGACGGTCATCGAACACGGCGTCGTACCACCCACCACCGAATGGACCGGGCAACTGGACCGACTCGCCGTCGTCATCAACGAACCCATCCGCCGCTGGCGCGTCACCGGCACCGACCTGCTCACCCGCTTCGCCCAGATCGCCCCACTAGACGTCTACGGCATGAAAGTGACCGGCCTCGCCGACCACCTCGGCCTGCCCGCCGACCGGCTGACCAGCCACGACGACCTGCCGCAGCACCGGATGCACACCGAACTGGCCCAACGCCGCGCCTACCTGCACCTGTGCCGGTGGACCTCACTGGGACTCAGCCTCATCGAAGCCATGCACATCGGCATGCCCGTCATCGCCCTGGCCACCACCGAAGCCGTCGAGGCCATCCCACCCGACGCCGGAGTCATCTCCACCCGGGTGGACGTGCTGGTGCAGGCGGCGCGGCGGTTCGTCGCCGAACCCGCCGAGGCCCGCCGGGCGGGGGAGCGGGCCCGCGTCGCCGCCCGGGGCCGCTACGGCCTGGACCGATTCCTCGCCGACTGGGACCGCCTGCTGGAGGAGGAAGTATGCGCATCGCGATGATCTCCGAGCACGCCAGCCCGCTCGCCGTGCTGGGCGGTGAGGACGCCGGCGGGCAGAACACCCACGTCGCCGAACTGGCCGCCGCGCTGGCGGCCGCCGGGCACGACGTGCGGGTCTACACCCGCCGCGACGCCGTCGACCTGCCGGTGACGGTCCGTGCCCCCGGCGGGTACGAGGTGGTGCACGTGCCCGCCGGCCCCGCGGAACCGGTGGCCAAGGACGAGCTGCTGCCGCACATGAAGGAGTTCAGCGCCTGGCTGGCGCAGCGGTGGCGGGGCGGCGACTGGACGCCCGAGGTGGTCCACGCGCACTTCTGGATGAGCGGGCTCGCGGCGCTGACCGCCGGTCGACAGACCGGAGTGCCGGTGGTGCAGACGTACCACGCGCTGGGCACGGTCAAGAAGCGGCACCAGGGCGTACAGGACACCAGCCCGGCCCGGCGGATCGGCTACGAGCGGGAACTGGGCCGCGCGGTGGACCGGGTGATCGCCCAGTGCCAGGACGAGGTCGGCGAGCTGGTCCGCCTCGGCGTACCCCGGTCCCGGATGACGGTGATCCCCTCCGGGGTCAACCTGACCACCTTCGCTCCCCTCGGGCCGGCCGCCGAGCGGGAGCCCGACCGGCCGCGGGTGCTCACCGTCGGCCGGCTGGTCGAACGCAAGGGCTTCCAGACGGTGATCCGGGCGATGGAGCTGGTGCCCCGGGCCGAGTGCGTGATCGTCGGCGGTCCGCCCGCCGGGCTGCTGGAGGCCGACCCGTACGCCCGACGGCTGCGCGCACTCGCCGAGTCCTGCGGGGTCGCCGACCGGGTCCGGCTGGTCGGCGCGGTGCCGAGGGAGGAGATGGGTCGCTGGTACCGTTCCGCGGACGTGCTGGTGGCCGCCCCCTGGTACGAGCCGTTCGGGCTCACCCCGCTGGAGGCGATGGCCTGCGGGGTGCCGGTGATCGGCACCGCCGTCGGTGGGATCAAGGACACCGTCGTCGACGGAGTCACCGGCGACCTGGTCCCGGCCCGGGACCCGAGGGCCCTGGGCATCGCGGTCCAGCGTCTGCTCGACGACCGGATCCGCCGGTTCGGGTACGCCACCGCAGCGCTGCGCCGGGCCCGGCGCAGTTACTCGTGGGCCTCCGCCGCCGAGCGGATCGCGGAACTGTACGGCGAGGTCGCCGCGGTCCGCCGGCCGAGCCGGGTGGTCGCCTGATGGCGGGCGACCTGCTCGACGCGCACCTGACGTTGCTGGCCGAGGCGCTGCTGCCGTACCGGGACTGCGAGACGTTGCTGGCCCGCTGGGGCACCGAGCTGGCCCGGACACTGACCGGCGGTGGCCGGTTGCTGGTGGCCGGCAACGGCGGCAGTGCCGCCGAGGCCCAGCACCTCACCGCCGAACTGGTCGGCAAGCTCCGCGACGACCGCCGACCCCTGTCGGCGATCGCGCTGCACGCCGAGACCTCGGCGGTGACCGCGATCGGCAACGACTACGGCTACGACGAGGTCTTCGCCCGGCAGGTCCGCGCGCACGGCCGGGTCGGCGACATCCTGCTGCTGATGTCGACCAGCGGCACCAGCGCCAACCTGCTGCGCGCGGTCGACGCCGCCCGCGAGGTCGGCCTGCGCTGCTGGGCGTTCACCGGCCCGGCCCCGAACCCGCTGGCCGAGGCGTGCCACGAGGCGCTGCCCATCGCCTCAGCGGACGGTCAGGTGGTGCAGGAGCTGCATCTGGTCTCCACCCACGTGCTCTGCGAGTACGTCGAGCGGGAGTTGCCGGCCGCGGCTGCCCGCCGTGTCCCGACCGAGCCGGCGCCGGCGGGAACCACGACCAGCGCCGGGCCGGTCCGAGCCGGGGTGGAGGTGCTGCTCGACGGCGATGGGCGCCAGGTGGAGGCGGGACAAGGAGGGACAGCGTGACCGGACCCCTGGTGGTTGTCGGCGACACCCTGTTGGACCGCGACGTCGAGGGCGTGGTGAACCGGCTCTGCCCGGACTCGCCGGTCCCGGTGCTGGACGAGACCACGCACGCCGACCGGCCCGGCGGAGCCGGCCTCGCGGCCGTCTTCGCCGCCGCGCAGGGCGCCGAGGTGGCCCTGGTGACCGCGCTCGCCGACGACGCCGCCGGAGCCCGGCTCGCCACCCTGCTCACCGCCGCCGGGGTGCGGGTGTATGCGCTGCCGCTGCCCGGTGCCACGGCGGAGAAGATCCGGCTGCGGGCGCGGGGCCGGGTCCTGCTGCGCCACGACCGGGGTGGCCCGGCCGGCGTGCCCGGGGAGCCGCACGAGGCGGTGCTGCGGCTGCTGGCCGAGGCGTCGGCCGTGCTGGTCAGCGACTACGGCCGGGGCGTGGCCCGGCAGCCGGCACTGCGCGCCGCCCTCGCCGCGACCCGTGCTCCGGTGGTCTGGGATCCGCATCCACGGGGGCCGGCGGCGGTGCCCGGGGTCACCCTGGCCACCCCCAACGAGCCGGAGGCCCGGGAACTGACCAAGGTGCCCGCCGGGGAGTCTCGGCTGGCCACCGCCGCCCGGGGCGCGCAGGGGCTGCGCGAGCGGTGGCGGGCCGGCGCGGTGGCGGTGACCCTCGGCGGGGACGGCGCACTGCTCTGCCACGCCGGGACGACCCCGCTGGTGGTCTCGGCCCCGGTGACGGCCGAGGGCGACACCTGCGGGGCGGGGGACCGGTTCGCCTCCGCCGCCACTCTCGCGCTGGCCCGGGGCGCGCTGGTCTCCGAGGCGGTACAGCAGGCGGTGGCGGAGGCGTCGGCGTACGTGGCCGGCGGGGGAGTGGCCGCCGCCCTGCCCCGGTCGGTCCACACCGCCCCACCGGTGGTGCTCGCCGGGGGTGGGGAGCGGATCGGGGCGGCGGCGGCCGGCGCGGTGGTGGCCGAGGTACGCGCGGCCGGCGGGACGGTGGTGGCCACCGGCGGCTGTTTCGACCTGCTGCACGCCGGGCACGTCGCCACCCTTCAGGCCGCCCGGCAACTCGGCGACTGCCTGGTCGTCTGCCTCAACTCCGACGCCAGCGTCGCCGGGCTGAAGGGTCCGGACCGCCCGGTGGTGTCCCAGGGTGACCGCAGTCGCCTGTTGGCGGCGTTGAGCTGCGTGGACGCGGTGCTGGTCTTCGACGAGCCGACCCCGCACGCCGCGTTGAGCTGGTTGCGTCCGGACATCTGGGTCAAGGGCGGCGACTACGCCACCGGTGGCGGTGACGGCTCCGCCCTGCCGGAGGCGGAGGTGCTGCGCCGGTGGGGTGGACAGACGGTGGTGGTGCCCTACCTGCACGGGCGCTCCACCACGGACATGATCGCGGCGGCCCGGGGCGAGCGGCGTGTGGTCCCCACCGGCACCGGCCGGGCCGCTCGGCTCAAGACGGAAGGAACACGATGACCAGCAGCGCAGCACCCGGTGCCGGGCCGACGGTTCTGATCACCGGTGGATCGAGTGGTCTGGGCGCGGCGGTGGTGACGGCGGTGGCGAAGGCGGGTGGGCGGCCGTTGGTGTTGGACCGGCAGGCTCCGGTCGGTGGGGTGTCGTGGGTCGAGTGTGACCTGGCCGATACGCGGGCGGCTGAGGAGGCGACCCGGCGGATCGCGGCTGAGGCCGGCGGGTTGGCCGGTGTGGTCACCGCCGCTGGGGTGGACGTGCCGGGGAAGCTGGCCGACGTGGACGGGGCCGCCTGGGACCGGATCGTCGCGGTCAATCTGCTCGGTACCGCCGCGGTGGTCCGCGCCGCGCTGCCGTACCTGGAACGCTCGCGTGGCACGGTGGTGACGGTGGCGTCGACGCTGGGGATCAAGGCGGTCAGTGACGCCACCGCGTACTGCGCGGCGAAGTTCGGGGTGGTCGGTTTCACCCGCGCCCTCGCCGCTGAACTCGCCGGCCGGGTCGGGGTGACCCTGCTGATCCCCGGTGGGATGCGTACCGCGTTCTTCGACGACCGTGACGCGGAGTACAAACCCGGCCCGGACGCCAACCTCAACGACCCGGCCGACACCGCTGCCGCGGTCATGTTCGCGCTGTCCCAGCCTCCGGGCTGCGCCGTGCGTGAACTGGTGGTCTGCGCCGAGCGGGAGACGTCCTGGCCGTGATCCTCGTGCTGCGTGCCCTCGGGGTGGGCGACCTGGCCACCGCGGTCCCGGCACTACGCGCGCTGCGGGCCGCGTACCCCGACCAGGAGCTGGCACTGGCCGCGCCGGCCTGGCTCGCGCCGCTGGCCGACCTGGTCGACGCGGTCGACCGGCTGCTGGCCACGGACGGGCTGGGTGAGCTGGCCTGCACCGGCGCACCGCCGCAGCTGGCGGTCAACCTGCACGGGCGCGGCCCGCAGTCACACCGGATGCTCGCCGGTGTCCGCCCACGCCGGCTGCTGGCCTTCGCCAACGCCGAGGCCGGGCACCTCGACGGCCCCGCGTGGTTCGCCGAGGAACACGAGGTCGACCGCTGGTGCCGGCTGCTCGCCTGGTACGGCATCCCCGCCGACCGCACCGACCTTGCCCTGCGGCGACCCGCTCCGAGTCAGATGCCGGTCGGCGTCACGATCGTCCACCCGGGCAGCAAGGCGCCGGAGAAGCGGTGGCCGGCCGGGCGGTTCGCCGCGCTGGCCCGGGAGCTGGCCGGGCGGGGCCACCGGGTGGTGGTGACCGGCTCGGCGGTCGAGCGTGACCTGGCCGCGCGGGTGGCCGCCGCCGCCGGGCTGCCGCCCGAGGTCGTCCTGGCCGGGCGGACCGACCTGGGCGAGTTGGCCGCGCTGGTCGCCCACGCCCGGCTCGTGGTCAGCGGTGACACCGGCATCGGACACCTGGCCACCGGGTACGCCACCCCCTCGGTGCTGCTCTTCGGCCC
>NZ_SMKF01000023.1 GCF_004348325.1 Micromonospora sp. KC213 | reverse complement strand
GTGGCGGGCCGGTGGCCGGGAGGTTGAGCGGGGAGGCGTCCCGCTCCCGGGAGCGGGACGCCCGCTCGTCGGCCAGGGCGCGGTCGGCGAGCATCTCGCGGACCGGCTCCGCGCGCTGGTCGCCGTCGTCGCCGCCGGCGTACACCACTAGGCCCAGGCAGCAGGTCACGCCGCCGGCGAGGGCGAGCCGGACGGGAACGGCCGTCAGCAGGGCGCGGGCGCCGCGTCGGGGCGGTTCCGGGGCCCGGTGTCGGCCGATCCTCCGTTCGTTGGATGGGGCGTCGGCCGGACGGGTAACCCTGCGGGTATGGGTCTGCTGCTGCTCAGGGGAGTGGTCGGCAGGCACTCGCCGAGGCTAGAGACCTCAACGCCGGCTGCCACCGGGGCTATTGGTGGCATGCGCCACAGTTTGCCATGATCAGGGTGGGCAATTACCGTGCCTCACCACGAAGGCAACCTATGACGCAGTTGCCATCTGTCGTATATTTCCCTCTTTATCTAGACCGATTGCCGAGGGTTTCCGCTGCCGGACGCCCGGCTCGACACCCTCCTCCGTTCGGGTGAACTGGTCGGTCCGTACCGGCGAATGGGTGTCCGCCGGCCGGGGGCGCCGATGTCCCACCCGCCCGCGGGCCGACGGCCGGCAGCCCCGGCCGTCGGCGCGGTGACCGCTGCCTCAGCGCCGGCCGTTGTCGGCGGGCGTCACCGTCAACCGGTGCCGGCTGGCGTCCCCGCTGGAGAAGGGCCAGATCCGGTCGGCGTGCGCGACCAGATCGGCCAACTGCTCGCGGCTCAGCCCCGCCGACGAGATCGACGCACGCACATCGGCGTGGTAGCGGCCGTCGTCGTCGCGGCCGAGCTTCGCCTCGGCGGTGACCTGGACGGTGTGCGCCTCGTCGGTGATCTCCCCGGCCACCTCCACCGCCGCGTGGTGCAGGCAGGAGGCGAACGCGGCGGCCAACAACTGCTCCGGCGTCAGGCCCGTGCAGTGCGGCGCCAGCGGTGACGCCAGCGCCGTGGACAAGCCGCCGTCCTCGGTGCGGACATGACCGCCGCCCGCGGTCGCGGTGGCCTCGTGCAGCCAGGAACTCGGATCCGGCATGGCGTTCCTCCCGTCACTCACCGGCCGGCGTTCCCGACCTCGATCCGGTGAAACGCACCGCCGACGCGCGGCTCAGGTCGGACGGGACCGCTCGTCGAGGGCGACCGCCTCGGTGACCTCGGTGGCGGCCCGCTGGCTCCACGGCGAAATCGGCGCGGAACGGGGCCGGGGCACCGAGGCCAGCATCGGCACGTACACCCGGGCGTCCACTGCCTCGGCCAGCAGCAACGCGGCCATCAGGCTGGTCGGCCGGCGGGTCGGATTCTCGGCCAGGCAGCATCGGCACAGGTCGGCGACCTCCGCAGGCAGCCCCTCGACCGGCGGCAGCGGCTCGGGCACCACCCGACGGCGGGCCCCGACCAGTTGGGTCGCGGTCGTACCGGCCGCGTACGGCAGCCGTCCGGTGAGCCCGTAGTAGAGCAGGACGCCGAGTGCGTACATGTCGGCGGCGGGGGTGGCCGGCTGCCGGTCGAACTGCTCCGGAGCCAGGTACGCCGGCGTGCCCACCACCATCCCGTCCGGGGCCTCGTCGGCCGCGCCGGCCGGCGTGGCGATGCCGAAGTCGAGAACCTTGACCCCGCACGGGGTCAGCATGACGTTGGCGGGTTTGACGTCGCGGTGCACGATGCCGTGCGCGTGCGCGGCCGCCAGCGCCGCCGCGACCTCGGCGCAGACCCGCACCGCGATGCGCCAGTCCAGCGGCCCGTGGCGCAGGTGCGCGGCGAGCGTCTCTCCCTCGGCCAACTCCATCACCAGGTACGGTGCCTCCTGCCCGTCCGGCGTGGAGGCGGTGCCGAAGTCGTGCACGCTGGCCACGTTGGGGTGCACCAGGCGGGCCGCCGAGCGCGCCTCGGCCCGGATCCGCGCCACCGAACTCTCCTCGCCGTGCCGCTCGGGCGATATCAGCTTCACCGCCACCGGCCGGTCCAGCACCAGGTCGTGCGCGCGCCACACCTCGGACATGCCGCCCACGCCGATGCGCTGTTCGAGCTCGTACCGCCCGGCCAGCGTCCTCATCGACCCGCTCCCGTCCGTCTCGTGCCTCGTCACGTGTTCCGCGGTCGGCGTTCCGCAGCCGGTACCCTGGGCGCGAGCTGGACAAACCTTCTTCCTCAGCATCCCCCGCCCGGAACACGCCGTGCGGTACCTTGCCAGCCGGGGCACCCGGCCTACCTGGCCGAGGCGGGCGCGGGACAGGGGGCACGGATGGATGAGGTGGCCGTACGCTTCGTCGGTGGGCCGGCCGACGGGCTGCTCCGCGAGCTACCCGCGGACGCTGACGGCGAGCCGCCCGCCCAGTGGATCCTGCGGCACCCGGACGGCGACCAGCCGGCCGGCGGTGCCGGCCCGGACCACCTCTACGCCCGGCAGGCCCGCGCCGGCACCGGCCCGTGGACCATGCGTTTCGTGCGCACCTACCCTCTTGGCGTCGGCGAGTAGCGCCGTCCGGACCCTCTTGGCGTCGGCGAGTAGCGCCGTCCGGACCCTCTTGGCGTCGGCGAGTAGCGCCGTCCGGACCCCCTGTGCGTCGGCGGGTAGCGCCGTCCGGCGCGACCGGGCCATCCTGATCGCACAGCGGGCGCACAGGATAGCCACAGGCCGGCGCAAGCCGCGCCACGCACGATGGGGACATGGTGATGGAAGGGCAGGCAGCACGGCACCGGATCGAACTGCGTCGCCCCGACGGCGGGCCGGTTCGGGTGCTGGTGGTCGACGACGAGCCGACGCTGACCGACCTGCTGGCGATGGCGCTGCGCTACGAGGGCTGGAAGGTGCGCAGCGCCGGCGGCGGGATGGCCGCGGTGAGCGCGGCCCGGCAGTTCCAGCCCGACGCGGTGGTGCTCGACGTGATGCTGCCCGACCTGGACGGCTTCCAGGTGCTGCGGCGGCTGCGCGAGCAGGCCCCGACCGTGCCGGTGCTCTTCCTGACCGCCCGGGACGCGGTGGAGGACCGCGTCGCGGGGCTGACTGTGGGCGGCGACGACTACGTCACCAAGCCGTTCAGCCTGGAGGAGGTGATCGCCCGGCTGCGCGCCCTGCTGCGCCGGTCCGGCTTCGCGATCGCCAGCCGTGAGGAAGCGGTGCTCACCGTCGGTGATCTCAGCCTCGACGAGGACAGCCACGAGGTACGCCGCGGCGGTGACCTGGTCACCCTCACCGCCACCGAGTTCGAGCTGCTGCGGTACCTGATGCGCAACCCACGCCGGGTGCTGAGCAAGGCGCAGATTCTCGACCGGGTCTGGAACTACGACTTCGGCGGGCAGGCCAACGTCGTGGAGCTGTACATCTCGTACCTGCGAAAGAAGATCGACGTCGGCCGGCCCCCGATGATCCACACGTTGCGCGGCGCCGGGTATGTCCTCAAGCCCGCGGAGTGACCTGATCGGCCGGTGGCGCCGGGTACCGGCCGGCTGGTCGTTGCGCCGCCGGCTGGTGCTGGCGGTGGTGGCGCTGCTCGCCCTGGTCAGCATCGGCATCGGCGGGCTGACCACGGTGGCGTTGCGCCAGTTTCTGGTTGAACAGGTCGACAACCAGCTCGCCCAGGGTGACCGGCCGCGCGGCGGGCCGTTTCCGTGGAACCGCCCACGGGGCGAGGCACCGAAGCCGGATTCATCGCCGTGGCAGCTTCGACCCGACCCGCCACCCGGGTTTCCCGCCGAGTCGATCACCGCGCGGGTTGCCGGTGGTGCCGTCGCGTCCGCGCGCATCCGTACCCCGAGCGGCCCCGCCGAGGCCGTCGCCGCCGACCAGGTCGCCGCGCTGGCCACCCTGCCCACCGATGGACGGCCGCACACCGTCGACCTCGGCGACCGGGGCGACTACCGGGCGGTCGCCCGGCCGCTGACCGGCGGCGACGTGCTGGTCTTCGCGATCCCACTGGCCGGGGTGCAGGAGCTGGTCCGGCAGATGGTCGCGGCCCAGGCTGCCATCGCCACCGCCGGGCTGCTCGTCGCCGGCGGCCTGGGGCTGCTCATCGTGCGCGCCACGCTGCGCCCACTGAACCGGGTCGCCGCCACCGCGGCCCGGGTCGCCGAGTTGCCGCTGGACCGGGGTGAGGTCGCCCTGTCGGTGCGGGTGCCCGAGGCCGACACCGACCCGCGCACCGAGGTCGGGCAGGTGGGGGCGGCGCTCAACCGGATGCTGGGGCACGTCGCCGACGCGTTGGCCGCCCGGCAGGCCAGCGAGACCCGGGTACGCCAGTTCGTCGCCGACGCCAGCCACGAGCTGCGTACCCCGCTGGCCGCGATCCGCGGCTACGCCGAGCTCGCCCGGCGCGGCCGGGACCAGGTGCCGCCGGACGTCGCCCACGCGCTTCGCCGGGTCGAGTCGGCCAGCACCCGGATGACCGGGCTCGTCGACGACCTGCTGCTGCTCGCCCGCCTGGACTCGGGTCGGCCCCTCGCGGTCGAACCGGTCGAGCTGACCGCGTTGATCCTCGACGCGGTCAGCGACGCGCACGCCGCCGGGCCGCAGCACCGCTGGCAGCTCGACCTTCCCGACGAGGCGCTGCAGGTGCCCGGCGACGCCACCAGGCTGCACCAGGTGGTGGCGAACCTGCTGGCCAACGCACGGGTGCACACCCCGCCCGGCACCACGGTCACCACCCGGCTGGCAGCCGTGGCCGACGGCGTGGAGATCAGCGTCGCCGACGACGGACCGGGCATCCCACCGCAGTTGCAGGACGAGGTGTTCGAGCGCTTCGCCCGGGCGGACAGTTCCCGGTCCCGTGAGCACGGCAGCACCGGGCTCGGCCTGGCGATCGTGGCGGCGGTGGTGGAGGCGCACCGCGGAAGCGTCCAGGTCCGGAGCCGGCCCGGGCACACCGTCTTCACGGTTCGCCTGCCCGGAGCCGGACATCCCCTGCCCTGACCCTCGTCCCCGTGCCGGCGCGGTCGGCCGTCGTGGGGCCGTGGCAGGGTGGGCGGCGTGTACCGGGAGTGTCGAGCCGGCCGGATCGCCGGTGCGGTGATGTGGGCCAGCCGGAGCCGTCCGGGTGCGGCGCCGATCAGGGTGCTGCCGGACGGCTGTCTGGATCTGCTCTGGTCACGTCGGTCCGGGCTGCTGGTGGCGGGGCCGGACCGGACGGCCCACATCCCCCGCTGTGTGCCGGGGGAGCGGTGGCTGGGCCTGCGCCTGCCGCCCGGCACCGGCCCGGCGGTTTTCGGCGTCCCCGCCGACGTGCTACGGGACCGCCGGGTGCCGCTCGACGCGCTCTGGGGCCGGGCGGCGGGCGAGGCCGCCGAGCGGCTGGGCGACCGGCCGAGCGCCGCCGCGTTGGAGTCCGTGGCCGTCGACCGGCTGGTCGCCGCGGGTGGGCCGGACCCGATGGGCTGCCGGATCGCCGCCTCGCTCGCCGCCGGGGCGAGCGTCGCCGCGACCGCCGCCGATGTCGGCCTCGGCCCGCGGGCCCTGCACCGGCGCAGTCAGGCCCTCTTCGGGTACGGCCCGAAGACCCTCGCCCGCATCCTGCGGATGCGCCGGGCGTTGGCGCTGGCCCGCGCCGGTGTCCCGTGGGCCGACGTGGCGGCCCGCAGCGGGTACGCCGACCAGGCCCACCTCACCCGCGACGTTCGCGAGTTGGCCGGCGTCCCACCCACCCGGTTGCTGCCTGGTTGACTGGCGCCCTGGCGGCGGCTGCGGGGGCGCCGGCGTGCCGCCGCCGAAAGCCGTCCGGTTGGTGCCGCACCGCGTACCGCTGCCCGCAGGCCGGTGTGTCGACGGGCGTCCTGAACGAATCGGTCGGACGGTGGCCGGTGTGGCCCCGCGGGAGCCGCCGACCACGTACGGTGGAAAGGAACAACTCCGGCGTCAACGGTCTAAATGCCGCATACAGGCGTGCCTGATGCCGGGATGACAACGGCGAAGGAAGGGAGCGGTTGGTGATGCACCTGGCCTACCTGGACGCGGGATCCGGCAGCCTGATCGTGCAGGCGGTCGTCGGCGGGGTCGCCGGGGCGGCCGTCGCCGGCAAGCTCTACTGGCGCCGGCTGGTTGACCGCTTCCGGCGGCAGCCCACCGACCGCGGCTGAAAGCCTCACCGATGACCAGCTCCGACCTCGGGATCCGGGCCGATCCCGGCTCCTTCCGCGACCCGGCGAACCGGGTGTTCCACGCCGCCGGGCAGGTGTTGCGTGGGCTCGACCCGCAGGCCGCCCGCCACTGGGCCGCACTGGCCGACAGCACGTTCTTCACCGGGCTGCTCGCCGAGGGCAAGGTGTGCGGCACCGAGCAGGTCGAACCGGCGGTGCTGCCCGGCTGGGCCGCTGTGCTGCGCCACGAGCGCATCCCGTTCGTCTCCCACCCGTACGAGTGGTCGTTCGGCATGCTCCGCGACGCGGCGCTGCTACACCTGGAGATCCTGCGCCGGGCGTTGCCGGCCGGCTTCACCACCAAGGACGGTTCGGCGTACAACCTGCAGTGGCGGGGGGCCAGTCCGGTCTTCATCGACGTCGGCTCCTTCACGCCGCTGGTCGACGGCGAACCGTGGGCCGGCTACCGGCAGTTCTGCCAGACCCTGCTCTACCCGCTGCTGCTCCAGGCCCATCTCGGCCTGGACTTCCAGCCCTGGCTGCGGTCCCGGGTCGACGGCATCGAGCCCGACCAGATGCGCCGCCTCTTCCGCGGCGTCCGGCGCCTGCTGCCCGGCGTGCCGACCCACGTCCACCTGCACGGCGCGATGCAGCAGCGCCACGCCCGGGCGAGCAGCGTCGACGTGCGCGCCCAGCTCCGCTCCGCCGGCTACTCCCGCGAGCTGGCACTGGCCACCGTCCGGGGCCTGGAGAAGCTGGTCCACCGCCTGGACCGGCGCGAGAAGCCCAGCCACTGGGTGGACTACCAACGCACCTGCAGCTACAGCGCCCAGGACCGGGCGGAGAAGGAACACTTCGTCGAGACGGCGGTGCAGGCCGCCGGCACCCCTTGCCTGGTGCTCGACCTCGGCGCCAACGACGGCCGGTACGCCCGGATCGCCGCCGGCCACGCCGCCGCGGTGGTCGCCGTCGAACAGGACCCGGCGGTGGCCGACGCCCTGTACGGGGCGCTGCGCGCCGAGGGCGACCGACGGATCCTGCCGCTGGTGATGGACCTGGCCGACCCGTCCCCGGGCGGCGGGTGGGGTGGCGTCGAACGGGCCGGTTTCGCCACCCGGGCCCACGCCGACGTGGTGCTCGCCCTCGCCGTGGTGCACCACCTGGCCATCGGCCGCAACGTCCCGCTGGGCCAGGTCGTCGACCAGCTCCTCGGCTTCCTGCGCCCCGGCGGCCGGCTGGTGGTGGAGTTCGTTCATCCCGACGACCCCATGGCACGCCGGCTGCTGGCCAACAAGCCGGACGGCCTCTTCCCCGAGTACCGCCGCGACGTCTTCGAGCGGCTGCTCGCCGCGCACTGCCGGGTCGAGCGCCAGCGGGAGCTGCCCTCGGGCACCCGCACGCTCTACCAGGTGGTCGCGGGTGGCTGACCGTACCCTCACCGCCGCCGCGCCGCCGTGCCCGGCCGACGTACGGCCGGGGCAGCCGCCACCGTCGCCGGGCGGCTGGCGGGCCGAGCTGCGCCGGCTGCTGGAGGTGAGCGCCCTGGTGGGGCTGGTGGTCACCCAGCCGCTGCTCGACGTGCTCGGCCGCAGCCCGGACTTCTTCCTGTTCCACCGGGCAGCGCCCGGCGACGTGCTGGTGCTGGTGGGGTTGATCGCCGTCCTGCCCACCGTGCTGGTCGCCGCGTTCGGCCTGGCCACCCGGCTGGCCGGCGTACGGGCCCGGACGGTGGCGCACACCGCCGTCGTGGGGCTCCTGCTCGCCGCGCTCGCCGTGCAGGTCGGCCGGCAGGTCACGCCGCTGCGTGGGGCGCCACTGCTGGTGGCCGCCGGGGTGGCCGGCGTCGCCGGGGCGGCGGCGTACCGACGGTGGCGGGCGGCCGGGCGGGTGCTGCGGGTCGCCGCGATCGGCCCGCCGGTCTTCGTGGCGCTGTTCCTGTTCGCCTCGCCCGCCTCGGCGGTGGTGCTGCCCCGGGCGCACAGCGGGGCGGCCGGGGTGGTCGGGCCGGGGGAGCACCCGCCGGTGGTGCTGATCGTCCTCGACGAACTGCCGCTGGTCTCCCTGCTCGGCCCGGACGGCCGGATCGACGCCACCCGCTATCCGCACTTCGCCGAGCTGGCGGCCGGCTCGACCTGGTACCGCAACGCCACCGGGGTCAGCGGTTGGACGCCGTACGCGCTGCCGGCCATGCTCACCGGCCGCTATCCGGCCCAGTCGTACGCCCCGCACTACGCGCAGTACCCGGACAACCTCTTCACCGCCCTCGGCGGCCTGTACGACATCCGTGCCGAGGAGAGCATCACCCGACTCTGCCCACCGAGTCGTTGCGACCAGCCGGTCACCCCGGAGCACGGCCTGGGTGTACTGGTACGGGAGAGCGGCAAGCTGCTGCGTCGCCTGGCCGCTCCGGTGGACAGCCGGGTCGATCCGCAGGAGTCCTACCGGGAACGGACCGCGGCCGAGGCCGGTCTGGACGCCGCCGAGCCGGTCCCGGACGACCCGAAGTTCCGTTGGGACAGCCTGGACGACAACCAGCCCGCCCGGTTCACCCGCTTCCTGGCCGGGCTGCGTGCGTCCAGCCGCCCCACCCTGCACTTCCTGCATCTGTTGATGCCGCACGCGCCGTGGGTGTACCTGCCGTCGGGGGCCCGCTACGAAGCCCCGGAGGACCTGTCCAACCAGGGTGCCGGCTGGGCCGAACTGGCCCGGGCCCGGCACCTGGCCCAACTGGCATACACCGACCGGCTGGTCGGCGAGACGCTCCGGACGCTGCGCGCCACCGGCCTGTACGACCGGTCACTGCTCGTGCTCACCGCCGACCACGGGGTCAGCTTCCAGCGTGACTGGCAGGGGCGCGGGTTGGGGGCGATCAACCACGCCGCCGGCGAGGTGGCCTGGGTGCCGACGTTCGTGAAGACGCCCGGCCAGCGGGCGGGCCGGGTCGACGACCGCAACTGGGAGCACGTCGACCTGCTGCCCACGATCGCCGACGAGGTGCACGTGCGGATCCCCTGGCAGATGGACGGCAGGTCGGCGCGGCAGGCGCCGCGCGAGCGTACCGAAAAGGTCTTCTACGACCGGCCGGGGCAGCCGTTGACGCTGCGCGGTGGGCTGCCGACCCGACCGCCGGGCCCGAAACCGCATCCGCTGCTCGGCACGACGGTCGCCCAGCGTCCCATCGGCGGGCGGGCCCGGGTGCACAACCGGGCGGCCTTCGACGCCGTCGATCCGGCCGCGGGCGAACTGCCGGCCCTGGTGTGGGGCAGCGTGTCGCCCGAGGTGCCCGACGGTACGCTGCTCGCGGTCGCGGTCAACGGCACGATCGGCGCGGTGGTGCCCGCGGTGCCGCAGGACGAGGGGGGTCGCCGCTTCGCCGCCTTCCTCCCCGACGACCACCTGTTCCGGGCCGGCGCCAACCGGCTGGACCTGTACCGGATCGATCCCGACGGCGGCGGCCTGCGCCGGTTGGCAGTCGACTGATCCCTTCCTCCCCGACGTCCGTCATCGTCGGATTCGCCCGTACCGACCAGGGTTTCCGATCCTTCGGGTCGGGAATGAGGTGACGCATACCTCACCACCGACCCACGACGGGCGGTGTCCCGGAAGCCGCGAATACGGTAGAAGCGAAGGCAATTCAAGGAAGATTCGCCGGCGAAGCGAGGAACCACATGTCGGAAGTCAAGCTCGATCACCCCGGTGGGCAGCTCTCGATGCCGGTGAACGACGCGGTCGAGGGCCCCTCGGGCATCGGGGTGAGCAAGCTGCTGAAGGAAACCGGGATGACCACCTACGATCCCGGCTTCGTCAACACCGCGTCCTGTTCGTCCGCGATCACCTACATCGACGGCGACGCGGGCATCCTGCGGTACCGCGGCTACCCGATCGAGCAACTGGCCGAGAAGAGTTCCTTTCTGGAGGTCTCCTATCTGCTCATCTACGGCGAGCTGCCGACCCAGCAGCAGCTGACCGACTTCAGCGAGCGGATCCGCCGGCACTCGCTGCTGCACGAGGAGATGCGCCGGTTCTTCGACGGCTTCCCGCGCGAGGCGCACCCGATGGCCGTGCTCTCCTCGGCCGTCAGCGCCATCTCCACCTTCTACCAGGACAGTCTGGACCCGTTCGACTCCGGGCACGTGGAGATGTCCACGGTACGGCTGATGGCGAAGGTCCCCACCATCGCCTCGTACGCCTACAAGAAGGCGATCGGGCAGCCGCTGCTGTACCCGGACAACGCGCTGGGCTACGTGGAGAACTTCCTGCGGTTGACCTTCGGTGTGCCGGCGGAGCCGTACGAGGTCGACCCGGTGATGGCCCGGGTGCTGGACATGTTGTTCGTGCTGCACGCCGACCACGAGCAGAACTGTTCGACCTCCACGGTACGGCTGGTCGGCTCCAGCAACGCCAACCTCTTCGCCTCGGTCTCGGCGGGCGTGAACGCCCTGTTCGGGCCCCTGCACGGCGGCGCGAACCAGGCCGTGCTGGAGATGCTGGAGAAGATCGCCGCCGACGGCGGCGACGTGCAGGCATTCGTCCGGAAGGTGAAGGACAAGCAGGACGGCGTCAAGCTGATGGGCTTCGGCCACCGGGTCTACAAGAACTACGACCCGCGCGCCGCCATCGTGAAGAAGGCCGCCCAGGACGTGCTGGGCCGGATGGCCAAGCCGGACCCGCTGCTGGACATCGCGGTGCAGTTGGAGGAGATCGCGCTCGCCGACGACTTCTTCGTCTCCCGCAGGCTCTACCCGAACGTGGACTTCTACACCGGCCTGATCTACAAGGCCATGGGCTTCCCGACCAAGATGTTCACGGTGCTGTTCGCCCTGGGTCGGCTGCCCGGCTGGATCGCCCAGTGGCGCGAGATGATCAACGACCCGGAGACCAAGATCGGCCGGCCGCGGCAGCTCTACACCGGCGCCGCCGAGCGGGACTACGCCCCGATCTCCGAGCGCTGACCCCACCCGGTCCGCACCCGACACAGCCGCCGGCCCGCTGGGCCGGCGGCTGTGTCGTTCGGTGTGATCGACTCCGGTTGCGCCGAAGTGCGCCCTCCCCGGGCGCTGATCCACCCACCTGCCGCAATCGGAGTCCACCCCGCCCGGCCAACCGGCCCGACCGGCGGGACCGGTCGACCCCGCGGGCGGTCAGCGCAGGCCGGCGGCGGCGAGCAGGTTGCCCTGCGGGGTCGGCGCGACGGTCCGGCCGACGGTCATCCGCAGCTCGGCCCGGGCTGCCGTGAAGGCCGAGTCCCCGGCGATCGCCGCGGCGTAACTGGCCGCGGTCCGATGGGCGATGGCCGACCAGCCGTACTGCTCGCGGACCATGTCCCGGGCCCGGCGGGCGAGCAGCCGGGCCCGGTCCCGGTCCGACAGCAGCGCGTCGACGGCCTCGCTGAGCCCGTCGGGGTCCTGCGGGGCGAAGGTCACTCCCGTGACGCCGGGCTCGACGATCTCGGCCAGCCCGCCGGTGCGGGCCACCGCCAGGGGTGCTCCGGCGGCGGCGCCCTCCAGCGCGACCATGCCGAACGGCTCGTAGATGCTCGGCACCGCGAAGCAGTCCGAGGCGGCCATCACCGCGGGCAGGTCGGTGCCGCCGAGGAAGCCGGGCATGCTGACCATGCCCCCGAGGCCGAGCCGGTGCACCTCGGCCTCCAGCACCGACCGGTACGGGCCGTCACCGACGATCACCGCGCGCAGCCCCGGGTGCCGCTCCCGCAGCCGGGGCAAACCGGCGAGCAGGTGCTGCACGCCCTTCTCGTACACCAGCCGGCCGGCGAAGGTGACCAGTGGGCCGTCGCCGGCGAAGCGGGCCCGGGCCGAGGCGACCGCCGAGGAGGGCACCCGCCAGCGCTGCGGTTCGACGCCGTTGGGCACCACGTCGATGCGGTCGGCGTTTACCCCGAACAGCGCGCCGACCTCTTGGCCCATGTAGCCGGAGCAGGCGATGATTCGGCCGGATTCGCTGGTCAGCCAGTGTTCGACGCCGTGGATGGTGCGGTTCATCTCGTCGGGTAGCCAGCCTTGGTGTCGGCCGGCTTCGGTGGCGTGGATGGTGGTGACCAGGGGGATGTCGAGGTGTTCGCGCAGGGTGATGGCGGTGTGGGCGACGAGCCAGTCGTGGGCGTGGATGACGTCGTAGGTGCCGGTGTCGGTGGCGCGTAGGGCGGTGCGGGTGAGGGTGTGGTTGAAGGCCATGGTCCAGGCCAGGAGGGTGTTGGTGGCGAGGGGGAAGGTGACGGGGTCTTCGGGGGCGCGCAGGATGCGTACGCCGTCGGCGTATTCCTCCAGGGGTGCGCCGTCGGCGTGTCGGGTGATGACGGTGACCTCGTGGCCGGCGGCGGCGAGGGCGACGGAGAGGGCGTGCACGTGGCGGCCGAGTCCGCCGACGAGCACCGGCGGGTACTCCCAGGAGAGCATCAGCACCCGCTGGTGCCGGGCGGGGTTGATGTCGATCACGTCGGCGTCAGGTGACATGCGGCCCCCTTTGAGTTGTGTCCGGGACACGCGCGGATGGACACCGAAGGGGGTGCCGTCGCCCTGGCCCGGGTTCGGGCCAATCCTGCCGACTGGTGGCTAACCAGCGGAGACGTGGGGATTGCCGGTGTGTAACGCGTGCCTATCCGGCTTTCCGGACGCGCAGCAGCTCGGCCACCGACCACGCCTGGAACGGGCAACCGGTGGCGGCGTGCGGCGCGGTGCCGTCAGCCGTCTCACTCACCGATCCTAGGCCATACTCCCCCAAATGGCCTACAAGTCCGACCAAAAGGTCATCGGTGGCTAGTCCGGCCTTCCGGTACGCGTCGACGAACGGGCCGATCAGCCACGGCCAGACGGTCCCCTGGTGGTAGGCGGTGTCCCGTTCCGCCGGCCCGCCCCGGTGCCGGGGCGCGAACTCCGGACAGTCGGGGGAGAGGCTGCGCGGCCCCAACGGCGTGGCCAGCCCGGCCGCCAGTCGGCGCAGCACCGCCGGCTCCGGCGCAAGCGGGGCGTACGGCAGCGACCAGGCCAGCAACTGGTTCGGCCGGAGCAGGTCGTCGTCGTGGTGCGCCGCCCCGCCCAGCGGGTACGCCGGGGCCGGCGCGTCCACCACGTCGTGCAACCAGCCGGTCGATGCCGGGAACCGCTTGCCGAACGCCTCCTCGGCCCGGGCGTGCAGCCGCCACAGCTCGGCGGCGTCCCCGCCGGCCAGCTCGGTCAGCTCCGCCAGGCCGGCCAGCCCGCTCACCCAGAGCGCGTTGACCTCCACCGGTTTGCCGGTACGCGGGGTCACCGGCACCCCGTACACCCGGGCATCCATCCAGGTCAGGGCGGCACCCGGGGTGCCGCCCTGGGTGATCAACCCATCGGCCGGGTCGACCCCGATGCCGTACCGGGTGCCAACCACGTGCGCCCGGACCACCTCGTGCAGCGCCGGCAGCAGCTCGTCACCGAGATCCGTGTCGCCGGTGACGGTGACGTGCCGGCTCACCGCGTGCAGGAACCACAGGGTGGCGTCGACGGTGTTGTACTCCACCCGCCCGGTGTCGGCGGTGTTCGCCAGCATCCCCTCCGACAGCGTCGCCGCGTACGACCGCAGCAGCTCCCGCCCCTCGTCGGCCCGACCCGTGCCGAGGAACAGCCCCTCGTACGAGGTCATCGTGTCCCGCGACCAGGCGCCGAACCACGGGTACCCGGCCACCACGTCCGGCCCCGTGGCGGTGCGCACCACGAACGCGTCGGCGGCCAGCGCGAGGGTGGCACCGACGTCGTCGGCCGGCCGGGCCGCGGCCACCACCTGCCGGTTACGCCGCCGGGCGGCCTCGACCACCTCGGTCGCCGGTGGCGGCTCCGAGCCGAGATCCTGCGCCCAGGCCCGTACCGACACCGTGTCGCCGGGCCGCTCCAGCGCCCCGGCGAAGCGGCCCGCGTACCACAGGTCCTCCTCCGGGTGCAGGCCCCGGGCCGCCTCCTCGCGGTGGCGCACCCCCAGCCACCACTGCCCCTCCGGCCGCCAGTCCGGCCCGGAGAGCCGGTACGCGCCCTCGACCACCGCGCCGTCGTCGACCGGCTCCATCCGCAACGGCGGACCGTCGGCCCGCCGTTCGCCGTGCGCGTCCCGCCAGGTGCACGCCGCGCTCAGTTCCAGCCGAACCGGCCCGCCCGCGACCAGCCGGTGCACCACCGCCACGCAGGACCGGCCGGGCAGCATGGCGATCTCCCGCTCGATCACCACGTCACCGATCCGCCACCGCCAGCGGGGCAGCCCGTCGACCAGGTCGAAGCGTTCCAGCAGCTCGAAGCCGCGCGGGTCGACCACCCGGGAGGACCACTCGTGCACCCCGAGGCGCACCCGCGCGCCGGAGGGCAGCAGCACCGCCGGGTCCAGGCTGACCAGCCCCACCTTCCGGGCGGCCGGGGTCTCCCCGGAGGTCACCAGCAGGCCGTGGTAGCGGCGGGTCCGCAACCCGCTCACCGTACCCATGGCGTACCCGCCGAGACCGTCCGGCACCAGCCACTCCCGGGTCGTCCCGGTGGCCAGATCAGCGCAGACCTGCGGCCCGAACCCGATGTCGATCACCTGGTTTCCTCCCACTGCGGCGAGGTGTAACACGACACGACGACAATGGCCGCTGTGGTCAAGTACCCCGACGACGTCCAAGATGTGCTGGTGTTCACCGACAGCTCACCCTCCGACGCACCCTTCCCCGACGCCGAACGCCTCCGGCTGGCCCAGGCCGACGCCGGGGAGCAGGACTGGCGCGCATGGGGCCCCTATCTGTCCGAGCGGGCGTGGGGAACGGTCCGAGAGGACTACAGCGAGCACGGTACGGCGTGGGACTACTTCCCGCACGACCACGCGCGGTCCAGAGCCTACCGGTGGAACGAGGACGGCATGGCGGGCGTCTGCGACGACCGGCAGACCTTCTGCTTCGCCCTCGCCCTGTGGAACGGCCACGACCCGATCCTCAAGGAGCGGATGTTCGGCCTCGGCGGCGACGGCGGCAATCACGGCGAGGACGCCAAGGACTACTGGTGGTACGAGGACTCCACCCCCACCCACTCCTGGATGCGCTGGCGGTACCACTACCCGCAGGCCGCGTTCCCCTATGACGAGCTGGTCGCGGTCAACGCGCTGCGCGGCCGGGACGAGACCGAGTACGAGCTGGTCGACACCGGCGTCTTCGACGACGACCGGTACTGGGCGGTCACCGTCGACTACGCCAAGGCGTCCCCGACCGACATGTGCATCCTGGTGACCGTGGCCAACCGGGGCGACGAGGCGGCCACCCTGCACGTGCTGCCGCACCTGTGGTTCCGCAACACCTGGGCCTGGGGTCTGCCCGGCGCCGACCGGGTGCCGAAGCTGGTCGGGAAGGGCTCCCGGCTGCTCGGCGAGCACTGGGTGCTCGGGCAGGTCCTGCTCGAGGGCGACGGTGATCCGACCCCGCTGCTCTGCGACAACGACACCAACGCCGAGCGGCTGTGGGGGCTGCCGGGCCGGTCGCCGTACCCGAAGGACGGCATCAACGACCACGTCGTGGCCGGCGCGGCCACCGTCAACCCGGCGGGCGAGGGAACCAAGGGCGCACTGCACTACGTCCTCGACGTCCCCGCCGGCGGCCAGCGGCAGATCCGGCTGCGGCTGACCCGGACCGCACCGCCACCCGGCGGCGCGACCCCACCGCGATCCGACCTCGGCGCCGGCTTCGACGCCGTGGTCTGGGCGAGGCGGGCCGAGGCGAACCACTTCTTCGCCGGCGTCATCCCCGCCGCGGCCAGTGCGGACGAGGCCCTGGTCGCCCGCCAGGCCATCGCCGGGCTGATGTGGGGCAAGCAGTTCTACCACTTCGACGTCAAGCGGTGGCTGGAAGGCGACCCCGGCTCGACGCCCCCGCCGGCCGGTCGCCGGCACGGGCGTAACAGCGCCTGGTGGCACATGACCAGCTTCGACGTCATCTCCATGCCCGACCCCTGGGAGTATCCCTGGTACGCCGCCTGGGACCTGGCGTTCCACTGCGTGAGCATCGCCCGGGTCGACCCGGGCTTCGCCAAGGAGCAACTGCTGCTCCTGCTGCGCGAGTGGTATCTGCATCCCAACGGGCAGATCCCGGCGTACGAGTGGGCCTTCGGCGACGTCAACCCGCCGGTGCACGCCTGGGCGGCGCTCAAGGTGTTCGAGATCGACGGGAGCCGGGACCACGAGTTCCTCGCCCGGGTGATGCACAAGCTGCTGCTGAACTTCACCTGGTGGGTCAACCGCAAGGACACCGGCGGCAACAACGTCTTCGAGGGCGGTTTCCTCGGGCTGGACAACGTCGGTCCGTTCGACCGGTCGGCCGCGCTGCCGGTCGCCGGGGTGCTGGAACAGTCCGACGGCACCGGCTGGATGGCCATGTACGCGCTCAACCTGCTGGACATGGCGATCGTGCTCGCCGAACACGACCGGGCGTACGTGGACACCGCCACCAAGTTCTTCGAGCATTTCGCGTACATCGCGGCGGCGGCGTACGAGCAGGGGCTCTGGGACGACGAGGACGCCTTCTTCTACGACGTGCTGCGGCTGGCCGACGGCAGCAAGGTGCCGCTGAAGGTCCGCTCGGTGGTCGGGCTGCTGCCGTTGGCGGCCACCACCCGGCTCACCGCCCGTACCCTGCACCGCCTGCCCGAGCTGGGTGCCCGGCTGCGGTGGTTCCTCAGCCAGCGTCCCGAGTACGCCGCCGTGATCGGCACCCGCCGGATCGGTCCGGACGGCCGGCAGCAGCGGCTGCTGTCCATGGTCGCTCCGGAGCAGGTGGTCCGCCTGCTCGCCCGGATGTTGGACCCGGACGAGTTCCTCTCCGAGTACGGCCTGCGCACGCTCAGCCGGGCACACCTGGACGAGCCCTTCTCGGTCACCCTGGGCGGGCACGAGTTCAGCGTCGGCTACGAGCCGGCGGAGTCGACCAGCGGCCTGTTCGGCGGCAACTCCAACTGGCGCGGGCCGATCTGGATGCCGACGAACTTCCTGCTGATCAGCGCGCTGCGGGACTACGCCGCGTTCTTCGGCGACGACCTTCAGGTCGAGTACCCGACCCGCTCCGGGCGCAAGTGCACTCTGGAACAGATCGCCGACGACCTCTCGGCCCGGCTGATCTCGCTGTTCACCCGGGACGGCTGGGGCCGGCGGCCGATCTACGGCGCCGCCCAGTTGTTCCAGACCCACCCGGACTGGCGGGACCTGATCTGTTTCCCCGAGTACTTCCACGGTGACAACGGCGCCGGCCTGGGGGCCTGGCACCAGACCGGCTGGACGGCCCTGGTCGCCGACCTCATCCTCACCCTGCGCCGGGAACCGCCACCTGCGGCGAAAACCGGCTGACCCGGTCGACGGCCCGCAGTAGCGTCTGCCGGACATGGAGACCGGGAGGGGCAGGATGTCACAGCGCCACAACGCGGCGGTGCTCGTCTTCGACGCCGACGACACGCTCTGGGAGAACAACCTCCTCTTCGAGCGGGTCATCGACGACTTCCTGGACTGGCTGGACCACCCCACCCTGGACCGCCGCGAGATCCGCGCCGTGCTGGACGACATCGAGGCCGCCAACGCCGTCGCCCACGGCTACGGCAGCAAGATTTTCCTGCGCAGCCTCGCCGAGTGCCTGGAACGGTTGCGCGAGCGCCCGGCCACCGACCGGGAACGCCGGGAGATCGACGAGCTGGCCGCCGCGCTCGTCGCCCACCAGGTCGAGCTGATGCCGGGGGTCGCGGACACCCTCGACGCCCTCGCCGGCCGGTACGACCTGCTCCTGCTCACCAAGGGCGACCGGGAGGAGCAGCAGCGCAAACTCGACGCGTGCGGGCTGCTGCACCACTTCGACGCCGCGCACATCGTGCCGGAGAAGAACGCGGCGACCTACCGGTGGCTGGCCCGTGAACACGGCTTCGACCCGGCACGCGCGTGGATGGTGGGGAACTCCCCGAAGTCGGACATCCTCCCGGCCAGGGCGGCCGGCATGTCCGCCGTCTTCATCCCGAACGACAACACCTGGGTGCTCGAACACGACGAACTCGACCCCGACGACCCCGGTGTGCTGCGCCTCAAGGAGTTCCCCGAGCTGCTTCGGCACTTCTGAGCGCCGGGCAGGTTCAGGCGACCTCGCCGCGCACGATCGCCACGGCCACCCGGCAGAACTCGTCCATGTCGGGCTGGAAGCCGGCCGCGATGTCCGGGTGCAGGCCGGATCGGGTCTCGTCCAGCAGCGACTGACAGACCTGCTCGACCGGCTCTCCGGCGTAGCTGGCGCGGACCCGGTCCGCGGCGGCCTGCAACGCCGAGGTCAGCTGCTCCTCCAGCGGACCGCGCAGCTTCTCCTGCACGGGATCGCGGGGGTCCAACGTGACATGTGGCTCTGACATCGGCGCTCCCTTCGTCGGCGTCCGCGGTACCCCACCGCGGGCGTCGGTCAAACCACGGTGGGCACCGCGGCCACCCGCACCTGGTAGGAGAAGTCCTCCGCGGGCTCCTCCCGGTACGACAACCGGCGAATCTGCCGGTCGTCGTCGTAGAGCGCGACGTCGACCAGGACGCCGAGGTGGGCCAGCCCGATGCTGGTGACCCGCTTCTTGTCCTGGAGCACCGCGCACACCCCGCCGAGCAGGGTGCTGGCGTCCGAGGTGCGGTGCCCCGGTGGGCACCGCAGGGTCAGGTCGACCTCGACCGGCCCGTCCAGCGGCGTCCAGCCGGTGCGCTGGGCCGCGGCGCAGGCCGCTTGGAGCAGGGCGCGGACCCTCGTCGCCTGCCGGTGCCCGGCGGCGAAGATGGACAGCGCCTCGGTCTTGACCGGTGGCAGGCCGCTCACCTCGAACGTCAGGGCGAGAGCGCGGGTGTCCTGCACGACGGCACCTCCTCGTGAAAGCGATCCTGCCCAACCGGTGGATCGGCAGAGGGCGGTTCGCGCGAGAACCAACCGATCGGGCGGGCCGGGTCGGCCGAGGCGTGTCGACGACGGTGGCGGACGCGCAGGTCGATGCTAGTCCACCCGGGCGCTCGGAGTAATCGTCCGTTCACTCGGTCAGACGAGGCGGGAAGGCGCAGAACTGGGTGCCTTCCGGGTCGGCCAGCACCCACCAACTGATCTCCGCGTCCGGCTCGCGGACCAGTCGCGCGCGCCCGCCCGCAGCAACGGCGCCCCGCCCGGCTGCGCCGGACCGTCAGCGGCGACCGCGCTTGATCTCGTGGAAGACCGGCATCCGCAGCAACGGCAGCACCGAGTCCCAGACCGTCAGGGCGTCGTCGAGCTCGGGCACCTCGGTGAAGATCGGCCCGTGCAGGCCCCGATCGGCGTCCGGCACCATCAGCACCGGCGAGCCGATGTCCGGACCCGCCGAGGCGTACGCCAGGGCGTGCGAGGCACGTACCGCCTCGTCCCAACCGTCGTCGTCGAGGGCCGGCGCGTCCGCGCCCAGCCCGGCCGCCGCGACGGCCGCCTCCACCAGCTCGACCGACAGCGGGTCGCCGGCCTCGTGGGTGCGCGCGCCCAGTTCCGTGTAGAAGCGCCCGGCATCGTCGGCGCGGCCCTGCGCGTGCAACGCCTCCACCAGCCGCAGCGCCCGACTCGACGCGGCCAGCACCGGGGCGAACTCCGGCGACACCTTGCCGTCGTTGAGGATGGCCAGACTGAACGACCGCCACTCGACGCTCAGCCCGCGCGCCTGCGCGACGGTGACCAGCCAGCGCGAGGCGCGCCAGGTCCACGGGCAGACGGGGTCGAAGAAAAAGGTGGCATCCATCGGCCGAGCCTACGAGGGCACCACCCGAAGCGCCCGCCAGGGCCGCCGCCGGTGATGTTTCGCGACGTCACCGCTCGGGCAGTGTAGGCGCACGAAACGTCCGGGGGCGGCATACTTCACGACCCGCCCGTCCCGGGCCGTATCGCCGTGCACCGGGGCACGGGTGCCTCCCCGGTTTCTCGCCGAAGGAAGGGGGAGGGCGATGACGGACCCCGAGGCGCCTGGACACCGACGCCGACCGGGCGTACGGGTCGGCGCGGCAGCCGCCGCGCTGGCGCTGGTCGCGCCGCTGGCCGCGTGCGGCTCCGGCGACGACGGCGGTACGCCCACCATCAACCTGTACTACCCGCCGGAGCAGAACCTGCAACAGGTGGTCGACGACTGCAACGCCCAGGCCGGGGGCCGCTACACGATCGCCTACCGAGTGCTGCCCCGGCAGGCCGACGACCAGCGGGTGCAGCTGGTGCGCCGGCTCGCCGCCGAGGACAGCGGCATGGACGTGCTCGGCCTCGACGTCACCTGGACCCAGGAGTTCGCCAGCGCCAACTGGATCCGCGAGTGGACCGGCCAGGACCGGGCCGAGGTGGAGCAGGGCACCCTCGCCGGCCCGCTGGACACCGCCCGGTACGAGAACCGGCTCTACGGCGCGCCGAAGAACACCAACGTCCAGCTGCTGTGGTACCGCACCGACCTGGTTGCCCAGCCGCCGGCCACCTGGGACGAGATGATCTCCGCCGCCCAGGAGCTGAAGCGGCAGGGCAAGCCGTACCAGGTGCTCACCATGGGCGCCCAGTACGAGGGCCTGGTCGTCCTCTACAACACCCTCGCCGCGAGCGCCGGCGGCAAGATCGTCAGCGACGACGGCCGGCAGGCTGTCATGGACGAGGGTGCTGTGCGGGCGCTCGACCTGCTCAAGCGGTTCGCCACGTCGGGCGTGACCTCACCGTCGTTCAGCAACGCCACCGAGGATCCGGTCCGGCTGGAGTTCCAGTCCGGCAACGGCGCCTTCCAGGTCAACTGGCCCTTCGTCTACCCCGCGCTGCAGGAGGCCGACCCGGCGCTGGCGCAGAAGGTGCGCTGGGCCCGCGTCCCCGGTGTCGACGCCGGCACCCCCAGCCGGGTCACCATCGGCGGGATCAACCTGGCGGTCAGCGCCTACTCCCGGCACCCCGCCGAGTCGTTCGAGGCGGCGAAGTGCCTGCGCAACGCCGAACACCAGAAGTTCTCCGCGGTCAACGACGGCGTCCCGCCCACCATCGAGAAGGTCTACGACGACCCGGAGATGGCCGAGGCGTACCCGATGAAGGAGACCATCCTGGCGGAGTTGAAGGAGCCGGCGGTACGTCCGCTGAGCCCGGCGTACCAGAGCATCTCCACGGTGATGTCGGCGATCCTGTCTCCGCCCTCGGCGATCGATCCGCAGCGGACAGCCGACGAACTGCGGCAGGCGGTCGCCGCCGCGCTGGAGTCGAAGGGGGTCCTGCCGTGAGCATCAACGTCACTCCCGCCGGTGCGGACGTGAGCGCCGACGCGGAGCACGGCACCGGCCGGCACGCGGCCGTCCCGGCGCAGCGGGCCCGCCGCCGGGCCAAGACCCCGCTCAGTGAGAACAAGAAGGCCGAGCGTCGGCTGGGCTGGCTGCTCTGCGCCCCGGCCGCGCTGGTCATGGTGCTGGTCACCGCGTACCCGATCGTCTACTCGGTCTGGTTGTCGTTGCAGCGCTTCGACCTGCGCTTCCCGGACCAGCGTGAGTTCATCGGGCTGGAGAACTACGTCACCGTGCTCACCAACGAGTTCTGGTGGACCGCGTTCGGTGTGACCATGCTGATCACGGTGGTCACCGTCGCGGTCGAACTGGTGCTCGGCATGGGACTGGCGTTGATCATGCACCGCACGCTGGTCGGCCGGGGCATCGTCCGCACCGCCGCGCTGATCCCGTACGGCATCGTCACGGTCGTCGCCGCCTTCTCCTGGCGGTACGCCTGGACGCCCGGCACCGGCTACCTGGCCAACCTGTTCTCCGACGGTGCGCCGCTCACCGAGCGGGCCAGCTCGCTGGCGATCATCATGCTGGCGGAGATCTGGAAGACCACGCCGTTCATGGCGCTGCTGCTGATGGCCGGCCTGGCGCTGGTCCCCGAGGACCTGCTCAAGGCGGCCTCGACCGACGGGGCAACCGCCTGGCAGCGGTTCACCAAGGTGATGCTGCCGGTGATGAAGCCGGCGATCCTGGTCGCGCTGCTGTTCCGCACCCTGGACGCGTTCCGGGTGTTCGACAACATCTTCGTGTTGACCGCGGGCGGCAACGAGACCTCCTCGGTGTCGATGCTCGCCTACAACAACCTGATCCGGGGCCTCAACCTCGGCATCGGCTCGACGATGTCGGTGCTGATCTTCCTCACCGTGGCGATCATCGCCTTCGTCTTCGTGAAGCTGTTCGGTACCGCTGCCCCCGGCAGCGACGACGGAGAGAGGCGCTGAGATGGCCGTCGACACCACCACCCGGGCGAAGCTGCGCTGGGGTCTGCTGGACGTCATCGTCGTCGTCTTCGCGCTGATCCCGGTGCTCTGGATCGCCTCCCTGTCGTTCAAGACCCCGGCCACCCTCACCGACGGCCGGTTCTGGCCCCGGGAGTGGACGCTGGACAACTACCGGAGCATCTTCACCACCGACCAGTTCCTGCGCGCCCTGGTCAACTCGATCGGCATCGCCCTGATCGCCACCGCGATCGCGGTGGTGCTCGGTGCGATGGCCGCGTACGCGATCAGTCGGCTGGACTTCCCCGGCAAGCGGCTGCTCGTCGGCGTCTCTCTGCTGATCGCGATGTTCCCGCAGGTGTCGCTCGTGTCGCCGCTGTTCGAGATCGAACGGCAGCTCGGCCTCTTCGACACCTGGCCGGGACTGATCCTGCCGTACATCACCTTCGCGCTGCCGCTGGCGATCTACACCCTGTCGGCGTTCTTCAAGCAGATCCCGTGGGACCTGGAGAAGGCGGCGAAGATGGACGGCGCCACCCAGGGTCAGGCGTTCCGCCGGGTGATCGCCCCGCTGGCCGCGCCGGGGCTGTTCACCACGGCGATCCTGGTCTTCATCTTCTGCTGGAACGACTTCCTGTTCGCCGTCACGCTCACCTCCACCGAGCGGGCCCGGACGGTGCCGGTGGCGCTGTCGTTCTTCACCGGCGAGTCGCAGTTCGAGGACCCCACCGGGGCGATCTGCGCCGCCGCCGTGGTGATCACCATTCCGATCATCCTGTTCGTGCTCTTCTTCCAACGCCGCATCGTCTCGGGCCTGACCTCCGGCGCCGTCAAGGGATAGGTGACAACAATGGCTGACATCGTGCTGGACAAGGTGAGCAAGCGCTTCCCCGACGGCACCACCGCGGTACGCGACGTCGACCTGGAGATCGCCGACGGCGAGTTCGTCATCCTGGTCGGCCCGTCGGGCTGCGGGAAGTCCACCACCCTCAACATGATCGCCGGGTTGGAGGACATCAGCTCCGGCGAACTGCGCATCGGTGGGCAGCGGGTCAACGACAAGGCCCCCCGGGACCGGGACATCGCCATGGTGTTCCAGTCGTACGCGCTCTACCCCAACATGACCGTGCGGGAGAACATGGCCTTCCCGCTGCGACTGGCGAAGCAGGACAAGCAGACCATCGACTCGAAGGTCGAGGAGGCGGCCAAGGTCCTGGAGTTGACCCCGCTGCTGGACCGCAAGCCGGCCAACCTCTCCGGCGGCCAGCGCCAGCGGGTCGCCATGGGCCGGGCGATCGTTCGGCAGCCCAAGGCGTTCCTGATGGACGAGCCGCTGTCCAACCTCGACGCCAAGCTGCGGGTGCAGATGCGCACCGTGGTGTCCCGGCTGCAGAAGCAGCTCGGCACCACCACCGTCTACGTCACCCACGACCAGACCGAGGCGATGACCCTCGGCGACCGGGTGGTCATCATGCGAGGCGGCGCGATCCAGCAGGTCGGCCCGCCGCAGGAGCTGTACGACCACCCGTACAACCTCTTCGTCGCCGGATTCATCGGCTCACCGTCGATGAACTTCCTGCACGCCGCCGTCGAGGACGGAAAGCTGCGTACGACCCTGGGCGACGTGCCGATCGGCGAGCGGATCCGCCGGCAGCTCGAGGGCGCCGACGCGCCCCGCGAACTGATTCTCGGCATCCGTCCCGAGCACTTCGAGGACGCCGAGCTGGTCGACGACGACACCCGCCGCCGGGGCATGGAGTTCACCGCGCCGGTCGACATCGTCGAGTCGATGGGCTCGGACAAGTACGTCTACTTCACCGTCGAGGGACAGCGGGCCAGCGCCGCCGAGCTGGAGGAACTGGCGGCCGATGCCGGGGCCGACTTCAGCGGCGGCGGCGCCAGCCTGGTCACCCGGCTGTCGGCCGAGTCGACGGTACGGGAGGGCGAGGACCGGCGGGTCTGGTTCAACCTGGAGAAGATCCACCTGTTCGACCCGGGCAGTGGACACAACCTGACCCTGCACGAGGGTCGGTCGGGTGGGGCGCTCGCCGACTGAGCGCGGGCGCCGGATCCGGTGATCAGTCGGCCCACTCCACGAGGGTCGGCAACCCGAGGAAGCGCGCGTACGGGTCGACGGCCGCCACCACCCGCTCGCGCGTCGCCGGGTCGAGCCCGACCAGCGGATGCAGGGCGACCCGGACCCGGGTCCTGGTCACGGTGCGCTTCCAGGTGCCGACCACCCGGCCGGCGCGAACCACGGTGGGCCGGAAGACACCGTTGCCGCCCGGGACGATGGCCTGCTGGTGCACCGGGTCGAGCATCAGCGTGCGGTCCTTGTAGCCGAGCAGGTACTCGTCGAAGCCGGGCAGGGCCAGCACGTCGTCGGCCGGCTTCCGGGAGGCGTCGAGCAGTGCCGGGTCGAGCAGCGCCTCGACCCCGTCGACCTGGACGGCGGCGAGCGCGTCGCCGGCGACCGCGACGGCCCGCCGGGCGTCGGTGGCGGTCAGGCCCGTCCAGCCGGCGAAATCCTGCCGGGTGGTCGGCCCATGGCTGCGGAAGTACCGGGTCGCGAGAATGCCGAGAGCCTCGTCCCGTTCGGGCCGGTGCGGGTCGGGGGCCCACTCGTCGAGCAGGGCGAACGTCTGCTCGGTGCCGACGTGCGGGGCGATGCAGGTGACGCCGCGTTGGCTGGCGTACCAGAGCAGGTGGTAGCCGCGCTGGCCGGCGCAGTCGATACCGGCCGCGGCGAGCGTGGCCAGGCACTCGGCGCGGGTCAGCCGGACGCCGCCGGCCAGCGCCGTGCCGAGCACGTCGGCGGCCCGGTCGGCCTCCGCCTCGGTCAGGCCGAGCACCTCACGGCGCCGCTGCGCCCCCATCAACGCCCGTACGCCGGTGACCGCCAGCATCCACCGGGCGTCGCGCGACGGTACGAGGTGCACCGTCCCCCGCATCGGCCAGGTGCGCAGCGCCTCCCGTCGCTCCAGCGCCGCCTGCACGTCGGCCACCGTGCACCCGGGCAGCCGGACTCCCAGCGACCACATGCCGCTCGCGGCGTCCTGGGCCTGCATGGCGCCAAACCACCGCACGACACCGGCGACGTCCTGCGGCCGGCCTCGCGGGTGCGTCCGCAGCAGCAGGCTGGTCATCCGCAACGCCAGCGCCTCGTCACCGGTCAACCGCACGTCGGCCGCCCTTCCTGAACAGATCGACCGTCAGCCTAGGCGCAGCCACCGACACGTCTGCCGGTCGCGGCCGGCGGCACGGAGACGACACCGGGCGGACGGGCTGGTGCCCGTCCGCCCGCCGCCCCGGCACCCGCCGGGACCGTCGTGGTCAGCCGCGCCGTCGTGCCGACTCCGGCACGTCGACGTCGATCCGCTCCCGGCGAACCTGCTCGTCGATCGGCTGTTCCTCGACGATCTCGTCCTTGGCCAGCCGGACCCGCTCGACCGGGACCTGTTCCTTACCGACCACCGGACGCTCGGCGCGCAGCTCCATCTCCCGCTGCTCGTCGCGGATGTCCGGCCGGATCTCACCCCGGTTCGCGTCGGTGATCGGCTCGCGGATGACGCGCACCTCGTCGTGCTCGACCGGCACGGTGGTGTGCACGTTCTCGGTCACCACCTGCTTGCTCAGCCGGGCGGTGCCCGCCGGCTCGCTCTCGGTGCCGACCCGCAGCCGTTCCTCCGACCGGGTCAGCTCCGGCGAACCGGGCATCCGCTGCGGCGGACGCTCCTGCTGCTGGAGCTGGTAGTGCCGGTAGAGCTGGGCGAGCCGGTCGCTGCCGAGCGGCTGCTCGGTGCCGGCCTCCACCGTCGGTGCGCTCTTGACGGTCGCCTTGTCGTACGGCACGGTCACCTTGCCCTCGGATATGCCGGCCCCGGTCAGCGGGGCCATGTGCTCGTGCTGGCCCATCATGCCGGTCTTCACACTGACCCAGGTCGGCTCGCCGGCGGCGTCGGCCCAGACCTGTGCCACGCTGCCGATTTTCGCGCCCGAGCGGTCCTGGACGTCCTGTCCGTACAGCGAACGGACCTGCTGTTCGGTCAGTCGCATGGTTCGTCCTTCCTCTCGTGGGTCACCGCTGGCTACCCGACGGGTCAGGGCAGCATTCGTCCAAGCCGGCGTGGATACCGGCGCGGCCGGTGGTTCCCGCGGCGGGACCACCGCCGGTGCGCCTGGCGACGGGAGTGCGGCGTGCCGCTGCCCGGCGTCTACCTGCGAGGTGAGGCGGGAGGTCGACCGGAGAGATGTGGGGAGTTGGTCGACCTGAGAGGTGTGGGGGGAGTTGGTCGACCTGCGGGCACCCGGTGCGGTGTCGGCCCGGCGCTCGGATCCGGCGGCCGGTTCCGCCGTCATCGGGGCGCGACGAGGGCGGGCCGAGCCTCGCCCGGCACAGCGGGCCGACGACCTGCACGACGATCTCCGGTAGAGAGCGGTAGCCAGGCCGTCGACCCGCTGGCGGATCCCCCCAGCTGGAACGGGCCCCCTGATCGCGCTACGCCCGCCGTCGCGCGAGCGGAGCGCGATCCCCCGTTCAGGTTCCCCGGTGTCGGCGACGTTTGCGCCCCGTCGACATCCGTGCGAACAGGATCCCGGTTCGACCACGACCATGGCATCGCTCCCACGCAGAACTTGCGCAAATCTTGAGCTGAGTCGGGTGGGACTTCAGAGACGCCGATGCATGACCAGCAGATCGACGTCACCCTCGGTCGGGTGCCGGAATCCCGCCGGGATCCGACCGACCACCTCGAAGCCCAGCGATCGCCAGAGCGCGCCGGCCCGGGTGTCGGTCGCCACCACCGCGTCGAACTGCATCGCCCGATAACCGTCGGCGCGCGCCAACTCCAGCACGTGTACGCCGAGAGACCGGCCCACCCCCCGACCCGCCGCGGCCGGCGCCACCATGAAGCTGGCGTTGGCGACGTGGTCGCCCGGGCCGGCCTGGTTCGGCACCAGTTTCGCCGAGCCCAGCACGGTGCCGTCGGAGTCCACGGCCACCACCGTCCGCCCCGGTGGCCGGACCAACCACATGCCCCGGGCCGCCTCCTCCGACACATCCCGCGGCCAGGTGTAGGTCTCGCCGGCACCGACGATCTCCCGAAGGAAGGGCCAGATGGCCGGCCAGTCAGCGTCGGTTGCCGTCCTGATTCGCAGGCCCTGGAGCATCGCACGAAGTTTGACGGCGCAAACAACGGGTAGTCGCCGAAGCTGACCCGAAACGAGGAGGAATCGATGGACGGCCAGGTCAAGGTCGCGGTGATCTACTACAGCGCCACCGGTATCACCTACCAGATGGCGCAGGCAGCCTGCGAGGCAGCCGGGGAGGCTGGCGCCGAGGTCCGCCTGCGCAAGGTGCGCGAACTGGCACCCGACGAGGCGATCCGCTCCAACGCCGGCTGGCAGGCGCACCGCCTGGAGACCCAGGACGTCATGGAGGTCGAGATCGACGACCTGGCGTGGGCCGATGTGGTCATCCTCGGCTCGCCCACCCGATACGGCATGATCGCCGCGCAGCTCAAGCAGTTCATCGACACCACCGGCCCGCTCTGGGCCAACGGCGCGCTGGCGAACAAGGTCTACAGTGCGTTCACCTCCGCCGCCACGGAGCACGGTGGGCAGGAGTCCACCCTGCTGTCGCTGTTCACGGTCTTCCACCACTGGGGCGGCATCGTGGTGACCCCCGCCTACACCGATCCCAGTCAGTTCGTCGCCGGCAACCCCTACGGTGCCTCGCACACCAGCAACAACGGGGAGGTTCCCCCGGACCACGTGGCGCTGGCCGCGACCGCGCTGACCGCCAAGCGGGCGGTGCAGATCGGCGCGGCCCTCAAGCGCGGCCTGGCGGCCGGCTGACCACTGACGGGGCCCGGTGAGGCCGGGCCCCGTCATCGTCCGCCTACCGGCGATCCGCGGAACCGTGCGTGGTCAGTGCCGGATGCGCCAACAGGTGGCCGAGCAGGTCCGCCAGGACGGCCATTCCGTCCCGGCTGAGCACCGACTCCGGATGGAACTGCACCCCGGCGAAGCCGGGTCCGCGCAACGCGTGCACCGCCGCGTCGACCGGGTCGCGGGACAGCTCCGCCGCGCCGTACGGGGTGGTGACCCGGTCGGCGTCGGCCAGGGCGGTGAACGTGGAGTAGAAGCCGACCCGTCTCGGCGTGCCGAAGACGCTCACCTCACGTTGCAGCCCCTGGTACGGCGCCTCCCGCCGGTGCAACCGCAACCCGAGCAGGCCGGCGAGCAGTTGATGACCGAGACAGACCGCCAGCGTGGGCAGACCGGCGGCCAGCCGCGCGGTCAGCAGCCCACGCAACGCCGCCATCTTCGGCTCGTCCACCGCCCGCGGGTCACCCGGCCCCGGACCGATGACAACCAGGTCGTACGGGTCGAGCCTGCCGGGCCGCAGCCACGGGCGTACCTCGACGGCGAGGCCGAGCGCACCCAGCTGGTGGGCCAGCATCCCGGTGAAGGTGTCCTCGCCGTCGACGATCAGCGCCCGCCGGCCGACCAGCCCGGGCAGAGTGGCCGCCCCGGGCAGTCGCTGGTCGAGCCAGAACCGGGCCAGCGGGATGTTGCGCTCGGCGAGCGCCGCCTGTACCTGCGGGTCGTCGGCGAGCGCCGCGCCCGGCCCGTGCCGAACCGGAGGCGGGGTGGGAACGGGCGCCTGCGGGCCGAGCCCGAAGGCGGCGAGCACCCCGGCCGCCTTCGCGTGCGTCTCGGCCACCTCGCCGGCCGCCGTCGAGTGCCGTACCAGGGTCGCCCCCACCGGCACCCGCAGCTCGCCCGCGGGGGAGATCTCCGCCGTCCGGATCAGGATCGGGGCGTCCAGTGTCTGTCGGCCGCCGGCGTCCCGTCCCAGCAGGGCCAGCACCCCGGAGTAGTAGCGCCGGCCGGTCCGCTCGTGCCGGGCGATCACCCGGCAGGCGTTCTCCATCGGGCTCCCGGTCACCGTGGGGGCGAACATCGTCTCCCGCAGCACCTCCCGGACGTCCCGGGTTCCCCGACCCGCGAGCAGGTACTCCGTGTGCGCGAGGTGGGACATCTCCTTCAGGTACGGCCCGACCACCTGCCCGCCCTGGTCGGCGACCCTGGCCATCATCTTCAGCTCCTCGTCGAGGACCATGTACAGCTCCTCGATCTCCTTCGGATCGCTCAGGAAGCGCAGCAGCGCGTCCCGGTCCGCAGCGGCCCCGGTGTGCCGGAAGGTTCCGCTGATCGGGTTCATCATCACCAGGCCGTCGTCGACGCTGACGTGCCGCTCGGGGCTCGCCCCCACCAGGATGCGGGTCCCGGTGAACACCAGGAAGGTCCAGTAGGCCCCCCGCTCGGCGAGCAGCAGCCGGCGCAGCGCGGCGGACGCCGCGGCCAGCGGCGCGCCCTGCACGTTCGCGCGCAGCGTGCGGTGGATGACGAAGTTGGCTCCCTCGCCGCGCCCGATCTCCTCGGCCAGCACCCGCCCGACGATGTCGGCGTACTCCGCGTCGGTGACGTCGAAACCGGCGTCGTTGGTCACCACCGGCGCGTCCGGCAGCGCGGCGAGCGCGTCGGCCAGGGCGACCGGGACGTGTCCGGCTATCTCCAGGTACTCCAGCGGCGTGCCGTCGTCGACGCACTCGAAGCCGCGCTCGACGACCTGCCGGTACGGCACCAGCGCCAGCGTGCGGGGCCCGGCTGGGCCGTCCGGCAGCGGTAAATCGGTGAGCCGGTCGGCGACGCGCACCTGGCCGGTGAAGAGGTCCAGGTGATCGGCGCACTCGCGGCGGATCAGCGCGAACGGGCCGGGGTCGGTGCCTCGGGCGAGGGCGGCGAGTAGGCGGTGCGGGTTGATCATGGAATCTCCTCGATGGCCTTCGCCGTCCGCCGGGGCGGCTCGGGAGCCGGGAGAGACCGGCGGCCGCCTCGTCGGGCGGCCGCGGAAAGCTACGCGCGGAAGGGGGCCGCCAGGTCGGCGGGCCACCAGTAGGACAGGGGCGCGAGCATGTCGTCACCCTATGCCGGGACGGCCCGGGCCCGGTAGCCGTTCCCACTTCGTGGCGGAAGGTTCCGGCGACCGATCGCGACGTCGCCGGCCCGGTGGTTCGGTACCGTGACCCGGGATGAACATTCTCGCTCTCGACCTCGGCACCTCCTCGGTACGCGGGCTCGTGCTCGACGCCGACGCGAAGCCGCTGCCCGGCGCCCTGGCCCGGCGCCGGCTGGGCGTGGCGGTGGCCGACGACGGCACCGGCACCCTCGACGCGGCCGGCTATCTCGCCTGTCTGGTCGAGTGCCTGGACGAACTCGCCGACGGCGGGCACCTGCGCGACGTGACGCTGGTCGCGCTCTCCGCCCAGTGGCACTCGGTGGTTCCGCTCGACCCCACCGGCACGCCGCTCGGGCCGGTGCTCACCTGGCTGGACACCCGCCCGGAGCCGCTGCCCGGCGCGGTCGGCCCGGCCGATCCGGCCGCGTTCCACCAACGTACCGGCACCTGGTGGCACCGGTCCTACTGGTCGGTGCGGCTGCCGTGGTTGCGTGCGCGCTGCGGCCCGGTCGGCCGCTTCGTCGGGCTCGCGGAGTACGCCCTGGGCGAGCTGCTCGACGCCGCGCCCACCTCGGTGTCGATGGCCTCCGGCACGGGGCTGCTCGATCTGCGCGCGATGGACTGGGACGCCGAGGCCTGCGCGCTGGCCGGCGTTCGCCCCGGCGAACTGCCCGAGCTTGCGCCGGCGGGCTGGCGCGGGCGGCTACGCCCGGAACATGCCCGGCGTTGGCCGCCGTTGGCCCGCGCCGAGTGGGCCGCCGCGATCGGCGACGGAGCGGCCTCCAATGTGGGCTCCGGCTGCGTCGACCCACATCGGGTGGCGGTCACCGTCGGCACCTCCGCCGCGGTGCGCCTGGTGCAGCCGGTGTCCGTCGACGCCGACCTGCCTGCGCTGCCCGAGCAGCTCTGGCGGTACCGGGTGGACCACGAACACGTGGTGACCGGCTCCGCCTACTCCTGTGGAGGCAACCTGTTCGCCTGGGCCAACCGGGAGCTGCGGCTGCCGCAGGGGCCGGATCTGGACGCCGCGCTGGCCCGCGTGCCGCCGCACGGTCAGGTGGCGACGAATCCCCGCTTCGGGGGTGACCGGCCGCCAGGCACCACCCCGGCCGGGGCGGGCGAGTTGCGCGGCCTCACCTTCTCCACCACCGCGGTGGAGATCCTGGCCGGGTTGATGGCCGGGCTGTGCCGGATGGTCGCCGACGACCTGGTCGTCCTGGAGTCCGTGGTGGACGGCCCGGTCGACGTCGTGCTGGGTGGGGGAGCGGTGACCGCGTCCGCCTGGTGGCGATCGGCGTTCGCCGCCACCCTCGCCCCCCGGCAGGTCCGGCACCGCTCCGAACCGGAGATCGGGGCCACCGGCGCGGCGTTGGTGGCCCTCGGGCGCTTCGCCGCGGCGCGACGGCTCGCCGCTTCCGGTCCGACGGAGCACGCCTCGTCCGTACATCCGGCCGCTCCGGCCACCGACGGAGGCCCCCAGGGCCGTTGACACAGCTCGCTGGCCTGGTTGGATGGACCCCGCTCCCCGACGACGGGGAGCGGGGGGCCGAGGAGGCAGGTGTGGGTGCAGGTCCCGATCCGACCGGGGGCGGACAGATCGGTGGCGGCCGATCGGGTGCCGCAGTCGTCCCACACCGGCGGCGGTCGCCGTTGCGGCTGCGGGACTGGCGTATGCGGACGAAGCTCGCCACCGTGCTGGTCATCCCGTCGGTGGCCTTCCTGGTGCTGGCCGGTGTGCAGACCACCACGCTGGTGGGACGGACCACCGCGCTGAGCGACTTCGCGCGGCAGGTCGGCGTCGGCCGGCAGATCACCGTCCTGGTGGACCGGCTCCAGCAGGAACGCGACCGGACGGCGGGCGAGTTGGCCGAGCTGCGCCGAGACGGCCTCTCCTCCGACCGGGCGGCGACGGCGCTGACCTTGCGCCCGTTGCAGGACGACACCGACGCCGCAGCCGGGGAGCTGCGCCGCGCTGCCGCGCCACTGGCCGACGCGGACGCCTCCTGGCGGGTCTCCTACGGCAAGGCGTTGGAGGCGTACGACCAGGTCCGCGCCATCCGTGCGGCGATCCTGCCGGCGGTACTGAGTTCCGAGACCATCCTGGGCAACTACCACCGGGCGGTCGACACGCTGCTCAGCCTGTTGGCCGAGCCCTCGCCCGGTGAGGAACAGCCGGAGCTGACCGACGCGGTGCTGCGCTACGTGCAGCTGGCCCGGGTCAAGGAGCTGTCGTCGCGGGTCCGCGCTCAGCTCTACGCCGCCGCCCGGGCGGGCCGGTACCAACTCGACGACCAGATCGCCCTGACCGACCTGCGGGCCCAGCAGTTGGCTGCGCTCGGCGCGTTCCGCGTCGCCGCGACCACCAGGCAGATCCAGCTGTACGACCGCGCCTCCGTGCACCCCGGGTTCGTGGCCGCGACCAAGCTGGAGGAGAAGAGTCTCGCCAGCGGCGGGGCCCGACCGGCGGTGCTCCCCGCCGAGCAGTGGTGGGACGCCAGCGCCCAGCGGCAGGAGCTGCTGCGCCAGCTCGAGACGCGGGTGCTCGACGAGGCGGCGACCCGGGCCGAGGACGCCAGCGGCGACCAGCTGCGGGCCACCCTGGCGGTGGTGAGCGCCATCCTGGTGGTGCTGGGGCTGGCCGTGCTGCTCGCCCTGCTGATCGGCCGTTCCATCGCGCACTCCATCGGGTTGCTGCGCGGGCAGGCCCTGCAGATCGCGCAGGTGGAGCTGCCGCACACGCTGGACCGGCTGCGTTCGACGCAGGGCACGCTGCCCACGATCGAGGTGGCGCCGCCGGTGGTGACCAGCTCCGACGAGCTGGGCGAACTGGCAGAGGCGTTCGTGGCGGTGCACCGCAGCGCGGTCAGCGTCGCCGTCGAACAGGCCCAGACGCGCCGCAGCGTGAACGCGATGTTCGTCAACCTGGCCCGGCGTAGCCAGGTGCTGGTGGAACGGCAGCTGGAGCTGCTCGACGACCTGGAACGGGAGGAGGCGGACCCGGACCAGCTGGAGAACCTGTTCAAACTCGACCACCTGGCGGCCCGGATGCGCCGCAACGACGAGAGCCTGCTGGTGCTGGCCGGCACCGAGTCCACTCGGCGGTGGAACCGCCCGGTCGGCCTCGGCGCGGTGCTTCTCGCGGCCAGCGCCGAGATCGAGCAGTACCAGCGGGTCCGCCACGAGTCGGTGGCCGACCTGCACGTCGTCGGGCACGCGGTGGGTGAGCTGGTGCACCTGCTGGCCGAGCTGCTGGAGAACGCCACCGCCTTCTCCCGGCCGGACACCCTGGTCCGGGTGACCGCCCGCCGTGAGGGCGGTGGGGCGCTGGTGGACATCGTCGATCAGGGCATCGGGATGAGCCGGGCCGCCCTGGAACAGGCCAACGCCGTGCTCGCCGCGCCGCCGGCCGCGGACGTCGCCGCCTCGGAGCGGATGGGCCTCTTCGTGGTCAGTCATCTCGCCGCCCGGCACGGCGTACGGGTGCACCTGGCGCCGGCGGACCAGGGTCTGGTGGCCCGGGTACTGGTGCCACCGGCGCTGCTGGGTCCGGCTCCCATGCCGGAGCTGGATCCCCCGGCCGCTCGGATGATCACCACGGGAGGCGTCGGCACCGCCCGGCGCCGGCGTACCCTGCCCCGCCCGGGGCGCTCGTCGCCCGGGGAGCTGCCGGTGGCGGGCCGACGTCCCGACCCGACGCCCAGCTCCGGTCGGCCGATGCCGCTGCGCGCCGAGGACGTGCTCGCGCCGGCCGCGCCGCCGGCCGAGGCCGGCGGCTGGTGGTCCCGGCAGGGGCCGAGTGCCTCGTCGGTCGCGTCCACCGGGCATGTGACGCCAGAGCCGCCCGGGACGCCGGTGATCGGAGGCACCAGTGCGCGGGGACTTCCCGTCCGGGTGCCGATGGCACAGTTGTCCGCCGTCACCGAGCCGGCCCGGCCCACGGTCCCCGCCACACGCGAGGACCCGGACCCGGAGGCGGTCGGCGGGATGCTGTCCAGGTTGTACAGCGGCGTCCGCCGGGCGGAGGCCGAGGAGAAGACGGACATTGCCCTGCCGCCGGGTGGGGTGCACAGCGAAGGGGGACGACAGTGACGACGTTGAGCCAGGAGGCACGGGACCTGAGCTGGCTGGTCAACGCGTTCGCCGAGCGGGTGCCGGGGGTCGCCCACGCGGTGGTGGTCTCCTCCGACGGGCTCCTGGTCGCGATCTCGGCGCACCTGCCCCGCGACCATGCCGACAAGCTCGCCGCGGTGACCTCGGGGCTGATGAGCATCACCGCCGGGGCGGCGCAGATGTTCGACGGTGACGTGGTGAAGCAGACGGTGGTCGAGATGGGGCGCGGCTATTTCCTGGTGATGCAGATCCGGGACGGCTCGATCCTGGCCACCCTGGCCAACGCGGAGGCCGACATCGGAGTGGTGGGTTACGAGATGGCCCGGCTGGCCAAGCAGGCCGGAGACATGCTCACCCCGGCGCTGCGTGCCGAGTTGCAGCAGGCCCTGCCGCGCTGAGGCGCGGGTGCCGGTGGCACCGGACCGGCCACCGCGGCGGGCGGTCCGGCACCACCGGTCGGCGTACGGCTCAGAGCCCGTTGTGGCGGATGACCGACCGGTACCAGTGGGCGCTGCGCTTGAGCACCCGGCGCTGGGTGGCGTAGTCCACGTACACCAGCCCCCAGCGCTGGTCGTACCCTTCGGCCCACTCGAAGTTGTCCAGCAACGACCAGACGTGGTAGCTCTCCAGCGGCACGCCGGCGACGATGGCGCGGTGCGCGGCGGTGAAGTGGTCGCGCAGGAACGCGATCCGGCCGGCGTCGTCGACCACGCCGTCGGGGCCGAGCACGTCCGGGCAGGGCAGCCCGTTCTCGGTGACGGTGATCGGGACCGGGCCGTAGTCGCGGGTGATCCGGGTCAGGACGTCGTACATCCCGTCGGGGTAGATCTGCTGCCAGTCGGCCTGCGAGGTGGGCCAACGCCGGGTGGTGTCGCCGTCGGCGGTCACGTAGTACGGCGTGTAGTACTGCACCGCGAGCAGGTCCACCGGGGTGGAGATGACGGCCAGGTCGCCGTCGGCGATGCCCCGTACCATCCGGCTCCCGTCGCCGAGGTCGGCGAGCACGTCCTGCGGATAGGCACCCTTGAGGATCGAGTCCAGATAGAGGCGGTTCTCGTAACCGTCGTACAACCGGGCGGCGGAGGCGGCGGCGGCGGTGTCGTCGGCCGGGTAGCAGGGGTGCAGGTTGAGTGCGGGGCCGATCCGGGCGTCGGAGCCGTAGGCGCGCAGGGCGCGTACCGCCAGCCCGTGCGCGAGCTGGAGGTGGTGGGCCACCAGGTACGCGGCGTCCGGGTCCTGCCGGCCGGGGGCGTGGTGCCCCTGGAGGTAGCCGTTCTGCACCACGGTTTTCGGTTCGTTGACGGTCAGCCAGACCGGAACCTGGTCGCCCAGGGCGTGGAAGACGGCCTCGGCGTAGTCGGCGAAGCGGTACGCGGTGTCGCGGTTCTCCCAGCCGCCGGCGTCCTGCAGCGACTGGGGCAGGTCCCAGTGGAAGAGGGTGACCATCGGAGTGATGCCGCGTTCGTGCAGGCCGTCGATGAGCCGGCGGTAGAAGTCCAGGCCGCGCTGGTTGGGTTCACCGGCGCCGTCGGGCTGTACCCGGGGCCACGAGATGGAGAACCGGTAGCTGTGCAGACCCAGGTCACGCATCAGATCCAGGTCCTCGGACCAGCGGTGGTAGTGGTCGGCGGCCACGTCACCGGTGTCGCCGTTGCGGGTCCGCCCGGGCGTGCGGCTGAAGGTGTCCCAGATCGACTCGCCCCGGCCGTCCTCCTTGGCGGCGCCCTCGATCTGGTACGCCGAGGTGGCCGCGCCCCAGCCGAAGTCGTTCGGGAACAGCAGGGCCGGGGTGCCGGGAAAGGCTGCCGGTTCGAGGCCCGGCGGGACGCCGGGCTCGGCGGCCCCGGTCGGGGCCGCGGTGACCTGGTCCGCGGCGGGAGCGAGCCCGGCGCCGGCCGAGGCGGTGGCGGGGGGCGCGGCACGGCGCGGCAGTCGCCGTCGGGGGTGCATCGACATGGGCAGTTCTCCTCACGGTGCGGGCCACCCGACGGCCGGGAGCGCTCCCACGGTGGGCGCGCGACGATCCGGCCGTCTTGCCGGGCGGATCGTCAGCCTAGAAGGGGCCGGACCCGCGCCGGTGGCCGGGATGGAGTGTGGGGTGGGCGGAGCCGCGGGTCGGTCGGTGGGCCCGACCGTGTGCCGACAGCGAACGAGGCCGCCGGGTGGCGCGGACGCCTGTCCCGTCGGCCTCTTTCCCCCTGGACCACGGGGGTTTAGTGTGGGGACGGGGGAGGGCAACCCCCGTCCCCACCATGGTGCATACACGCACGGGTGGACTTGGCTGTTCGGTGTGCGTGTCGCGCGGGAGCCGGGCCACGCGAGTGGCTCTGTTCCACCTCCCTCCTCACGTCGGTGGGTGACGGCTGACGGCGGTGTCCGGGCTGGCCCGCCGTCAGCCTCTCGGGCTGTAGCGCCGCGGTGTAGTGACCGCGACCAATCCAACTGATTGCATCTACGTCGATGGAAGCGCTCCCATCGGCGATGCTGCGACTGTAACGCCCGTCACGACTTTGTGAAAGACCCTAAACGAGATCGAAATATAGATGTGCGTTTGAGCTGCGGTATTGTCGTGGGAGCGCTTCCATGGCACACTGTCGCAATCGCGACGCGGAGCCAGCTCGCGCGAGCGTGGGTCGCCGAGGGCATCCGGTTCTCCCGGACGGCACCCGAGGAGACGGCACCCTGCCCCGGCAGCACAGGCCGATTCCGACCGACCACCATCCCGGGCGCCTCCTTCCCCCCGCGACCCCTGCTCGCGTGGAGGTGCCCAGCCGGCGGCCCACCCCGGCCCCGGCCCGGTCCGAGGAGACACCGCGCACATGAGACTCATGGCAAGACGGCGCCGGACGGCGATACTCGCCGCCGCCGCCCTCGCCGTTGCTGGAGTGACCCTGCCCGCAGGCCCGGCACACGCCGCTCCGGCCTGCGACGTGACATACACGCCCAACGACTGGGGCGGCGGCTTCACCGCCAACGTCGCCATCAAGAACCTGGGCGACGCCATCAACGGCTGGACGCTCAAGTGGACCTTCCCGAACAGCAGCCAGCGGGTGACCAACGGCTGGTCGGCCAGGTGGAGCCAGACCGGTAGCGAGGTGACCGCCACCAACGAGGCGTGGAACGGCAACCTCGGCACCGGCGCCTCCACCACCATCGGCTTCCAGGGCACCTACAGCGGCAGCAACCCGAAGCCCGCCGCGTTCACGCTCAACGGTGTCACCTGTGACGGGGCCAGCGGCAACCTGCCGCCGACAGTCAGCCTGAGCATGCCCCCCGGCCCGTTCACGGCCCCGGCGGACGTCCCCCTGAACGCCGCCGCCAGCGACCGGGACGGGACGATCAGCAAGGTCGAGTTCTACCGCAACGGCCTGTTGGTCAACACCGACACCACCGCACCGTACGGCTACACGCTGGAAGACCTGCCGGCCGGCGACTACACCGTGCAGGCCAAGGCGTACGACAACCTCGAGGCCACCGCGATCGCCGAGCGGGCGTTCACGGTCCGCCCCGCCACCGGCCCGGCCCTGGTGGCCACCCCGTCCGCGGTCAGCGTCAACGAGGGCGGCACGGCCAGCTTCAACCTGAAGCTCAGCGCGGCCCCGAGCGGCAACGTCCCGGTGACCCTGACCCGCAGCGGGGACAGCGACATCACCGTGTCGCCCACCACCGTCACCCTGACCCCGAGCAACTGGAGCACCGGGGTCCCCGTCACGGTCGCGGCGGCGGAGGACTCCGACACGGTCGGTGGCAGTGCCACCATCACCGCCTCGGCCAGCGGCTTCGCCCCGCTGCCCATCGTCATCACCGAGATCGACAATGACGTTCCCGGTGGCGACAACGTCTACATCAAGCGCTTCCTGGACCAGTACGGCAAGATCAAGAACTCCGGGTACTTCAGCCCGGAGGGCGTGCCCTACCACTCCATCGAGACGCTGATCGTCGAGGCGCCCGACCACGGCCACGAGACCACCTCGGAGGCGTTCAGCTTCTGGCTCTGGCTGGAGGCCAACTACGGCCGGGTCACCCAGAACTGGGCGCCGTTCAACAACTCCTGGACGGTGATGGAGAAGTACATCATCCCGTCCTCAGCCGACCAGCCCTCCGCCGGCGCCGCGGGCACCCCGCAGTACGCCGCCGAGCACCCGCTGCCCAGCCAGTACCCGTCCAGGCTCGACCCGAACGTGTCCGTCGGTCAGGACCCGCTCCGCAGCGAGCTGCAGTCCACCTACGGCACCGGGGACATCTACGGCATGCACTGGCTGCTGGACGTGGACAACGTCTACGGCTACGGCCGCTGCGGCGACGGCACCACCCGGCCGGCGTACATCAACACCTTCCAGCGGGGCACCCAGGAGTCGGTCTGGGAGACCGTGCCGCAGCCGTCCTGCGAGACCTTCAAGCACGGCGGCAAGAACGGCTACCTGGACCTGTTCATCACCGAGCCGAACGCCCCGGCCAAGCAGTGGAAGTACACCAACGCCCCGGACGCCGACGCCCGCGCCGTGCAGGCCGCCTACTGGGCGCTGACCTGGGCCAAGGCCCAGGGCAAGCAGGCCGACGTGGCGGCCACCGTCGCCAAGGCCGCCAAGATGGGTGACTACCTGCGCTACGCGATGTTCGACAAGTACTTCAAGAAGATCGGCAACTGCGTCGGCGCGACCACCTGCCCAGCCGGCACCGGCCGGGACTCCGCCCACTACCTGATGTCCTGGTACTACGCCTGGGGCGGCGCGTACGAGGCCGGCCAGAACTGGTCGTGGCGGATCGGTTCCAGCCACAGCCACTTCGGCTACCAGAACCCGTTCGCGGCCTGGGCGCTGACCAACGTCAACGAGCTCAAGCCGAAGTCGCCGACCGCGGCCAGCGACTGGCAGAAGAGCTTCGAACGGCAGCTGGAGTTCTACACCTGGCTCCAGTCCGCCGAGGGCGGCATCGCCGGTGGCGCCACCAACAGCTGGGAGGGCAGCTACGCCCAGCCGCCGGCCGGCACCGCCACCTTCTACGGCATGTTCTACGACGTCGACCCGGTCTACAACGACCCGCCGTCGAACCAGTGGTTCGGCATGCAGGTCTGGTCGATGCAGCGGATCGCCGAGCTGTACCTGGAGACCGGCAACGCCAAGGCCAAGGCGCTGCTGGACAAGTGGGTGCCGTGGGCCATCGCCAACACCACGCTGGGCAGCAACTGGTCCATTCCGTCGGACATGAAGTGGACCGGCCAGCCCAACAACTGGAACCCCAGCAACCCGCAGCCCAACACCAACCTGCACGTCGAGGTGACGGTGAAGGGCCAGGACGTCGGCGTCGCCTCGGCCTTGGCCCGGACGTTGATCGCGTACGCGGCCAAGTCCGGCAACGCGGCGGCGAAGAACACCGCCAAGGGCCTGCTGGACGCGCTGCACGCGGCCAGCGACGCGAAGGGCGTCTCGATGCCGGAGAAGCGCGGTGACTACCGGCGCTTCGACGACGTCTACGACGCCGCCACCGGGCAGGGCCTCTACATCCCGCCGGGCTGGACCGGCAAGATGCCCAACGGCGACACCATCGCCCCCGGCAAGAGCTTCCTCGACATCCGGTCGTTCTACAAGAACGACCCCGACTGGCCGAAGGTCGAGGCCTACCTCAACGGCGGGCCTGAGCCGACCTTCAACTACCACCGGTTCTGGGCGCAGGCCGACGTCGCCATGGCGTACGCCGACTACGGCCACCTGTTCCCGAACGGGTGATCTGACCCTTCCGGGTGGGTGGCGCGGCGCCACCCACCCGGAGCCGACCGGGCCCGGGGGAGCGGACCGCCCGGTCGGCGGGCGGCCTGATTCCCACGGTCAGGCCGGGGGTGGGTCGACCGTCCGGCCAACGCAGCGGAGCGCGAGGCCCACCCCACCTTCCGCCAAGAGTTCCGTCGTTGCGCCTCCGTAGCCCGGGTTGCCCGGGGGCGCAACGGCACCGAGCGAAAAAAGACGGCCTCGCGGTATCACCCGGGGCCCCGACGGAGTACCGTGTTTCTCGGAGAGGCCGCTCCCCCCGTGGCGGCCTCTCCCTTTACGTTCCCGTCGCTCCGCGTTCCGGTCCCGCCCGCCGCCTTCAGGTGCCGTCCGGGTCGGCAGCCCTCGTCGGCACCGGGTGCCGTAACCCCGGGTGACCGGCCGGCAGCGACCGCCGGATCACCAGCCAGCTCACGGTCAGCGCCGCGGCCACCAGCGGCCAGCTCAGCGCCGCCCGGGCCACGGTCAGCTCGACCACCCGGTCGCCCAGGTACAGCGGCAGGAACACCGCCACCCGCAGTGCGTACGTCGCCGCCCACACCAAACTGCCCCGCGCGTACGCCCGCACCAGCGCCCGGTCCCGGCGCCACCGTCCCCGCTGCCGCAGCGCCACCCCGACCAGCACCCCCAGCAGCGGCCAGCGCACCGCGATGCTGACCGCCCACACCAACGCGCTGGCCGTGTTGGAGAAGAGCTGCACCAGGAAGAAATCGACCGCCCGCCCGGTGTACAGGGCGACCAGCGCGGCGACGCAGACGGCGAGCAAGCCGACCAGCACGGACCGGGGCCGGGAGCCGCGACGCAGCCGCCACAGCGCCACCGCCGAGCCGGCCAGCACGGCCACCACCACGCCCCCGACGACGGACCGGCCGGTCAGTAGCCAGCCGAGGGTGAACGCCACCGGCGGCACGGTCGCGTCCACCGCACCCCGGCGCCCGCCGAGCAGATCCGCCAGTGACTCCGGCCGGTCCGCGGTGGGTCGCTCCCGCTCCGACCGCTCCCGTTCCGACGTGTCCACCCCACACCTCCCGTGGTCCGGCCCCACGGTATCCGCAACGCGCTGACGGTCCCCCGAGCGACCTGCCGGGCGGACCGCTACGGTGTGCGGGTGCATGCGACGGCGCGGGGCGGGACGGCGGTCTGGTTGGTCGTACTGGCGCTGGCTCAGGTGGCCGCGTTCGCCCTGCTCTGGCGGCTGGCGGTGCACACCGGGACCGGCCAGTGGCTGGACACCGTCGCGTTGACCGGCAACCGGATCGGCCAGCAACGCATCGAGGGCCTGGTCGACCGGGTCCTCAACGCGATGTCGGTGGTCTCCCTGCTGGCCGTCACCGTGGTGATCGGCTTCATCGCGCTGATCCGGGGACGCAAGGCGCTCGCCCTCGGGGCCACCCTCCTCATCGCCGGTGCCAACGTCACCACCCAACTGCTCAAGTTCGGCCTCGATCGCCCCGCCCTGGGCATCGACCCGCAACGGGACGCGGTCGGCAACAGCCTGCCCAGTGGGCACGCCACCGTCGCCGCGTCGGTGGCGCTGGCGCTGGTGCTGGTCCTGCCGCCGAAGGTACGTGCGCTCGGGGCCTACCTCGGTGGCGCGTACGCGGCCGTCGCCGGCGTGGCCACCCTCTCCGCCGGCTGGCACCGGCCCAGCGACGCGGTGGCCGCCTTCCTGGTCGCCGGGGTCTGGGCGGCGCTGGCCGGGTTGTTCCTGCTGGTGTTCCAACGGGAGCAGGCCCAGGTCGCCCGTGAGGACGCGCACGGCCTCGCCGCCGCGGTGCTGGGACTCGGCGGCCTGGCCGCTGTCGTCGTCTCCGGGCTCGCCGTCTCCTCGCTGCTCGGCCAGCAGCAGATCGCCGTGGACGAGCTGACCCGACGCACCCTGTTCATCGGGTACGCCGGCAGCGCCGCCGGCATCGCCGGGACGATGGGCGTGGTGACCGCGCTGGTGCTGCTCTCGGTGCACCGGTTGGTGCCGCGCCACAAAGGCTGACGGTCAGCGCCGGTAGGTGCCCACCATGGTCCCACTGGCCAGCTCCCGGCCGGCGAGCGCGGCGTGCACGTCCGCCGCCTGGGGCGCGTCGGCCAGATCCAGCGGACGTTCCAGCGCGTACAGCCGGAAGAAGTACCGGTGCGCCGCCGTGCCCTGCGGCGGGTGCGGGCCACCCCAGCCGGTCGTGCCGAAGCCGTTGGGCCACTCCCGGCCGCCCTCGGGCACCTCACCCTCGGCGACCCCGCCCGAATCCGGCGAGATGCCGGTGACGAGCCAGTGCAGGAACGGACTGCGTCCGGCGTCCGGGTCCTCCACCAGCAGGAGCAGCTCGGTCGCCCCTTCCGGCACGTCGGACCACTGCAACGGCGGCGAGACGTTCCCGCCGTCCCGGGCGAACCGCCCCGGCAACTGGTCGTGGTCGGTGAACGCGGTGCTGCGCAGCATGATGCCGGCCATCTGTCGCCCGCCCCCTCTCGTCGGCCCGGCGCGTACCCGCCGACCGGGTGACGAAACCGTGTGAGAGGGTGAGGCGCGGAGGGGATGCGGTGGAGACGGTACGGGTGGCCTTCCGGGACGAGTGCGTCCGGCTGGACGGCATCCTGGGCGCGGTGGACGAGACGGACCTGGACCGCCCCACCCGCTGTCCGCCCTGGTCGGTACGGGACCTCATCGCACATGTCAGCACCGGCGCCGGGCGTCTGGTCGACATGCTCGCCGCGCCGGCTCCGCCCCGGGCCGAGGTGGACGCCGCCGGCTACTTCGGCATCGCCAAGTTCGCCCCGCAGGTGGACGCCGCCCGGATCGACAGCGCCCGCCGGGAGGCCCGCCGACCGGCCGACGCGGCAGCAGTGGCGGCGGCCTTCAGCGCCGCCTGGCGGGGCACGGACGCGGCGGTGGCGGCGGCGCCGCCGGGGCGGCTGGTCCGCACCCGGCACGGTGACGCGATGACCCTGACGGACTTCCTGGTCACCCGGGTGGTGGAGGTCGGCGTGCACGGTCTGGACCTGGCCGAAGGGCTGGGCCGGCCGCCGTGGCTGACCCCGACGGCCGCCCGGGTGGTCGCCGACCTGCTGACCGGCGGCCGGCCGGTGCCGGCGGCGTTCGGCGGGGATCCGCTCACCCTCATCGTCAAGGCCACCGGCCGTGCTCCGCTGACCGCCGGGGAACGAGCCGAGTTGGCGGCGGCCGGCCTCCGCCACCTCTCCTTCGCGGCCTGATTCGTCCGAGGCCGGGCCGCGGTCAGGCAGGCGCGGCTACCCACCCGCCGGGCCGGGTTCGTGGAATCAGGTCGGCTGGCGTGGCGCCGGCACCCGCGGGGCACGCCGCAGCTGGGTCAGCACGATCGGGTCGATCCGGCCCGGCACCAGCCGCTCCTCCAGGTTCGCCAACCCGGCCCAGGCGGCCAGCGCGTCGTCGAGCCCGGCCGGGTGGACCGGATGGCCGGCGGCGGTCAGCAGGGCGGTGACCTCGTCGGCGAGCGAGCCGGCGAGGTCGAGCAGAGTGGCCGGATCGGGCCGGCCGAACATCGTGGTGTGGATGTCGAGCAGCCGACCCAGCTCGGTGACCGGGTCAGGGTGGTCGTCGACCCGCAGGTTCACCACCTCGTCGCCGGTGCCGGCGTACCCGCCGTGGCGCTCGACCACCAGCAGGCCGGCGCTCTGCCGGCCGCGCCGGTCGCCGCCGGCCTGGTCGCCGGCCCGCAGCGCGGCGAGCAGCCGCTGCGCAAACGGCAGCGCCGCCCCGCCCAGCCAGGCGTCCCGGACCGCGTCCAACACGTGCGGGCCGGCGAGGATGTTGCCCTGCACCGCCCAGCCGTCGCCGGCCTGCCCGCCGGCCCAGGGACGGCACGCAGGACCGGTCCAGGTCGCGCCGACCCCGCCGGTGCCCACCACGCCGAGTTGGCGGTCGTCCCGGCCCGGGTCGGCGGCGACCAGCCCGGCCACCACGTCCACGGCGGCGACGCCGGTGCGCAGCAGGGCCAGCCCCTGCTGCCGGTAGGCCAGGTTGGCGTGCGCCTGGGTGGCGACCGCGCCGACTCGCGCCTCGGCTGCCGGCACCAGCGCTCCGGCGGCGAGGAACCGGCTGGCCACCGCGACGCCGTGCCGGCGTCCGTCGGCGCAGCGAGCGACAATGGAGAAGGTCACGGGTGGAGGCTAGCGGCGGCCAACCGCCGCCGACACGCCTGGTGACGGAAACCTCACACATCCGCTGGTGGTTCACATCGGCGGCGCGGCCTGCTCCGGGGGCTTGCCCCGGGCACGGCGGGCGTCGACCACCGCAACCCCGGCCAGCACCAGCGCGGCCAACGCCGCTGACAGCAGCGGTGGGGCGTGCACCAGCCACGGCACCGGCACCAGCATGACGCCCACCGCCACCCAGCGGGACGGGGAGACCCGACCAAACACCTCGTACTCGAAGCGGGCCCGCCCGGCGAGGAAGAGCACCGGACCGCCGATGATCATCGCAATCCAGGCCGCCTCGGGATGGCGCAGCGGGTACGTGATCGTCAACTCGTAGCCGATCGCGGTCGCCACCAGCCCCACCACCATCACCAGGTGGGTGTCCGACGCCGAGCGTCCGGTGGCCGCCGGCCGGCGCGACCTGGTCACCGCCTCGGCCAGAATCAGCCCGGCCCGCTGCGTGTAGATCCGCCAGAACAGCACCGATGTCACCACCGCCACCGCGAAGGCGGCCGTCGGGGCCGGGTCGTACGATCTGGTGCTGTACGTGAGCCCGGTGATCAGGATCGTCTCGCCGAGCGCGATGAGGAAGAACTGCTGGTACCGCTCGGCCAGGTGCTCCCCGGCGATCTCCCAGCGGCTGACCGGCGACCGGCCCATTCCCGGCACCGGCCAGTCGAGCCGGGCCGCGACGTACTCCAGCGCCAGCGCCAACGCCCAGAGCGCTGCCCGGGTGCCGACCGGCAGCAACGCGCCGGCGATCCACAACACCCCGGTGACGCTGAAGGTGATCAACATCCGCAGCTTGAGCCCGCGGTAGGGGTGCCGGCGCAACGCCAGCAGCAGGATCGCCGGGCGGGACACCTGCGCCGTCACGTACGCCACCGCGAACGCCATCCCGGCCGTGGTCAACGCGCGGGGGATCGCCACCCCCATCACCATGCTGGCCGCCAACGCGATGAACACGATCGTCTGCAACCAGCTGTGCCGCGGGTCGTAGCGACTGGTCGTCCAGGCCGTGCCCTGCCACACCGCCCAGAGCGCGAGCAGCAGCAGCAACGTCTTGCCGCCCCCGGTGATCGGCGACCAGCCGTCGGTGCCACGCGGATCCAGTGCGAGGTCCTCGAAGGCCCGGAACGAGATCCGGGTCAACGCGAAGATGTAGACCAGGTCGAAGAAGAGCTCCAGGAACGTGGCCCGCTGGGACGTGCGGGTCATCGCCAGGGGGTTCCCGTCCCCGGCTCTCACCGCCGCACCCCCGCCGACTGGTCCACCCCGCGTTCGTAACATCCCGGCGAGCCGCGGCGGCAGACAACGGCCGGATCCGCCGGCGGCATCGGCGCGCCGCTGGACCGCCGGTGCGTCGCCGAGGCGACGATCGTCGACCTGGCCGAGGAGCGTCTCCCCATCTTCCGCGTACCACGGTCGCCCGGCAGCGTGCGGCGTGCCGAGGACCGGACGGCTGGCCTGCGTGAGCTCGTCCGTCGGCGGGTCAACTGACCGGCTCTGCCAGGTCGGCCCGGATCGGGCGTCCCCGCTCAACCGGGTCAGGACCGCCAGCGCAGGGGCGCGGGGTGGACGGCCCAGAGGAGGCGACGCCACCAGGGCAGGGCGGCGCGGAGCGCGGCCACGTAGGCGGTCGCCTCCGTCGCCGCCCGCTGCGCCTGCGCGCCGGTCAGCGTGCCGGGGGCGAAAGCGGCCTGGTTGAGCAGCCCGGCCAGTTCCTCCACCCCGGCCGTCGTCGCCGCGGACCCGACCGGTGGGGCCTCCAGCAGCAGACCGCCGGTGCCGGGGACAGGGCCGCCGGCTGCGGGAACGGCGCCGACGCCGCCGACCGGGGCAGGGGAGCCGGTGCCGGCCGCGGAAGACGGCCCGGCGCTGTCGGTCCTTCGGCCGGTGCGGCCAGCAGACCTGCGCGGCGACGTTCTCGCTGCCGCGGCGCGTACCTCGACGAGGACCTGCCGGGCGCGGGCCGCCACCTCGGTCGCGGCCAGGTCCTCGCCGACCGGCCGGCCCGCCAACCGCAACGCGTCGGTGACGTGCCGCCAGGCGCCGGCGATCCGGTCGGCGGGGTCACCCCGACCGAGCCGGGCCCGGGTCTGCGCCCGGCGCATCCCGGCCAGGATGCCCAGGACCGCCCCGACCAGCAGGACCAGCACGCCCACCAGCAGAGCGGCCAGCGCTGGAGTCGACAACCCCCGGTCGCCGCCGTCCGCCTGCGCCGAAGTGACCGCCGGCGGGCTGGCGCTCGGCTCCACCGACGGCTCCGGCACCTCCGACGGCGGCGGTTCCTCCTTCGGCGGCCGGAAATCCTCCTCCACCGGTCGGGGTTCGACGTCCGGGCGGGGCAGCGGATCGAACGGCACCCAGCCCACCCCGGAGAAGAGCACCTCCGGCCAGGCGAACGCGTCCGCGGCCCGGACCGGCCCGGCGCCGGGCGCGGCGAACCCCACCACCACCCGGGTGGGCAGGCCGGTCAGCCGGCCCAGCACCGCGAACGCCGCCGCGAACTGCTCCGACGTGCCCCGCTGCCCGCCGCCGTTACGCGGACCGAACAGGAAGAAATTCACATTCGGGTACGCGTGCCCGCTCGGCGCGTCCGCCACCACCCGGTAGTGCTCGGCGAGGAACCGCTCGATCGCGGTGGCCCGCGCGTACGGTGCGGCGTTCTCCTGCGCGAACTGGGCGGCGAGCCGACGCAGCGGCTCCGGTGTCCCGTCCGGCACCCGCAGCACCCGGGCCACCTCGTCCCCGGCGGGCACGTCGGCGGTGGCGAGCAGGTTGACGTCCGGCTGCTCCCGTACCGACGTCACCGTGTACCGCAGCCCCGGCGTCAACCCCTCCGGGCGGATCAGCGTCCCGGTCGCCGGGTCGTACGCCACCCGCGCGCCGGTGACCTCGCGCGGGGTGGCCACCGCCGGCAGCAGCCGGCCGGTCAGGCCCGACACGGTGATCTCCTGGCGGACGGTGTCCACCGCCCCCGGCCCCGGCTCGGCGGCCGGCAGGACC
>NZ_SMKF01000239.1 GCF_004348325.1 Micromonospora sp. KC213 | reverse complement strand
TTGCGGTACGTCGCCCCGACCCGCCAGGTCACCCCGTCGTAGTCGCTGAGCACCGCCAACCGGATCCGGGTCTGCGCCCCGGCCGGAGTGAGCGTGGCGACGTCCAGCAACTCCTGCTCCGGGTGCAACGCCCACCCGGAGATCCGGATCAGCGGGTTCTCGTCCAGCGACTCCACCCGGGGCGGCTCCACGTACCGGCGGGGATCCACCGGCCGGTCCTCGACCCGGGCCGCCAACACCGGACCGACCAGCGCCGCCAAGCCCACCACCACGACCACCCCGGCCGCGCCGCCCGCCACCAGCCGCAGGCGCACCGCCGCGCGCACCGCCGGTGGCAGCGCCGCCGCCGGGTCGCCACCCGGGGTCTGCCGGGTGCCCGGAGCCACCAGGCCCAGGGCGACGGCGGCGGCGAACGCCACCGACGGCCAGAACGCCGGATCCGCGTTCGGGCCCACCACGTACAGCGCGCCCACGTACAGCAACGCCGGCGGCAGGAAACCGAGCAGCGACCGCCCGGCGCGCAGCGCCACCTCGGCACCGGTCAACCCGGCCAACCAGGTTGCCACCAGCGGCACCAGCACCGTGTCCGGAGCCGGCTCGACCGGGATCAGCGCGGTCAGTAGCCGGGGGATGCCGTTGCGGGCCGCGTCGACGACCACCTCGCCGAAACCGCCGGGCAGCCCCGCCCGGCGGGCCGCCAGGTGCAGACCGAACACCGTCCAGCCGACCATCGCGGCCACCGACACCGGGGCCACCAGCCAGGACCGCAGTCGCCGGGCGGCCACGCTCACCAGCACCGAGCCGGCGGCCGCACCGACCAGCAACCAGGCCAACAGGTCACCGGCGTAGACCCGGCCGAGCACCACCCCGGGCAGCGCGACCAGCACTACCAGCGCCAGCGGCAGGGGTGCCGCGCGCAGCCACCGCGCCGCAGCGGATCGCACGCCGGCCGAGCCCCGCGCCGTCACCACCGGCGCACCCCGTCCCACTCGGCGGCGAAACCAGCGCCGTCGGCGGCGTCCACCACCACCAGGCCGGCGACACCGGCCGGCGTCGGGGCGTCCGCTCCGAAGACCGCCACCAGCACCGACGGGTACGCCCCGCGCAGCGCCCCCACCTGTCCCAGGTCGTCACGGCCACCCGGCCCCGTCAGGAAGACCAGGGTGTCGCCGGGACGGTCCCGGCGCAACCGGCCCGTGCAGCCGCGCAACGCCTCCGCGTCCCCGTCGGCCAGTTCCACCGCGGTCAGCCGGTCCAGCGGCGGCTCCCCGGCCCGGTCCTCGCCCGGCGCCACCAGCAACAACACCACCGGCAGGTCGTCGCGCACCGCCGCGGTCACCACCGACGCCGCCGCCTCACAGGCCGACTCGAACGACTCGGCCACCCCGTCGATGCGCTGCGGATGGGCCGCGGCCCGGTTGTCCAACAGCACCACGATCCGGGGCAGGCTGGTGTCCACGTTCTCCCGCACCATCAGCTCGCCCACCCGGGCGCTGGTGCGCCAGTGCACCCGGCGCAACTCGTCGCCGACCACGTACTCCCGCAACGAGTCGAAGGTGATCGACCCGTGCGGGACGCTGTCCGAGCTGCCGTCCAGGCTGCGCCCCGCCCCGGTCGGCACCGCCCGCAGCGGATGCACCCGGGGGTGCACCCACACCGGCACCGTGTCGCCGTAGGAGCGGGCCAACGCCACCAGCCCCAGCGGATCCCGCCGGATCACCCGCAGCGGCCCCACCGGCACCACACCCCGGCGTCGCGTCGGCACCTCGTACTTGACCGTGGTGTCCCGGCCGGGACGCAGCCGCAGCACCGGCACCGGCACCGCGCGCGGGCCGCACCGGTCCTCGGCGAGCAGGTTCGCCGCCCGCAACCGGCCGGCGTTGCGCACCGTCACCGTCATCCGGGCCGCCTCGCCGCGCGCCACCCGGTCCGGCTCCGCGCTGCGGGTGACCTCCAGCCGGGGCCGCCAGGCCGCCGTCAGCACGGCGTAGCCGACCGCCACCCCGGCCGCCGCGCCGAGCAGCACCAGTTCCGGGTACGCGTACCGGAAACCGACGCCGAGCAGCAGCACGGCGGCGACGAGCAGCCCGACGCCCCGGGCGGTGATCCCCATGGCGGGCCGGTCAGCCGTGCGCCGGAGCCGGCTGGCCCGACGGCAACGGAACCGGCACCGACGCGACCGCCTGCCGCAGCACCTCGGCGGCGGTCACCCCACGCACCTGCGCGTCGGGGGTGAGCAGCAGCCGGTGCGCGAAGACCGGTTCGGCCAGCATCTTCAGGTCCTCCGGCATGATCCAGCCCCGGCCGTCGATCAGCGCGTACGCGCACGCCGCCCGAGTCAACGCGATCACACCCCGTGGGCTGACCCCCACCCGCACCTGCGGATGGGTGCGGGTCGCCGCGGCCAGCCGGACCGCGTACCCGTACAGCGGCTCGGCGATGTGCACCCGGCGCGCCATGGCGACCATCTCCCCGACGGTGGCCGTGTCGGTGACCGGGCTCAGTGCGTCGGGGGAGCGGACCGTCGCCCCGCGCAGCACCTCCACCTCGACCGACTCGTCCGGGTAGCCCACCGACAGCTTCACCAGGAACCGGTCCAGTTGCGCCTCCGGCAGCCGGTACGTGCCGTCCATCTCCACCGGGTTCTGGGTGGCCACCACCAGGAACGGTTGTGGCACCGGATGCCGAACCCCGTCGACGGTGACGGTGCGCTCCTCCATCACCTCCAGCAGCGCCGACTGGGTCTTCGGCGACGCCCGGTTGATCTCGTCGGCGATGACGATGTTGGCGAACACCGGCCCCGGATGGAACTCGAAACCCCGGGTGGCCTGGTTGAAGATGGTCACCCCGGACACGTCGGAGGGGAGCAGGTCCGGGGTGAACTGGATCCGTCGCCACTGGCCCTGCACGGTCGCCGCGATCGCCCGGGCCAGGGTGGTCTTGCCGACCCCGGGCACGTCCTCCAGCAGCACGTGCCCCTGGGCGAACAGCGCGGTCAGCGCCAACCGGACCACCTGCGGCTTGCCGAGCACCACCGCGTTGACGTTCTCGGCCAGCCGGGCGGCGAGGGCGGCGAAGCCCTGCACCTCCGGCTGGGTGAGCGGTTCCTGGGGGGTGTTCACGGTGCTCCTCGGCGGGTGATCCGGTGTCAGCAGGTGGGCAGGACCTTGATGTCGTCGCCGCCCTCCAGGTTGAGCCAGGCCCACGGGATGTAGTTGCGTCCCTCGTACTCGACCTGCACCCACCAGGTGCTCTGCTTCTGGTTGTTGTAGATCCAGGAGTCGACGTTCTGGCCCGACTTCTTGCAGTACGCCTTGAGCCGGGTGCCCGGCTTGGCCCAACCGACCTGCTTGTCGTTGTCCTGCCGGGTGACCGAGAAGATCTCGTTGCCGTTGCGCCCGTCCACGTCCTTGTTGCAGTAGGTGCGCTGGTCATCCTCCGGCCCGTTGTTGCAGGTCGCGACGCCGTACAGAGCGTCGGTGGCCTGGGCCCGGTTCGCGGTGCCCTCGCCCGCCGCGTTGCTCGCCGTGACGGTGAACGTGTACTCCTTGCCCGGCGTCAGACCCGACATGGTGATGCGGGAACAGCCGCCCGGTTGCCTCTCACCGGCGGTGCTCAGGGTGCAGGTGGCCCGCCCGCCCCCCGCGTCGACGGTGAACGTGACCGTCGCCGTGGTGGCGGTCGCCGACGAGCCGGTCACCGTCACCCGTGGCGGCGCCACCGTACGCGCCGTGGTGGTGGCCTCCGGGCCGGGGCCGGCCTCGTTGACCGCCCGCACCGACACCCGCACGTTCTGCCCGTTGCCCAGCCCGGACACGGTGGTCTGCGTGTCGGTCACCTCGCTGACCCGGCCCGCCACGTCCACCCGGTACGCCGTCACCGGACGACCGTTGTCGGCCGCCGGGGACCACCGCACGGCGATGGTGCCGGGCTGGTCGGCGACCGTGCCGGCGGTCAGGTCGGCCGGCTGCCCCGGCGGGGCGAACGGCACCACCGTGTTGCTCACCGGGGAGGCCGCCGAACCGGCGCCCTTGTCGTTGACGCTGACCACCGTGAAGGCGTACTGGGTGCCGTACTCCAGCTCACCGGCCGGGATGACCAGCTCGGTACGGGTGGACTCGCCGGCCGGGGCGTTGGTGCCGGCTGACGTCGCGGTCACCGCGTACCGGGCGATGGTGTTGCCCTGCCCGTTGGCGGCGGGCCAGCTCACCCGCACCGTGCCGTCCGGCCGGGCCTCGGCGGTCACGCTGGCCGGCGGATCCGGCACCGCCGCGGTCGGGGTCACCGGGTTGCTCCGGCGTGCCGGGCCGGCGCCCTTGGCGTTCACCGCGTGCACCGAGAACGTGTACGAGCGGCCGTTGGTCAGGCCGGTGATCTCGACCGCCCGCTGGTTGGCGCCCACCTCGTGCCGTCGACCGTCGCCCTCCACCACGTACCTGGTGATCTCGGCGCCGTTCGCGGCGGCCGGCTTCCAGGTCACCCGGGCCTGCGCGTTGCCGGCCGAGGCGCTGACCGACCGCGGCTCGCCCGGCTTGCCCACCTTCGGCTTCTTCGGTGGGGCCGGCGGCGGGGGAGCCGGCGGCGGGTCGCCACCGAGCACGTCGTTGGCGTACTTGTTGACCTCGCGAACCTGGTGCTTGTCGTCCACCACCCGGGCGACCGAGGAGTCCGGCGCGTTGATGAACAGGTGGTTCTCCCGCACCTCCAGCTCCAGCGGGCCGGCCGCGCGCTTGCCGGTGACCGTGTCGACCAGCTGGCCGGCGTCGTCGAACGCGTACACGGTGCCGCTGGCCTCGTCGGCGCAGTAGAACCGGCCGGCCCACGCCACGGCCGGGCTCAGCCGGTCACCGGCGCCCGGCACGGTGAACTCCCGCACCTCGCCCGCGCCGTCGGCGACGACGTGCACCCGCCGCTCGCCGGCGACCGTGACCGGCACGGCCGGACCGCTGGTCCGGGCCGGCAGCGTGCCGGCGGCGGCCATGCTCAGCGCGGTTCGCCGGATGGTTCCGCCGCGGACGGTGACCAGCGACGCGGAGGTGCGGTCCAGCACCGCCACCCCGTCGTCCAGGGTGGACACCACCAGCTCGTGGCTCGGCCCGGCGACCGGGTACGTCTCGACCCGCTCCGGGCCGGCGGTGGACGGGGCGTCGGCCGGTTCGGCGGGCAGCCGAGCCGGGGTGACCGCCGAGACGGTCCCCTGGCTGGGGACCGCGATCCAGAGCCGACCCTTGCCGTCGAACGCGCCGCCGGTGATGCCCGGCGGGTACCGCACCGGCTCGCCGACCGGGGTCAGCGAGCGCGGGTCGAGCTGCCGGACGATGCCCTGCACGGCGTCGACCACGAACGCCGCGTCCTCGTGCAGGGCCACGTTCACGCCGAGGCCGGGTGTGGTGGGGGTGGTCGCGGTGATCTGCAGGGTGGCCAGGTCCAGCGAGCTGACCTGTCCGGTCCGCAGGTCGCGCAGGACCAGCAGCCGGTCGGTCTGGGTGACCTGCATCGGATGCCGCCGTGCTCCCGGGATCCCCATCCGGGTGTCGACCCGGGCGGTGACCCCGTTGACCCGGGCGATCTCGCTGCGGGCCGCGCTCCACAACCAACTGCTGGCGTCGTAGTTGGCCACCGCGTTGTCGGCAGCGCCCAGGCCCAGCACGGTGAGGCCCATGGCGGCCAGCAACGCGCCGACGGTGCCGATGGTGACCAGCCCACCCCGCATCCGCGAGCGCCGGGCCGGTGTCGGGCTGTCGGTGCTCACGGCGTCCTCGATGGTGGCCACGGCCGGCTGCCTCCCCGTCTGGCTCTTCCCGGTGGCGCCGTGCGCCGGCGACCTCCCCTGAACCGTGGGACATCATATGGGCCGGCCCGGCGCACCGGAACCCGCACCGTCGATGCGATGAACACCCAGTGTGTACGGTGTGGACGGCGGTCAGCGTGCCGGCGAGCGCCGTCCCCGGTCCGTGCAGACCTGCCCCGACGTCGCGAAGGCATCCGTGGAGTAGACCGCCAACACGGTGAAGCAGTAGTCGACCGTCCCGCTCAGCCCGTTGAGCGTGTACGACGTCTGTCCGGCCTCGACAGAGCCCATCACGCCCAGGGTCGTGCCGGCGCGCCCGCCGGCCACCATGAACGGCACCCCGCCGTTGGTCGGATCCGACCACTTGATGGTCACGCTGGTGCCGTTGTCGCGCAGCGTCAGGTTGTCGGGCGGAGCGCCGGTGGCTCTCGGCGCGACCGGGGACGGGCGGCTGCCGGCCGGCCCGGGTGGTACCTCACCGCCGCCCAGCAGCACCGTGCCGACCAGGCCGGCGACGGCCACCACCAGCACACCGACCACGACCGCGACCACCACCGGGCCGCGTCCGCGCCGCGCGGGTTCGACCTCCATCGGGTACGTCACCGGGGCCACCGGCGGATACGTCGCCAGGGTCGGCTCCTGGCCCAGCGGCGGGTACGTCGCCAGGGTCGGTTCCTGGCCCAGCGGCGGCGGCTGGTCGACCGGCTCCCGCGGCCCGGGCAGGGTGTCGTCCGGCAGGCGTTCGGGGACGTCGTAGGCGACCAGCGGCTCGTCGACCCAGTCCGCCGACCTCTCCCGGTCGGCCGGTGCCGCGGCGTCCGGACCGGGCCGGTCGTCGGGAGGCGGCACGGTCAGCGGTTGCGCGGGCGCGGCACTGCTCCACGGCGGGGCTGTCAGGCTCCACGGCGGGGCGCTGTGCGGCGTGCCGCTCACGGGGGCGGCGCTGACCGGCGGAGGCGGTACCGCCGGCCGGTGGGGTGCCGGTGGCGCGCTCACC
>NZ_SMKF01000238.1 GCF_004348325.1 Micromonospora sp. KC213 | reverse complement strand
GAGACCGCCCCCGGACCCGGTCCCAGCCCCGGGCCGAGACGACGCAGGATCGGGCTCGGTGCGGCAGCAGGCGTGATGATCGACTTCGCGTGCGGGCCGGGGCGGGGTGGGTGAGCAGCGGTGAGAGTGGCAACTGTCGCCGTCGCGGTTGATCCGGGTTCGGCGGCGTCCGTGCGAGACTAGGTAACCATGAGCGACCCACGGATGACCTCGTCGATCTTCACCCGCGGCGCGGTCGACCTCAGCGCACTGCGCAGCACCCCACCGGCCACCGCCCGTCCCGCCACACCGGCGCAGGCCGGTCCGCCCACCGGCCTGCCGGGCGGCCCCGCCGGCCCGAACGGCGCCGCCGTGAGCGTTGTCGACGTGACCGAGGCGACCTTCCAGTCGGAGGTCCTGGAGCGCTCGCTCAACACACCGGTGGTCGTCGACTTCTGGGCCGAGTGGTGCGAGCCCTGCAAGCAGCTCTCCCCGGTGCTGGAGCGGCTGGCCGCCGAGGGCGGCGGAACCTGGGTGCTGGCCAAGGTCGATGTGGACGCCAACCCCCGCATCGCCCAGATGTTCCGGGTGCAGGGCATCCCCATGGTGTACGCGGTGGTCGGCGGCCAGCCCATCGACGCGTTCTCCGGCGTCGTGCCGGAGGCCCAGCTCCGCCAGTGGATCCAGGCGATCCTCAAGGCCGGTGGCGTCACCGTCGCCGAGCCGGAGGACCCTCGGCTCGACGAGGCGGACGACGCGCTGATGAGCGGCGACCTGGACGCCGCCGAGCGGGCGTACCGGAAGATTCTGGCCGAGTCACCGGCGGACGCCGCGGCCGAGGCGGGCCTGGCCCAGGTCGGCCTGGCCCGCCGGGTGGCCGGGGCCGACCCGCAGGCCGCGCTCGCCGCCGCCGCGCAGGCACCTGACGATGTCGACGCCCAACTGCTGGCCGCCGACATCGAGGTGCTGGGCGGTCTCGCCGAGCAGGCGTACGCCCGGTTGGTCGGCCTGGTCCGGCGGACCGCCGGCGACGACCGGGAGAAGGTACGCCAACACCTGGTCTCGCTGTTCACCGTCGCCGGCCCGGACGACCCGGCTGTGGCCTCGGCCCGGCGAGCCCTGGCCAGCGCGCTGTTCTGAGGTCCCGCCCGCCGGGGCGAGTTTCTGACCCACGAGTCCGAGTTTCTAGCACGCCAGCGCGGGCCGGCGTACCGGCCGGCCCGCCCGACCGTTGAGGACGGGAGCCATGATGCGCCGGATCGCCGTCCTCGACGCGCCGACCAACCTGGGGTTGCGCCCACCCACGTCCACCTCGGTTCCCGGTTGCGCCAAGGCCCCCGGCGCGCTGCGCGACCACGATCTGATCGCCCGGCTGCGGGCCCGCGACGCCGGCTGCCTCACCCCACCCCGGTACGACCCCGGCGACTGGCGTCCCGGCGACGGTGTCTGCCACGCCCGACAGATCTCCGCGTACTCGGTGGCGCTCGCCGACCGGATCGGGGCGATCATCGACCGGGGCGAGTTCCCGCTGGTGCTGGGGGGCGACTGCTCGGTGCTGCTCGGTTCGGCGCTGGCCATGCACCGGCTCGGGGAGGCGGTGGGCGGGCGGATCGGGCTGGTCTTCGTCGACGGGCACTCCGACTTCCGGCACCCCGGCAACGCCTCCTACGTGGGCGCGGCGGCGGGCGAGGACCTCGCCCTGGTGACCGGGCGCGGGCAGGCCGACCTGGCCGCCATCGAGGGGCGCCGGCCGTACTTCCGCGACATCGACGTGGTGGTGCTCGGCATCCGGGCCCAGGACGAGTACCGTCTCGACCTCCAGGCTGCCGGGATCATCAACCGTCCGGTGCCGGCGCTGCGCGCCGCGGGCGCCGCGCGGACGGCACAGTGGGCGCACGAGCAACTGGAGGACTGCGTCGGGTACTGGGTGCACATCGACGTGGACGTGCTCGACCCGGCGGTGATGCCGGCGGTCGACGCGCCCGACCCGGGCGGGATCGCCTTCGCCGAACTGGAGATCCTCCTCGCCGGGCTGGTGGACACCCCACACTGTCTCGGCGTCGAGCTGACCGTCTTCGACCCCGACTACGACCCGGACGGCACGTACGCCGCCGAGATCGTGAACACCGTCGTGGCCGGGCTGGCCCCGGTCTGCGCGCCCGAGTCGGCGCCACCTCGGTTGCTGTCGCCACCACCGCAGCGGGTGCGCGACACCGACCGCCCGGGGCCCCGCGAGGCCCTGCCGGGTCGGCCGGACGGTACGAACACGCTGCTGGGCCTACGACCACCCGCCGATTCGGCCGGTGTCGGGGCGGGGGGCCCGGCCGGTCGTACGGCGGCGGTGGACGGTGCCATCCCGTCGGGGCCGGCGCCGCTCGTCGAACCCGTCGGCCCGATGCCGGTGCCGCCGGTCGAACCCGTGGGGCCGCCCGCGTCCGCCGGGCCGGGCCTGCTCCGCCGGCTGCCCACGCCGGGCGAGGACGTCCCCCTGGCCGACGGCCCGCCACCCGCGATCGCCTGAACGCGCCGGGCCGCCCGCGCACCTTCCCGCCGCCTGCGACCGGCGCGTGCGTCCGCGTTCGTGCCCTCGGCGGCGTGCGCCCGCGCGACGCGGTCAGGCGAACAGCACGAGCGGTTCGTCCGCGTCACGGACACCGACGAAGCAGGCCGCGGTGACCCGGGCACCCCGGTCCACCCGCCGTACGCCGTGCACCCGGGCCGCGTCGAACATGAGCAGGTCGCCCTGGCCCGGTTCGCACGACCAGTACGGTTCACCCAGGGTGTCCCGGTCGAGGCCGTAGTCGGGCCGTCGCCGGTTGTCGTACTCGCGCTCGTCCGTCCAGAGCCCCCAGAAGTCGACGTGCCCGCCGCTGCCCGGCGGGGGCACCTGGAGGTACACGTTCGTGCCGATCCGGCGCCGCAGCCGGTGGCCGGTCAGCAACGGGATCGCCCGCTGGTCGATGTGCGGGTTGGCGTGACCTCCGGTGGGCCAGCGCCGGACGATCCCCGGCAGCATCGCCCGGCCTTCGTGGTGGGCCACCGTCGCCCCCTGTGGCCACAGTTCGTCCAGACGCAGCCGCAACTCGTCGAGGGGGGAGAGCCGGCCCGCGAAGATCCGGTGCCGGATCAGGTCGCAGGTGTCGGCGGCGGTGTCCAGATACCGTTGCGCGCCGGCCGCCGACTCGGATGCCTCGCCGATGGAGGTCCCGATGCTCTGGAAGTCGCCGGTGAGCGTGTAGCGGGACCGCTCGCACTCCTCGACGACCCGGGGGAGCACGGCGGCGCAGCGCTGAGGGGCGTGGAACCGGCGTACCCAGATCGCGTCGAGATCGCCTTCGGCCAGTCGGGCGAGCGTGGCGGCGGTCAACTCCTCGGCGTACTTCACGATCACACCGCGATCTCACCGTGCCACACGGTGACCGCCCGACCGCTCAATCCGATCCGGCCGCCACGGTCGAACAGCCGGAGCGTTCCACCGCGGGGGGAGAGCTGCTCGGCGAGGAGTTCGTGCCGCCCCAGGCGGGCGAACCACCAACTGCCGATGGTGCAGTGCGCCGACCCGGTGACCGGATCCTCCGGCACCCCCACGGCCGGGTAGAAGCAGCGACTCACCACCCGGTCGGCCACGTCGTCGAAGGCGGTGACGATCACACCGCGTGCCGGGATCTCGGTGAGGGCGGCCAGGTCCGGTCGCACGGACCGGACGTCCTGTGGCCCGGCCACCTCGACCAGCAGATCAGAGACCCCCCGCGCGACCGCGACGACGGTGACGCCGTCGCCGAGCGCGCGGGTCAGCTCGGGTGGCGGCTCGCTCGGGGCCGGCGGGTCGGCCGGAAAGTCCATCTCGATCCACCCCTGTGCCGAGACCGAGCAGGTGAGCTGGCCACTGCGGGTGTGGAAGGTGCTGTCCCCGCCGAGCACGTGAGCCGTGGCGAGGGTGGCGTGGCCGCACAGATCGACCTCGACGGTGGGGGTGAACCACCGCAGGCGCCACCGGCCGTCGTCGGCGGGCGAGACGAACGCCGTCTCGGAATGCCGCATCTCACTCGCCACCGCCTGCATCCACTTCTCGTCGCGTTCCTCGTCGAGGAGTACGACTCCGGCGGGATTGCCGCGGAACGGCTCGTCGGTGAAGGCGTCGACGACGAAGAGCCTACCGCCGCTGTTGGTCATCGGAACTCCCGTTGTCGACGGTGAAGCGGTCACGGAAATCACCGCGGCTGGTCGGCGAGCATTGGTGGACGGCCGCTGAAGTAGAGCCGGGGATCGACCTCCAGGGCGACCTCGTACGCCTTGGACATGTCCCGCGCGATCTGCTGAAGGGCCTCGGGAGCAGGGCCGGAGCCGTTGGCCGGTGACGGATCCGAGGAATTCCGCCCGACGTCGACCGGCGGCGCCGGGTGCTGCTCGTCAGCGGACATCCGAACCCCCTGTAGCTGTGGCGGCACATGTCCAGACTGGTCCGACGCAGTGACGGCGGACAACCTCCATTCGGAGGATTCCACGACCAGGGCACGGGGCACTGACATTCATCCGACATCCATTCGTGAATGTGGTGGCGCATTGCCGGCCGTACTCATCCGGCCGGCTGGTTCGGGCCTGCGGCCCGGGTGGGTTCGGTCCGCTCGGCGGGCGGCTCGTCCGGTGGGGCCGGCGGGACATACGGCGTCAGCCGGTCCAGCGTCTCGCGGATGCCGACGATGTCGGGGTTCCGATCGCCCAGCACCGGCCGGAAGTCGTGGAGCAACCGGGTCAGCTCCGCCCGGGCCTGCGCGGCGCGGTTCTGCGCGATGAGGGCCTCGGCGAGCTGCCACCGCAGCAGGAACACCTCACGGCGTTCCGCCTCCCGCTCGCCCACCTCGGCGAGCCCGGCGCGAACCTGCTCCTCGGCCTGCGCGAACCGCGCCTGCCGGGCCAGGCAGCGGGCCAGGGTGAGACGCACCAGGAGGGTCTCCGGCTCGACCGGCGCCCAGTGGCGCAGTCGGATGGCGAGGATCTCCCGCAGCATCTCCTCGGCCTGCCCGGCCCGGCCCTGCAACAGCACCGCACGGGCCAGGGTGTGCCGGATGACCATGGTGTCGGAGTGTTCGGGCCCGCGTACCGTGCGCTCGGCGGCGACCAGGGCGGCCAGCTCCGCCTCCGCCTCGGCCCACCTGTTCTGCTGCATGATCGCCCGGGCGAGCTTGTGCCGGCTGGCGAGCGTGTCGGCGTGCATGTCACCGAGGACCTCCGCGCGACCGGCGATCACCTTGCGCAGCAGCGCCTCCGCCTCGACCGGCCGCTGTTGTTCGAGCACCGCCCGCGCCAGTTCGTGCCGTAGTGCCAGGATCTCCCGGTCGTCCGGGTTCACGTCGTACGCGGGACAGTTGTCGAGCAGCGGCCGGAGCATCTCCTCCGCGGAGAGCGCCAGCCCGGTGGCGAGCAGGTAGCGGGCGGTCAGCCGGACCAGTTCCAGGACGGCCAGCACGGTGACCCGTTCGTAGCGGATGTCCGTGCCCTGCAGGTAGTCCTTCGCCAGCCGCATGGTGTGCGGCGCCAGCAGGTACCAGGCGTCCCAGTCCGCCATCGTGTCCGGCGCGCGGTCCCGGACCGCCGCGGTGAGCAGCTGGGTGACCAGGGCGTAGTACTCGGTGGCCTGGCGGCGCAGCTCCGGATCCTCGCGCATCATCGCGTGCACCAGCGGGTGCAGGACGAGCACGTGGCGGAAGTCCTCGTCCCGGACCGCCGCCAGATCCTCCGGTTTCACGCTGGTCACCAGGGAGAGGTCGGCCAGCCCTTCCAGCACGGTCAACTGCTGTTGCCCGGTGAACTCGGAGAAGAGGGTGGAGCGCTTCAGGATCTCCTGGTCGAGCACCCGGTAGTAGGGCACGTGGGTCGGGCTCAGGCAGGCCAGCACCCGCAGCAGGTTGCCGGCCTGGGTCAGCCCGCGCCGGGCGAGCAGGTCCAGGGAGATCTCGAACACGCTGGCCGTGACGCCGAGCGTGGGGTCGTCGGGGTTCGCCACCCCGGGTGGCTGACCCAGGCGCTGTTGCAGGCTCCGCCGGTAGCTCTCGAAGTCACGTAGCACCTGCTTGCCCTGGTAGATCTGGGTGGTGTGGACGGACTTGAGATAGTCGCCGACGGCACGTAGGGCCAGCGGCAGCCCGCCGAGCGCGGCGGAGAGCGCCCGGGCCTGCTCCTGGCTGCCGGCTCCGCTACCGGCCCGGGAGAGCAGCACCAGGGCACCGTGCTCTTCGGGCAGCGGCGGCACGAGATGCTGTCGGGCCCACGACGGCCAGGTGGTCCGGTAGCCGTCGCGGCTGGTGACGATGACCAGGTTCGCCGGGTTCCTCGGCTCCCGCAGCCACCCCCGGCCGCCGCTGATGTCCCCGTCGACGGGGTCGAGCAGGCCCGGCTCGTTCGCGTTGTCGATGACCAGCACCCAGGGCTGCTCGGCCCGGTCGAGGAAACGCCAGACCAGGTCGGTGGCGGCGGCGTCACCGGCCCAGGCCCGTTCCACCGCGCTGCTCGGTGCGCCCAGCCGGGTGGCCACCTCCCGCATTCCGGAACTGAGCCGCAGCGCGGACACCCACCAGACCTGTCGGCCGGCGAGTTGGACCCGACGGGCGATCTCCGCCGCGAGGTGGCTTTTTCCGGCGCCGGGCAGGCCGTGCAGGACGCGCACCGAGGAGGGAGGTTCCGATCCCGCCGGTCGATTGGACAGGATCTCCTCGATGAGGGCGTCGCGGCCGTACAGGGGAGAGTCGAGCCGCCCCAGGGGCGGCTCCACCGAGACCCGCCCGGCCCGATCCGGCTGGTCGGGCCGCGGCGACGGATGGTCGAGGGCCTGCGGGCCGGGGGCGTCGGGTCCGGCCGGGGC
>NZ_SMKF01000237.1 GCF_004348325.1 Micromonospora sp. KC213 | reverse complement strand
GGCGGGACACCGTGTGCACGGGCGCCACCGCCGGTTCGACGGGTTGCCGGCCGATCAGCCAGCAGAGGAAGCGTGCCATCGCCTCAGCCGACCGCGAGGCGACGCGCCTCGTCCTTCGAGATGGCGTACTCGGCGCCGCAGAACGAGCACTGCTGCACGTAGCGGATCCGCACCGGGATCAGTGGGATGAAGAAGAGGGTGAACTTCGTGGACCGGCGGGTGATCACCTGTGCGGCCAGGTTGCCGCAGTTGCGGCAGACGGCGCTGGCCACACCTGACCGGCTCACCGACGTGCGGAGTCCGAAGATGAAGAACATCGCCCGCCTGTACCCCACCGGCGACGGTTGTATCCCGGATCTCAGGAAATGGTCCGTCGCCAGGGGCGGCGGGCGTCGAGTTGGGTGGCGAGCAGTTCCAGGAAGACCCGGAACTCATCCTCCCCGTGCGGCGTCGGCAGCTCGTCGGTGAGCGGACCGCGGTGCCGCCGGGCCTGGGCGATCGCCGCGGCGTAGACGCGCGGGCCGGCCACGAGGTTCCGCCGCTCGACCATGGCGTCGGCCATCCGGCCCGCGGCGGCCTCGTCCAGTACCCGAGTGAAGATCAATCCGTAGAGGATCTGGTTGACGACACCCTTCCAGTCGTTGCCGGGCATCGCTGGCCTCCTCGGTAACCGCCTCGCCGGTCGGGGTGACGATGACATGATCCACCTGTGCCGGCCGGTGAACCGGTGGACCCGCCGGACCGGTGGGATCTCGTCACGCGGCGACCACTCGGGCATCCTCCGACGAGGCGGCCAGCCCGGACCAGGCCAGCGGGAATTCCTCGCCTGGGAGTGTCCGGATCCGGCCCTCGCGTTCGTCACCCTGATGAGACCACGACACCGAGGAGCCCGACGATGAAGTTCATGATGTTCGCCTGCACCGACACCGAGCCGGACGCCGACCCGACGGCCGCGCCAGACATCGAACGGTGGGTCGCCGAACGGGACGCCGCCGGTCAGCGGCTGCTCGGTGAGCGGCTGGCCCCGCCGTCGGCGGCCACCACGGTCCGGGTCCGCAACGGTGAGCTGCTGCTGACCGATGGGCCGTTCACCGAGACCAAGGAGGTGATCGCCGGTTTCGACATCCTGGAGTGCGCGGATCTGGACGAGGCGATCGAGGTGGCCCGCGCGCACCCGATGGCCTACGCGGGACGGATCGAGCTGCGTCCCTTCGACCCGATCAGCTGACCCCGGTGACCGACGCGGCGGAGGCCGTCGCCGTGGCCGGCGCGGAGGCGTACCCGCGGATCGTCGCCACCCTGATCCGGCTCACCGGCGACTGGACGCTCGCCGAGGACTGCGCCCAGGAGGCACTGGTCTCGGCACTGGAGCGCTGGCCCCGCGACGGGATGCCCGGCAATCCGGGCGGCTGGTTGGTGACGGCCGCCCGGAACCGGGCCGTCGACGTGCTGCGCCGCGCCTCGGTGGAGCGCCGCAAGCTGCACGAGCTGGCGCTGCTCACCGATCCGGCGCCAACGCCGGGTGGAGAGGGGGACGTGGTGGACGACCGGCTGCGGCTGATCTTCACCTGCTGCCATCCGGCGTTGGCCCTCGATGCCCGGGTCGCGTTGACGCTGCGCGCGGTGGCCGGGGTGCCGACCGCCGACATCGCCCGGGCCTTCCTGGTCAGCGAATCCACGATGACCCGACGGATCACCCGGGCCAAGGCCCGGATCGCCGCGGCCGGCGTACCGTACCGGGTGCCAACCGGGTCCGCGCTGGTCGAGCGGCTGCCGGGCGTGCTGGCCGTGCTCTACCTGCTGTTCACCCGGGGGTACGACGCCGACGGCGAACCCGCCTTCGCCGACGAGGCGATCCGCCTGACCCGGCTGCTCGACCGGTTGATGCCGGCCGAGCCGGAGGTCGCCGGCCTGCTGGCGCTGTTGCTGTTCCAGAACTCGCGCCGGGCGGCCCGCCGCGATTACGACGGCAACCTGCTCACCCTCGACGAGCAGGATCGCTCCCGCTGGGACCACGCGGCGATCAGCGAGGGGCTCGCGGTGCTCGACCGCGCCGGCCATGACGGCCCGTACGCTCTCCAGGCCCGCATCGCCGCCGCCCACGCCACCGCCGCGACCGGCGCGGACACCGACTGGGCCGCCATCGCCCGGTGGTACGACGCGCTGGCCCGGATCCGCCCCACCCCGGTGGTCCGGCTCAACCGGGCGGTGGCCTACGGCTACGCGCGCGGGCCGGCGGCGGGGCTGACCCTGCTCGCGAAGGCCCGGGAGGGTGGGGCGCTCGACGGCTACCCGCCCGCGCTCGCCGCCGAGGCCGAGCTGACCGCCCGCATCGGCGACCCGGCCCGTGCCAGCACGCTGTTTCGGGCCGCTGCCGCCCTCGTGGACTCCGATTCGGAACGAGAGGCCCTGCTCCGGCGTGCCGTGTCGCTGACAGCCACAGGGCCGTAGGCGCCGGGTCTGTTGGCCGGGGCGGCGTCGGCGACCGGGCCGGCGCGGACCCGGCAAACCGGCGCCGCCCTCCACCCGGGCCACACCCACTGTTACGAATACGTTACGCCTTGCGCCAATTCGGAGTCGTAGACGGTGAGCTGAACGTGATCGGATCAACTACCCTTCGCAACACGGCGGGAATCCGGGGTTCACAGAATCGGTCCACCACCGGGCTCGCCACGGTCCGACAGGCCCCGCTGCCCTACCAGGTCCATCGTGGAAGGAGCGACGTCATGTCGTACGTGAAGCCAGGAGACCTGGCTGTCAAGATGATCGACGCGGGCGAGGCGAAGGTCTTCATGGCCGCTCGGGACACCCTGATCCGCGCGTACATGGCCGGCGCGATCCTCTCCCTGGCCGCGGCGTTCGCCGTCACCGTCACCGTGGAGACGGGTGAGCCCGTCGTCGGCGCCATCCTCTTCCCCGTCGGGTTCTGCATGCTGTACCTACTCGGGTTCGACCTCCTGACCGGCGTGTTCACCCTGGTTCCCCTGGCACTGATAGACAGACGTCCGGGCGTGCGGTTCCGCTCGGTGCTGCGCAACTGGAGTCTCGTCTTCGTCGGTAACTTCGCCGGAGCGCTCACCGTCGCCCTCATGATGGCCGTGACCTTCACCTTCGCCTTCACCGGCGAACCGAACGACGTCGGCCAGGCGATCGGCAACATCGGCGAAGGTCGTACGGTCGGCTACGCCGAACACGGTGCCGCCGGCATGCTGACCCTCTTCATCCGGGGCGTCCTGTGCAACTGGATGGTCTCCACCGGCGTTGTCGGCGCGATGATGTCGACGAGCGTCTCCGGCAAGGTGATCGCCATGTGGATGCCCATCCTGGTCTTCTTCTACATGGGGTTCGAGCACTCGGTCGTGAACATGTACCTGTTCCCGTCCGGACTGATGCTCGGCGGCGACTTCTCGGTCATGGACTACCTCGTCTGGAACGAGATCCCGACCGTCATCGGCAACCTGGTGGGCGGTCTGACCTTCGTGGGCCTGACCGTGTACGCGACCCACGCCCGCACCGGCACGACCCGAAACCGACCTGCTTCCTCCGCGCCCGCCGCCGCTTCGAAGCGCGTGGCGACGCAGCCGGAGGTCCGCGTCCCGACCAGGTGAGTACGCCGTCCGGCGCGGGTCGGACCGACGGACACCGGTTCGCGGGTGTCGGTGACGCACGCCGGTGTGGGCCGTGGCCCCACACCGGCAGCGGTCAGGCACCGGCGGGGATGTCCTCCTCCACCCAGATCGGCTGCCAGTCGGCCACCTCGTGGTAGCGGCGCCTGGTCTTCCCGTCGGAGCCGTCCAGCTCGCAGGTGATTCGTTGTCAATGGTTACGACGAAGGCCGCGCCACACCCGGCGCGGCCTTCGTCCACGCCTCACGGCGTGGCCCACCTCAGCGGCTCATGGCGTCCAGTCGGGACGCAGGGGGTAGTTGTTCACGCCCTGCGTCCCGTTGCGGGTGGCGAGAACCTGGTGCAACTGGATGCCGTTGGTCTCGAAGGCCAGCCGTGACCCGGCCAGGTACAGCCCCCAGACCCGGGCCCGACCCTCACCCACCTCGGCCACGCAGAAGTCCCAGTGCTCCACCAGGTTGCGGCACCAGGCGGCCAGCGTCAGCGCGTAGTGCTGGCGGAGGTTCTCCTCGTGGTGCACCTCCAGCCCGGCGTCGTGGATCTCACCGATCAGCCGGCCCGGCCCGGCCAGCTCGCCGTCCGGGAACACGTACCGGTCGATGAACGCGCCGGACCGGTGTGGGGCGCGGTTGTCGGCCCGGGTGATGCAGTGGTTCAGCAGCCGGCCCTCCGGACGCAGCCGCTCCCGCAGCGCCCCGAAGTACGCCGGATAGTTACGCACCCCGATGTGCTCGGTCAGCCCGATCGAGGAGATCACGTCGAACTGTTCCCGCGGGGCGTCCCGGTAGTCCAGGTGCCGCACCTCGGCCAGCCCGGTCAGGCCCTCCCGCTCGATCGCCGCCTGCGCCCACCGCGCCTGCGCCCGGGACAGGGTCACCCCGAGTGCCCGCACGCCGTACTCGCGGGCCGCGTGCCGGACCATGCCGCCCCAGCCGCACCCGACGTCCAGCAGCCGCATCCCCGGCCGCAACGCCAGCTTGCCGGCGACCAGGTCGTACTTGGCCGCCTGCGCCTGCTCCAGGGAGTCGCTGGGGCTGCGGTAGACCGCGCAGGTGTACGTCATCGACGGGCCGAGCACCTTCTCGTAGAAGGCGTTCGACACGTCGTAGTGGTGGGCGATGGCGGAGCTGTCCCGGACCCGGGAGTGGCGCAGCCCGGTCATCACCCGCCGCCAGCGCGGCTGCGCCTCCTGCGGCGGGGGCGGGGGCGGCAGCAGTCGCTCCCAGCCCAGCCCGCGAACCAGGGCCAGCCCCTCCGCCACCGACGGCACCCGCAGCCGCAGCCCGTCCCTGAGCACCCGCAACGCCTCGTACGGGTCGCCCGGGTGCACCCCCTCCAGCCCCAGGTCGCCGCTGACGTACGCCCGCGCCATGCCCAGGTCGCCCGGCGCGGTGAGCAGGTACGACAGCCCTCGCTCGGAGCGGATGGCCAGGGTGATCCCGGCGTCGGCCGGGCCGGTCGCGCTGCCGTCGTACCCGGTGATCCGGACCGGCAGGCCCCCGGCGGTGACCGCGCGGATCACGTCCGCCACGGTCGTCCCCGGACGCCGACGCCCCGGCGGCGTGGCCGGCGTGGCCGCCGCGCCCTGTTCCCGATCGGTGAGGCTCATCTTCGTGCTACCGCCTTCTCGTACAGTCCCGTAAGCCGGTGATCCGGGTCGTAGCGGTCCCTCACGGCACGCCAGACGTCCCCGCCGTAAAGCCGGTCGAACGCCTCCCGGTCGTAGTACGCGTCCGAGTAGAGCGACTTGTGACCGCCCGCCTCGGACACCGCCCGCTCGATCGAGCGGTTCACGTCGCCGTCCGCCGCACCCTCGGCGATCGGCACACTGCCCCAGAACCCGACGTTCACGTAACTGCGCCCCGGTTGCAGTGGATACAGCGGCCAGGCCCGCGCCGAACCCGGCCCCGCCGGCTCCCGCAGCCGCAGCGGGCAGAGCCAGACCGGGCTCATCCCCACGTGCCGGGCGAACCAGCGCAGGAAATCGGCGGTTCCCTCCAGTGGGATCTCCACGTCCTGCACCACCCGCTCCCGGGCGGGCCGCCCGCGAAACCGGTCCACCCGGGCCGCCACCTGGTGCCGGTGCTCGAAGCGGACCAGCCGGTGGTAGACGTCGCTGCGCCGCCACCGGGCCGGCCAGAGCCGACGGATGACCGGATGCTGCACGCCGAACGCCGACGAGCACCAGAACCAGTCGGTGTCCCAGCGCCACAGGTAGTGGTACGCGGTGAGCGCGTCGCGGGTGCGCCGGCGCAGCGAACGGTAGTAGATGTCCTGGCCGGTGTAGTCGCTGAGCCGGGGCGCGTCGTCGGTGAAGGTGGCCAGCACCAGGTACGCCTCACCGGGGCTGAACATCACCCCGTCCATCGCGTCGACCGGCTGGCCCTCCCACTCACCCTTGAGGATCACCTCGCCGACGGCGTCGGTCAGCTCCTCCAGCCGGGCGAACCGTACGTTGCGCAGCACCACCGCGTGGCGTACGGGTTGCAGCTCGATGCGCAGCCGGGTGGCGTAGCCGAGACTGCCCAGCGAGTTGGGAAAGGCGGCGAAGAGGTCGGCGTGCTCCCCGTCGGGGCGGGCGGTGACGAGGTCACCGGCGCCGGTGAGCACGTCCAGTTCGGTCACCGACTCGTGCGGCAGACCGTTGCGGAACGACGTCGACTCGATGCCCAGCCCGGTGACCGCACCGCCCAGGGTGATCGTGCGCAGCTGCGGCACGACCAGCGGCATCAGCCCGTACGGCAGGGTGGCGTCCACGAGGTTCTCGTAGGTGCACATGCCCTGCACGTCAGCGGTGCGGGCGTCCGGGTCGACGGCGAGCACACCGTCGAGCCCGGAGACGTCCAGCCCGGGCGCGCTGACCGCGGCCCGGGGACGGAATAGGTTGGAGGTGCGTTTGGCGAGGCGTACGGGTTGCCCCGGCGGCACGGCCGCGTACGACCGCCGCAATGTCACCACCGCCCGATCATGATCACGCAGTGCGCGCATGAGATCACTTTACGCTCCGCGCCCGGTTGGTGGGGCTCCACAATCGCTGTGTCGCGGCCGGACCTGGGCAGGCGGGCCGACGGCCGGCGTCGATTTGGTCACCGCCGCGCGGGCCGGGTGGCCGTCACGCCGGCCGGTGGGTCACTATGCCCTCATGCCCGTTCCCGACGCACCCCGAGACCCGTCCGGCACCGTCTACGCGGGCCGCCGGGCCACCCGCCCGGGTCTGCCCCGGGACCCGCTGCTGCGGGTCGCGCTCGCCGTCGGGTTGGTCGGCATCCTGCTCGGGGTCTTCTTCGCCACCGGCGTGCTCGGCGGCGGCGAGGAATCC
>NZ_SMKF01000236.1 GCF_004348325.1 Micromonospora sp. KC213 | reverse complement strand
GCGCAGGCCCCGCCGCCGGGCACACACCATCTTCTCTCCACGGCAGCCGCTCCCCGCGGCCGCCGCATCCCCCGAACGAAAGGTCGATCCCCCATGCGTACCGATCTGATCCGCAACAGCGCTCTGACCGTCGCCACCATCGCCGCCACCGCCGGCGGCATCGCCGGCCCGGCCATCGCCGCCCAGGCTGCCCCCGCCGAGAAGGCCGCCACCCAGGTCAGCACCGACCGCAAGGGCCACGGCGAGCGTGAGCTGAAGGTCGACTACGAGGCCCAGCCCAACTTCTACTACTGCGGCCCCGCCGCCGCCCGCAACGCCCTCTCCGTCCAGGGCAAGAACATCGACGTCGACGCCATGGCCAAGCGGATGGGCACCACCGAGAACGGCACCAACAGCATCAACGACATCACCCCCGTCCTGAACAAGGAAACCGGCAAGGACGTCTACCGCAGCGTCGAGATCAAGACGCCGAAGGCCGACGACAAGCAGACCGACACGATGCGCGCCGACATCGTCGCCGCCATCGATGACGGCCGGGGCGTCGTGGTCAACATCGCCGGTACCGCCATCGACACCGACGGCGGCGTGCACTCCTTCGAAGGCGGGCACTACATCAGCGTCACCGGCTACCGCGACGGCGGGAAGATCGTGACCATCGCCGACTCGGCCAACCCGGCCACGGCCAGCTACCAGATGGACATCGACGCCCTCGCCGACTGGGCCGCCACCCGCGGCTACTCCCACTGACTTAGAACACGACGAAGGGCCGGCCCCCACCCGGGGGCCGGCCCTTCGTCGTACCCGGCGTCAGCCGCCGGAGTCGGCCAGCTCGGCACCCTCGGGGACGGTGTCGTCGTCCCGGCTGGCCAGCCAGCCGTCGGGCAGGAACACCTTGCCCGGGGAGTTGGTGCGGCCACGGGGTTGGCCGAGCGCCTCCACCGGGAACGGCACGCTCGGGTCGAGCTTGCCGAGCAGGTCGTCGAGCTGGGTCAGGCTCTCCACCATCGCCAACTCCCGGCGCAGCTCGCTGCCGACCGGGAAACCCTTCAGGTACCAGGCGACGTGCTTGCGGAAGTCGGTGCAGCCGTCCCGCTCGCCCCGCGCCGGCGTACGCGCACCGGCGCTGAACTGGTCGACCAGCAGCTCGGCATGGCGGCGCATGGTCGCCGCGACCTCGCCGAGGGCGGGCAGCCGCCGCTCGGGGCGGCCGTCGAACGCGGCGGCCAGATCCGCGAAGAGCCACGGCCGGCCCAGGCAGCCCCGGCCGATCACCACCCCGTCGACGCCGGTGTGCGCCACCATCCGCAGCGCGTCGTCGGCCTCCCAGATGTCGCCGTTGCCGAGCACCGGCACGTCGAGAGCCTGCTTGAGGGCGGCGATGGCGTCCCAGTCCGCCGTGCCCGAGTACCGCTGGGCGGCCGTACGCCCGTGCAGGGCGACCGCCGCGACCCCGGCGTCCTGCGCGGCGAGCCCCGCCTCGACGTACGTCAGGTGCTCGTCGTCGATGCCCTTGCGCATCTTCACGGTCACCGGCACCCCGGCGGGTGACGCCGCGTCCACCGCGGCCCGTACCAGCCGGGCGAAGAGCCGCCGCCGCCACGGCAGCGCCGCGCCGCCGCCACGGCGGGTCACCTTCGGCACCGGGCAGCCGAAGTTGAGGTCGATGTGGTCGGCGAGGTTCTTCTCCACCACGATCCGCACGGCGGCGGCGGTGGTCTCCGGGTCGGTGCCGTAGAGCTGCAGGCTGCGTGGCTGCTCGTCGGCGCCGAAGGCGATCATGCGGAGCGTCTTCGGGTTCCGCTCCACCAGCGCGACCGTGGTGATCATCTCGCAGACGTAGATGCCGCCGCCCTGCTCGCGGCAGAGCTGCCGGAAGCCGACGTTGGTGATGCCGGCCATCGGGGCGAGCACCACCGGCGGCCACACCTGGTGCCGCCCGAGGGTGAGCGGGCGACGGGCGACGGGAACGGCGGAACTGGTCACGTACCCAAGAATCCCACGCCCCCGGCGGTGGTCCAGCCACCGGTGGCCGTCGCCGCCGCGAGATTGCGCGAACTCACACCGCGACGGCGACCGGCGTACGGTCAGTACGTGCCAGGATTGGACATAATCAGTCCGGATACGTCCACGATGACCGACGTGGCGGCGTTCACCCAGATGGTGAAGCAGTAGTTACGACCATCGAGGGCGCTCAGCTGCACCTCTACCAGGTTGGACAGGATCTGGTTGGGCCCCCACCAGTTCAGCGATGACGTCGACGGCCGCCCGGAGGTCGATGCGGGGTAGGCGCTCAGTACGCCTGCCGAGACGGTGCCGGCGACGGTCAGGTTGACGTAGACGCCCACGGCCCGACCGGTCGACGCCACCGACAGGTTGCTCAACGACAGGTGGATGAAGCTGTTCGCCCGCAGCCTGCCGGTGCTGTCGACACTGCTCCGCCCGGCCGCGATGTACTGGTCGTAGATGGTCGACGATGGCAGGGCCCGGGTGTCCAGGATCCGCTTGGGCTGGATCGCCACCGTCCGGTTGGCCCACCGTGAGGTGCTCACGTACTGCTTGGTACCGGCCTTGCCGCCAATCACCAGGTCACCCTCGTGGGTGTAAGCGAGCGAGCCGGTAGGCAGCTCCGCGGGCACATCCTGGTCGAAGACGGGCATGATCTGCAGCGCCGGACGGCCGGCCGGCGGGTTCAGCGCCAGGGTGGGGCTGGCCGAGGAGCCACCGACCAGCACCGTTTCCGCCGTGCCGGCGTCGTTGTTGACCGCACCCATGATCACCGGATCGCCGGCAGCGGCGCTGGCCGGCGAGGCGACGACTGCCGCCGCGCCGACGCCGACGCCCGCAACCACTCCGCTCTTGATGATCTGCCGGCGGGTCGTCGCCGCGCTCGTCTCGTCCGCGGTGGTCATGCTGTTCTCCTCGGTCCCGTGGTCACGCACCGGCCTGCACCGCTCGCTTGCCCCGCTCTGCGTTTTCCTTGATCACCTGAGCCCGAACCCCGTCGCCGCCGGAGAGGGTCTTCGGGTTGTTGATGACGGCGGACTCAGGATGGAACACGAGGAGCCCGGTCACGTCGAGGATCACCGCCGCCGCACTCTTCTGTACGTAGATCGCCACGACGTCCTCGTAGTACTCGCCGGCGGCCGTCTCGTAGGACCCGAGCTGGGTGATCACACCGTTGGAGAGGAGTTGACCCGGGCCGAACCAGTTGATGGTGGACGCGTCCGGGAGATCGCCCCGGCCGAAGACGGTGCCGAAGCCGGCCTTCTCGGTCTTGGCGACCGTGATGTTGCCGATCATGCCGTCGCCGTAGTTCACGATGTCCCGCAGGTGGACCACCAGAAAGGTGCCGGCGGTCGCCCGGCCCTGCGAATCGATCCGCCCGCCGCCCTCCAGCAGCCGGGCCCGACCGGCCGGACTACGGGTGTCGAGAACGCGGGTCGGCGGAATCGGCACCAGCATAGTGGCGTTGGCGGTGGTGAGCGTCTCGTGCTTCCGGTGCTGCCCTGACTGACTGATGATCACGCCGAGGCCAGCGGTCGTGGGGTAGACACCCCCGGTGACGGTCCGCGTCACCTCCTGCCGCTTCAGGTGCAGACTCGCACCCACGTCGTTCTGCAGTACGAGCGTTGCCGCTCCGTCCGGCGCCGCGTTGGTGATGGTGGTGCACCAGCCCTCATTGACCTGGCCGATGCCGACCGGATCACCGGTGTCGGCGCTGGCCTGCGTGGCGTTGACGGCGCTCACGGCGGTGGCGGCGACGGCCGCGCCACCGGTGACGGCGGCGCGGCGGATCAGGCTGCGACGCGACGCGGACCGGTCAGAGGCTGACGAACTCATCTCGTTCCCCCGTGAAATACGTGGAAGGGCTGGGACTGGTGGTCACGGGCAGCGGTGACCGGTAGAGCGCGGAAAACACCAGATCCGCCTACGCCTGGCCGGACACGATCTGGCTGGGATGACCGACCAACAGGCTCGTCAAATCCACGATCACGTGCGTCGGCGAAGACGTCGCCTGGATCGTGATCACATTTCGGAAGGCACCGCTGGCACCCAGCCTGGTGAAGAGGAAGTTGGAGAGAATCTGACCGGACGTCCACCAATTCACCGTGGAAGCCGTGGGCTTTGTGTCGCCACCCCAGACGGTGAGGAAACCGGGACCGGTCATGCCGACAACGGTGACATTGCCCTTCATGGCGTAGCCGTTCCGCACGTACTCGTCCAGGGCCACCACGATGGGACCGCCCGGCTTCAGCTTGCCAGTCGTCGGGTCGAGGTTGGCGCTACCGGCGACAATCCGACGGCGAAGGTCCGGGGATCGGGTGTCCAGCACGCGCACCGGCCTCATGGCCACCGACATGGTCGCCCATTCCGAGGTCCACGCCCAGCCGTTCGTATCACCATCATCACTGTCGGTGCCCGCGCGAATAAACAGGTCACCCTGGTCGTCGACGGCCATCGTGCCCATCTCGGATTCGAGCACCTGCGGGTACAGGTTCGAGCTCGGCACCAGCCGCAACGCCACTCCCTCGGTGTTGTTCAGGGAAAGCGCGGCGATGCCCTCGCTGGCGTTCAGCGTGGTGGTCTGGCCGCCAGCGTCATTGGTCGTACCCATAATCAGGCTGTCGCCCGGCGCGGCCTGTGCGGCGGCGGGTAGGCCCACGGCGGCGGCGACACCCGCGCCGGCCGTGGTGCTGGCGACCGTGGCGGCGCGACGCAGCAGTCGCCGCCGCTGCGGGTCGTGGTCATGTGGCGGCTGGGTCATGCGGACACCCCCATGATGAGATCAACGCCGGGAATGCTCGCACAAGATCACGTACCCCCTCAACCACCGGTCGGGCACGGACGGCGGCTGATACGGCGACGGCCCCGCTCGCGCGGGAACGGGGCCGCCGGTGGTCCGGGCTCAGCAACCGGGCAGGCGCTCGATCAGGTAGCGCTCGACCTGGTCCAAGGAGACCCGCTCCTGGGCCATGGTGTCCCGGTTGCGCACCGTCACCGCGTCGTCGTCAAGGGTGTCGAAGTCGACGGTGACGCAGAACGGGGTGCCGATCTCGTCCTGGCGGCGGTAGCGGCGGCCGATCGCCTGCGAGTCGTCGAACTCCACCACCCAGCGCCTGCGCAGCTGCGCGGCCAGCCCCTTCGCCTTCGGCGAGAGCGCCTCGTTGCGGGACAGCGGCAGCACCGCCACCTTGACCGGGGCCAGCCGCGGGTCGAAGCGCATCACGGTGCGCTTGTCCACCCCGCCCTTGGTGTTCGGGGCCTCGTCCTCGTCGTACGCCTCCAGCAGGAAGGCCAGCACCGCGCGGGTGAGGCCGGCGGCCGGCTCGATGACGTACGGCGTCCAGCGCTCGTTGCGCGTCTGGTCGAAGTACGACAGGTCGACGCCGGAGTGCTTGCTGTGCGTGGACAGGTCGAAGTCGGTGCGGTTGGCCACCCCCTCCAGTTCGGCGAACTCGCTGCCGCCGAACTGGAACCGGTACTCGATGTCGACGGTGCGCTTCGAGTAGTGGGACAGCTTCTCCTTCGGGTGCTCGTAGAAGCGCATGTTCTCCGCCGACAGGCCCAGGTCGAGGTACCAGTTCCAGCGCTCCTGCAGCCAGTACTCGTGCCACTGCTCGTCCGAGCCGGGCTCGACGAAGAACTCCATCTCCATCTGCTCGAACTCGCGGGTCCGGAAGATGAAGTTGCCCGGGGTGATCTCGTTACGGAACGACTTGCCGGTCTGCGCGATGCCGAACGGCGGCTTCTTGCGCGCGGCGGTCGCCACGTTGTTGTAGTTGACGAAGATGCCCTGGGCGGTCTCCGGGCGCAGGTAGTGCAGGCCCTCGTCGCTCTCCACCGGGCCGAGGTAGGTCTTCATCAGGCCGTTGAACATCTTCGGCTCGGTGAAGGTGCCCTTGTTGCCGCAGTTCGGGCAGTTCAGCTCCGACAGCGAGGTCAGCGGCTTGCCGTGCTTCTCGGCGTACGCCTCCTCCAGGTGGTCGGCGCGGAACCGCTTGTGGCAGGACTGGCACTCGGTCAGCGGGTCGACGAACTCGGCGAGGTGACCGCTGGCCTCCCAGACCTTGCGGGCCAAGATGACCGCCGAGTCCAGACCGACGACGTCGTCGCGCTGCTGGACCATGCTCTTCCACCACTGCCGGCGGACGTTCTCCTTGAGCTCCACGCCGAGCGGACCGTAGTCCCACGCCGACCGGGTGCCTCCGTAGATCTCGCTGGAGGGAAAGACGAAGCCCCGGCGCTTGGCGAGGCTGACGACGGCGTCGATACGGTCGGCTGGCATGTTTCCTCCTACGCCGGCTGGCGGTCGGCGGGGACGTGAGTGGATGGAGCGGAACAGTTCGGGACAACGGTACGGCCAGCGGCATCCCGAACCCAGGAGAATACCGGGGGCGGATCAGTTGACCCCGCAGACCTCCAGCCCGGCGGTCTGCGGGTCGGGGGCCAGGGTCACCGTCTGGGTGTCCCGCCCGCCGCCGCTGAAGGTCACCTCCACCGGCACGGTGAGCGTGTTCGGGTCGACCTCGCCGATCCGGTACCCCGCCACCGCCGGCTCGTCGCTCACCCGGCGGACGAACTGCGACCGGGACTCGCGCCGCTGGACCGCGTCGCAGAGCGTGTCGTACGCCTTGCCGTACTCCTTGCGCACCAGCGCGCCGTAGTACTCATCGGCGATCGCGTGACCCTGCTCCTCACTGGCCCGGATGCTGCTCACGCTCAACCCGACCAGGGCGGTGCCGCCTCCGCCGCAACAGATCAGCAGCGCGAGCGCGCCGACGCCGAGCCCCAGCCAGAGCCGCTTGCGGCCACCCTCGGTGGGGGGCGCGGCGAACGGCGGGGCGACCCCCGGCCCGGCCGGCGGGGTGGGCATGCCCGCGGGTGACGAGGGCGGCGTGCCCCCGGCGGGCGGCGAACTGGGCAGCTCCCCTGTTGGTGGGGTCTCGCC
>NZ_SMKF01000235.1 GCF_004348325.1 Micromonospora sp. KC213 | reverse complement strand
GACGGTGACCCTGACCCTGACCGGCACACGGGTCGTGGCCGCCGTCGACGGGCGCGAGGTCGCCGGCGCGACCATGCCGGACGACTTCCCCGACTACCGGCGGCTGCTGCCCCGGTCGACCGGTGCGCCACCGGCACACCGGTTCCCGGTCGACGCCGCCGCCCTGCGGACGGCGTTGCGGGCCCCCGACGCCCCCACGCTGGACCGGGAGCACGCCGGGCGGCGGTACGCGGTGACCGTGCTCGGCGCCGACGAGCGGGGGCTGCGGGTGCTCGCCCCGGACGAGCCGACCACCGGGGTACGGGTCGGGGTGGACGGCCGTTACCTGCTGGACGCGCTCGACGCCGCCGGCGGCGGGCAGCTGGTGCTGGAGCTGGACGGCCCGATCGCGCCGCTGGCCATCCGCCGCCCGGACGACGAGGACGCCTTCTCCGTCCTCATGCCGATCCGGCTCTGAGCGCACCATCGGTGGCCGCGGGGTACGGGCGTACCGGGCGTGAGTGGACGCGACGGTAGCATCGGTGGGTTCCCACCTGACTTCCCGGACGGAGGCGTACGGAGCAGCATGCTCGACATGGAGTTGATCCGGAAGGATCGCGAGGCGGTGGCGACCGCGCTGGCGAAGCGACTGGATCCCGCCGAGGTCAACCGGGTCCTGGACGAGATCCAGCGGCTCGACCAGGAACGCCGTGCCCTGATCACCGGGATCGACGCCGAGCGGCAGCGCCGCAAGGCGGAGGCGCGGGCGTACGCGGCGGCGAAGCGCGCCGGCACCGAACCGGAGGTCTCCGCACCGGAGGCCGGCCGCAAGCAGCTCGCCGAGCTGGAGGCGGAGCTGGACGAGGTGCAGTCCCGGCTGCGCGGCGCGATGAGCGAGCTGCCCAACCTGCCCGCCGACGACGTCGTGGCCGGCGGCAAGGAGGCCAACCGGGTGGTGAAGACCTTCGGTGAGCCGCCGGTGATCGAGAAGGTGCGCGACCACGTCGAGCTGAGCCGGGCGCTGGGTCTGGTGGACCACGAACGCGGGGTCAAACTCGGCGGCTCCGGCTTCTGGATGTACACCGGCCTGGGCGCCCAGCTGGAGTGGGCGCTGGTCAACTGGCTGATCGAGCAGAACATCAAGGCCGGGTACGAGTTCCTGCTCCCGCCGCACCTGCTGCTGGACACCGCGGGCTTCGCCGCCGGCCAGTTCCCGAAGTTCTACGACGACGTCTACCACCTGGACCGGGAGTCCGCGCCGCGCGGGCAGTTCCTGCTGCCCACCGCGGAGACAGCGATCCTCGGGGCGTACCAGGACGAGATCCTGGACACCGCCGCGCTGCCGCTGAAACGGTTCGCGTACACCCCCTGCTACCGCCGGGAGGCGGCCGGCTCGCACTCCGACGAGCGCGGCACCGTCCGGGGCCACCAGTTCAACAAGGTGGAGATCTTCCAGTTCACCCTGCCCGAGCAGGCCGACGCCGCGCTGGAGTCGATGGTCGGCCACGTGGAGAGCCTGGTCGAGCGGCTGGGCCTGCACCACCAGACCAGCCTGCTGGCAGCCGGTGACGCCAGCGCCGCGATGCGCAAGACCCTCGACATCGAAGTCTGGATGCCCAGCACCGGCAAGTACAAGGAGGTGTCGTCGGTCTCCTGGGGCGGCGACTACCAGGCCCGCCGGGCGGCGATCCGGTACCGGGAGCCGGGCGGCAAGCAGACCCGCTTCGTGCACACCCTCAACGGTTCGGCACTGGCCACCAGCCGACTTTTCCCGGCCATCCTGGAGCAGTTCCAGCAGCCCGACGGCTCGGTGCTGGTGCCACAGGTGCTCCGCGACCGGCTCGGCACCGACCGGCTCACCCCGAGACGCTGATTCGCCGGCGGTGGGGGTCGGGCGACCCGCCCTCCGCCGCCGTCGTCCGGCCCCGCCGCCGGACCAGCGCCGCGACCGCCAGCAGCACCACCAGCCCGCCGGCGAGCGCCGCCGGGCCGGCCGTGTCCAGCGCGGAGACCAGCGCCTGCTGCACCCGGGCCGCGCCGACCACCACCGGGTCGCCGAAGGCGTCCCGCCGGCCCAGTGCCAGCCGCACCTCGTACCAGCCGTACCAGGCGACATAGCCGCCGGCGAGCAGCAGCACCAGGCCGCTGAGCCGGGGCACCCACGCCCCCGCGCCGCGCAGCCGGGCCACCACCTGGCCGCGCAGCAGCGCCACACCAAGCGCGGCGACCGTCACCACCAGCCCCATCCCGACCGCGTACCCGACGAAGAGCGCCATACCCCGCGCCGCCGACCCGGCCTGGAGGCTGGTCACCACGATGGCCAGGAACGGGGCGATCGCGCAGCCGAGGGAGGCGAGCGCGTAGGCCATGCCGAACACCACCGTGGACGCCCACGACCGGGTCAGCCGGGGTGCCCGGGCCAGCGGGCGCACGGTGGGCAGCCGCCGGCCGGCGAGCAGCCAACAGCCCAGCGCCAGCAGCAACACGCCCAGCCCGACGGTGAACCAGGGCAGCCGGGGGCGCAGCCAGTCGGCCGCCGGTGCCAACGCGAGGCCGAAGGCGCCGAAGACCAGGACGTACCCGGTGGTCAGGCCGGCGGCGGCGGTGAACGCGCGGCCGACGGCGCCCCGGGTGTCGGCAGCCCCGGCCACCAGCAGCGACAGGTACGCGGGCAGCATCGCGAAGCCGCACGGGTTGACCGCGCCGAGCATGCCGGCGGTCACCGCGAGCAGTAGCGGCGCCTCCATCAGCCGGCCAGCGCGGTGACCCGGCGGGTGAGGTCCTCGCCGTCGAGGAAGCCCTGGTGGATCACCTTGCCGTTCCGGTCGATGACCACGAACGTGCTCTGCTCGACGACCTCGAACCGCCGCCAGAGCGCGCCGGTTCGGTCGTCGAGTTGGAGGGTGCCGCCGAGTTCGAACTCGGTGACGAAGTCCTTCATGGCCTTGTGCTGGCCGAGACCGGCGACGCCGACGATCGGCACCCGGTCCCGGAACTGCGGGGCGATCTCGGCCACCGTCCACGCCTGACTGGCGCAGGTCGCGCACCAGGGCGCCCAGAACCAGAGCACCACCGGCTTGCCGGCCAGGTCGGCAGCGGAGAAGGCCGCGCCGTCGAGGGTCTTCGCGGTGAACCTCAGCGTCTCCGACACGGGCGCCGCCGAGCCGCTCGCGGGCGGTGTGGCGGTGGCGGGCGGTGTGGCGGTGGCCACCACGGCGACCTCGTTGACCGGCTGCGTCCGGGGCGGCTCTCCGCCCGCGCAGCTGGCCAGCGCGACCGTCAGCGCGGCGGCGGTGACGAGCCGGGCGGGCGGCCGGCCACCCGTCGTGTTGCCGGGGTACGACCGCATCCCGGTCTCCTCTCGGTGGGCTACTTCGCGTCGACCAGCCGCAGCGCCAGCGCCGGGCAGACCTTGACCGCCTTCATCGCGCCCTCCTTGAGCCAGGTCGGCACCGGTGTGGCGGGGAAGGCGGGGTATCCGTTCTGGTCGAGCCGGATGAAGTCCGGCACGACGTGCGCGCAGAGCCCGTGCCCGTCGCAGCGGGACCAGTCCAGGGCGAGCTTCTTCGGGTCGGGATCGGGCGCGCCGGGCAGTCCCATCACGCCCTTGACCCGCTTGCCGCAGCCCTCCCCGGTGGTGTGCAGCTTCAGGTCGTCGCCGAAGACCTCCATCGCCGAGAGCGCGAACCGGGAGGTGCCGTCGGGGTGGCTGCACGCGCCGCGTCCCTTGACGTCACCGGCGGCGGCCCGGACCACCTCGACCGGCGCGCTGCCGGAGACGGCCAGGTCGACCGCGCGGGCCAGGTCGGGCAGGCCCCGCTTGCACGGCCCGCACTGGCCGGAGGACTCGCCGGCCAGGTAGCGGACCACCTGCGCGGCCTCGCCGAGCGGGCAGGTGTCCCGACCCAGCGGGACGATGATGCCGGCGCCGAGGGTGCCGCCGACCGCGGTGAGACCCGCGCGGGAGACCAACGCCTTGTCCGCCGCCTCCGGGGTGATCCACCGGCCGTGGTAGCCGCCCGTCAGGATGCCCGGCCCGTCCGGCACCTCACACAGGTCGAGGATCTCCCGCAGCGGGGTGCCGGCGGCGCACTCGACCACGGCCGGCCGCTTGGCCTGGCCGGTCACGGTGAGCAGCACGGTGCCGGGTTCGTCGTCGGTGCCGAGCGCCGCGTACTCGTACGGACCGAGCCGGGCCGCGATGGCGACCTGGGCGTACGTCTCGGCGTTGGACAGCAGGGTGGGCAGGTTCCGCACGCCGGAGTCGCTGGACCGCTTCTTGGTGCCGGGCGGGATGTGCGGCAAACCGTTGATCCCGTTGACCAGCGCGCCCCCCTCGCCGGAGACGAACCGGTGCGGCACGGTGACGATGCCGGTCGGCACCGGCATCCGGCGTTCCTGGAGGGCCTCGGTGAGCGAGTCCAGGCCGACGAGGTCGTCGGCCACGCAGAGCACGATCTCCTCGGCGTCGAGCGCGTACGCGGCCAGCGCCGCGCCGTCGAGGATCAGGTGCGGCGCGCGGGTGAGCAGGACCTTGTCCTTCCAGCTCGCCGGCTCCCCCTCAGTGGCGTTGACCACCACCACGGCAGGCAGGTCCTGCCGCTTGCAGGAGTCCAGCACCGCCTTGAGCTTTGTGAAGAAGGGGAAGCCCGCGCCGCCCTTGCCCTTGAGTTGGATGCTCTCGGCCAGCCGGAGCAGGTTGCTCGGTTCCATCGGCCCGATCGGGCCGTGCACCATCTCGTGTGCGACGAGGTCGAGCCGGCCGAACTCGGCGAACCCGGCGGTGAGCCGGGGCTCGCCGATGCAGGCCACCGGGGGCACCTTGGTCCGCTTCACTTGGCCTCACCCCGCAGCCCGGCCCAGTACGCTCCGTCCACCTCGGCCGCGTCGGCCCGGCCCTTGCGCCGGCCGGACCGGCTGTCGCCGGTGGCCCGCATCTTGCGCCGGGAGGCGAGGTCGACCAGGGTCGGGGTGTCGTCGACGGGCAGGTCGTCGGCCACGTACCGGGCCGGCGGACGCCAGTAGTCGGGCTCCTCGGGCACGTCCGGCTCGATGCTGTGCCGGCCGGCGGAGACCGGCTCAGCCGAGATGGGCCGGGAACTCTCCCAGCGGCGCGGGCTGTCCCAGGGCTCCTCGGGATCGGCGGTGCGACGCCGGGGCGGCGCGGAGTAGCGGGCGGCCACATCGTCGTCGTCGCGGCGGGCGCGACGGCCGGTGGACACCGGACGCACGTCCTCGTCCTCCTCGTACCGAGCCCGACGACCGGACGACACCGGACGGACATCCTCGTCCTCGTACCGGGCGCGACGGCCCGTCGACACCGGACGCACGTCCTCGTCCTCCTCGTACCGAGCCCGACGACCGGACGACACCGGACGGACATCCTCGTCCTCGTACCGGGCGCGACGGCCCGTCGACACCGGACGCACGTCCTCGTCCTCCTCGTACCGAGCCCGACGACCGGACGACACCGGACGCACGTCCTCGTCCTCCTCGTACCGGGCGCGGCGACCGCTGGAGACCGGGGCGACGTCCTCCTCGCGACGGCGGCTGGACCGCTCCTCGTCGCGTACCCGCTCGGTGCGCCGGGCAGCGGGCGTCGAGTCCCGCTCGCGGCGACGCGGCTCCGGCTCCTCCACCTCGCGGCGGGAGCGGCCGGCGCGGACCGGTTCGCGCAGGGTGCCGGGTTCGGGCACCACCGGCACGGTGAACCGGTCGGGGTCGCGACGGGTGGCGGCAGTGGGTGCCGCCCCCCACGACCCGGCGGTGGTCTCCGCCCAACCGCTGCGGGCCCCCCGGCTCTCCTCCTCCTCGCCCTTGCGCAGGCCGAGACCGCCGAGCAGGATCTTGGTCTTGCTCTCCTCGCCCTTGCCGGTCATCGCCGCGTTCAGCGCGGCGGCCTGGGTCTGTTCCCGGCTGCGTCTGGTGAGGTAGACCGAGAGCCGGACCAGCAGTGCGACCACCACGAGCACCACGCAGACCAGGTAGCTCAGCATCACCCAGGTCGCGGGCTTACGACCGACGTTGAGACCGTGGGTCAGCGCGAACGGCCAGGCGAGGTAGGCCATGGAGTGCAGCGCCCGCCAGAACCACTTCGGTCCGACCCCGGCGAAGCGGACCCGGACCAGCCCGGTCCACAGGACGCTGACCATGAGGAACGAGGCGACGGTGCCGAGACCGACGTAGAGGCCGTAGCCGCCGATGAACGGCACCACGGCGTCGGTGGGACCGGCCCGACCGATGGAGATCTTGGTGATGATGTGGAAGATCAGGCCGGCGACGGCGAGGATGCCGGTGGCGCGGTGGGCGGACTGGAGCAGCAGCCGGTGCCGGGCCTGCAACACCAGCCGGTCGGTGGCGAGTAGACCCAGCATCACCGTCAGACTGAGCGAGACCAGGGTGGCCACCCCGGCGAAGAACTCGGTGAACACGAAGCCGTACGCGTACATGGCCCCGCCGTTGCCGGACATCTCGATGCCCGCCCACGCCAGGCCGAACGCGGAGGCGCCCATCAGTGCCATCGAGGACTTGGACACGGTCCGGACACCACGGCTGCTGGTGCTCGTACGGACGGCCTCCGCCTTCTGGTTCTGCTTTGCCCGGGCCATCTGCTCCTCGATCATGTCTCACGGCGGCACCGCCACCGGCCGACCTGCTCCCCCATCCAGTACGGAGCGGTAGGGTCCGCGGATCAGTGTCCGTGTGGAATTTTCTCGGGCCTTTTTCGAACCACCCCGGCTTCCGGCGCGTGTAATGCCTTCCAGTGCCCGGGAGCTGCCGGGATCGGGGCCGCCCCGGCGCCTCCGGCCGAACCCGACGCGGATGAGCCCGCCAAACCGGAGGCATGGCGTTAGAGTGCTTTTGTGCTGTTCGACCGTTTTTCTGCTCGGGTTGGTTGGCTGACCGCCTTCTTCGGCGTACCGGCACTGCTGGCGCTCCTCCTGCTGGTCTACTCGGCCCTGCACCGCACCGACGTGGCCCCGGCGACCCACCCGGCAC